>PMCE01000048.1 GCA_003154025.1 Syntrophaceae bacterium
GATTCCGGCTTTCGCCAGGAATGACGGAGTAAAGGGCTTTTGTAAAAATCGCTTTTTGCATTCATTTGGCTTTAGCCTTCTGAAAAACTGTAGGGTACGTTTCCCGAATGCACCCGCGCGAGAGATTTGAAAGCTGCTCGCCGCGGAGGCGGAGAAAGCAATTGGCCGTACCTTAGAACAGAGCTGTTTCACCGGGTTGGTGTCCTAGGGTTGATTCATACGATGCATTACGTCCCGGGCTCCTGTACATCCTTTCCTGTAAATCGCTTCGGATGTTCTTCTTTCCCGGAATTCCATCTCCCCTCCCAGAAAGCCGCCCCTGGACGTCGGACCACATATATGTTAAATCATAAGGCAAGGGGGTGATTATATGGGACAGGTTACCATCTATCTCGATTCCGAGACAGAGAAAAAGATGCAGAGAATCATAAAAAAGAGGGGGATATCGAAGAGCAAATGGATCGCCGACCTGATCAAGGAAAAGGCGGCGACCTCGTGGCCTGAAAACGTTGTATCGCTGGCGGGTGCTTGGGCCGATATTCCCGCTTCCGAGGAGATGAGGAAAAGAATCGGAAGCGATGCGCCTAGGGAGTCGGTATGAAATACGTCCTGGACACGAACACGCTTATCTATTTCTTCAAAGGCCAGGGGAATGTTCCTCAGCGTTTACTCGCCACACCGCCCACCGAAATCGGGATTCCGACGATCGTTCTCTATGAGCTCGAAGTGGGGATCGCCAAATCTAAATCCCCTCAAAAACGAAAAGCCCAGCTCCAGGATCTTGTGTCTCTCGTCCATGTTTTGCCGTTCGGCCAGGCGGAAGCGAAATGGGCGGCGGCGATTCGGGTGAAACTGGAAAAAGAAGGCCTTCCCATCGGACCTTATGATGTTCTGATCGCTGCCTCCGCCCTGGCAAACAATTGCGCCCTCATTGCCCATAACCAAGAAGAATTCGGACGAATCCAGGGGTTGAAAATTGAAGACTGGTTTTGAGCCTGCAAAATGAACAGTCGGGTTATTTATATTTTATGGGGTTTTTTATGGGATCGGGACGCCGCCCATTCCCTCCAGGACAAACGCTGACTACCGTAGAAGCATAGATGGTGGTTAGAGTCACTCTTCTCCTTTCCGTTAACCCCCCAACGGCCAGCGATTTCCTCCCTCGTCAAAATTTTCCTTGACCCTTTGTGTCTAGTTAATTATACTTACCGGTAGGTAAATAATTTCCTTAAGGTAAACCCCCGGCTATGCCGGGGGACTAAAAAACTTTGAGAATTTCACAGAGTCTTTTAATGTAAAGCAATTAGCTGTCGTAAAACAGTTGTCGACTACGTGTGGCCGATCTTCTTAGGAGGTTTTGTCTTTTGGTTTGCGATCAGGTCCCTTTGAGGGACCAGCAAACCAAAAGACAAAACCTCTGGTGGAGGTTATGACTTCCACAAAATAGGATTCGAAAACAGGGCAGGGGAAAATGGGCAGGAAGAAGAATCAGACAGGGTCGGATGGCGAATCCGTGCGCCAGCGACTGCTGGAGGGCGCTGCGGAATTGTTTACCCAGAAGGGGTATGCCTCCACTTCGGTCCGGGAGATCGTGGCCGCCGCCGGCGTGACCAAGCCGGTTCTGTATTACTACTTCCGGAACAAGGAAGGCATTTACCTGGAACTCATGCAGGGGGCCTTTGCCAAGATGGACGATCTCCTCGCCGGGTCACGGGAGGATCAGGGAACCGTAACCCAGAGGGTCCTTCGCCTGTGCGACCGGCTCTATTCCCTCTTCATGGAACATGTCAAGGTCGCGCGGGTGATGTACGCCATCTTCTACGGGCCCCACCAGGGAGCCCCCTTCTTTGACTTCGACGCCTACCATATGAAGTTCCGGGAAGCCGTCCAGCGGCTGATCGAAGAAGGAATCCGCAAAGGGGAATTCCGGAAGGGAAATCCCCAGGAGATGGCCTGGGCCATCATCGGGGCGATCAATGTGGCCATGGAGGTGCATCTTACCCATCCGGAATGGGCGCTGGGGAGCGAAGGACTTGCCCGGGTCCTGAAGCTTATCTTTCATGGAATCTCGGTAGAGAAAGGAAGACGGAAGTGAGAAGAACGATGAAGATATGCGTATGGCCCGCCTTGTTCATCTTCCTGGGGGCCGTGGTTGGCGGATGCTCCGCCCAGAGTGAGGACAAAAAGCCGGCGGAAAAAGCCGGTGGCAGGCCGCCGGTGGCGGTGGAGGCGACCAAGGCCACGGCATCGGATATCGTGGACGGGATCGATGTGATCGGATCGATCTCCTCCAAGTTCGGGGCGGACGTGAAATCCGAATATACGGGAATCGTCACCGAGGTTTTCGTCACCGAATGGGTGAAGGTAAAGAAGGGAGACCCTCTGGCCAGGCTGGATACGCGGGAGATGGATGTCCTCCTGCACAAAACCAAAGCGGCGGTGGAACTCACCAAGGCCAACCTCCTGCAGGCTGAGGTCGCCGAACATCGGGCCGCCCGGGAGGACGACCGCGCCTCAAAGCTGAAAGACGCGGGCCTGATCACCCAGCAGAACCTGGATGACGCCCGCACCGAAAGGGAAGCCGCGAAAGCCCGGATAGAGGCGGCCAGGGCCCAGCTGAAAGTAGCGGAGGAAGATGTCCAGCAGGCCCAGACCCGGCTCTCCAAGTCCATGATTCGTTCTCCGATAGAGGGAGTGGTATATCTGCGCAATGTCAATGTGGGGGACTTTGTGGGAGAGATGGGAGGCAAACCCATGTTCCGGATCGTGGACAACCGGGTCCTGGAGCTTACCGTAAACGTCCCTTCGGGAGACATGGCCGTCCTTCGCGTAGGGCAGCCTCTGACCTTTTCCACCGATGCCCTTCCCGGCAGAGTCTTCACCGGAAAGGTCATGTTCATCAACCCCACGGTGAGCGAAGCGGACCGGTCGGTGAGGGTCATTGCCGAGGTCGAGAATAAAGACGATTCATTGAAGGGCGGACTCTTCGTGAAAGGCCGGATCCTGACGGGAAAGCGGAGCGGGGTGGTCAAAGTCCCCCGGACCGCGCTGCTCACCTGGGATGTATCCGCCAATAAGGCGGAGATCCTTGTCGTGAGCGGGGACATCGCCCGCCGGCAGGCCGTCCGCACCGGAAACATGGCCGGAGACCAGGTGGAAATAACCGCCGGTGTTGCCCCCGGGCAGATGGTGATCACCCGGGGAGGGTTCAACGCCAAAGATGGGGACAAGGTGAACGTGACCCGGATCAACGGGGAGAAGTAGAATGTTTCTTTCCAATCTATCAATCAAAAGGCCCATTTTCGCCACCGTCATGATGTTGGCCCTGGTGACCCTGGGGATCTTCTCCTACCGCAGGTTGGCCATCGATATGTTTCCCGATGTGGAAATTCCCGTCGTCTCGGTGGTGACCAAATTCCCCGGCTCCTCGCCGGAGACGGTGGAGCGGGAGGTAAGCAAGCGGATTGAGGAGGCGGTCAACCCCATTTCCGGCGTGAAGCACGTGATGTCCACCTCCCGCGAGAGTGTCTCCAACGTGGTGATCATGTTCCAGCTGGAAGTGAAGATCAACGATGCGGTCCAGGAGGTCCGGGCCAAGGTCGGAGCGATCCGGGGAAACTTGCCCCAGGGAATCGAAGAGCCCATC
>PMCE01000458.1 GCA_003154025.1 Syntrophaceae bacterium
GGACTCGTTCCGGGCGGCGCTGAAATCATCGCACCAGGGAAAATCGAATACCCTGGCACCCAGCTCCCGCGCGATTTCTTTGGTCCTGTCCGCGGACCCCGTGTCCACCACCACGATCTCATCCAGTACGGTCCTCAGGGGAGCAATACAGAGGGGCAGGTTCTGCTCCTCATTCTTTACAATCATGCAAAGAGAGAGCTTCACCGCCGAGTCCAGGAACCTATGAACCAGGCCGTTGTTCGGGGGATGAGAATTCTTTTTTTTCTTCTTTTTCTTCATTCTTTTCCCATCCCCCCGGGAACCGCCTCCGGAATCTGCATTTCCATTATCTTATGAAGCTCCTCCAGAATCCTTTTCACTGAAGCCTGGCTGGGATCTCTCTCTAGAGAGGTCTGATAGACTTCTTCCGCCCCTGAAAACTTCTCTACTTGAATCAGGCAATTTCCAAGGGAATTCAAGAGCCCCACATCACCCGGACCATTTTCCCTGGCTCTTTGGAACCAATCGACCGCCTGGCGGAATTCCTTTTCCGCGGCCAGACACATCCCCATATTTTCGAGCGCCGTAAAATCATCGGGCTTGACCTCGAGGACCCGGTTGAAACAGGAAATGGCCTCTTTGATTTTGCCCTCCTGAAAGGAGATGACCCCGAGATTGTTCAGCGCCGGCAGGAAGTTGTTTTCTCTCTCCAGGGCGCCCAGGAATATATGTTTGGCTTCCTCTATCTTGTTCTCTTGAAAGAGAGATTCTCCCAGCTCGTTCCAGAAGCGGGGTTCCTGAAGGAGAAGGTTCTTGCTCTTTTGCCATACGATTTCCGGGGTGATTTGCCTGAGGACGCAGGCATACTTCTCCTTTGCCAAACACCACTCGGCAAATAGTTGGGAGGGCGTCATTTTTTCCGCTTTCAACCGCTCTCTTGCCGGGCTGAAGTACTTCTCCTCCAGCATTCGTCGATAACACCCCGAGTATTTGCATTCCGACTCGATGGAAACGGAGTTCCACATGGGTTTCCCGTGGCGGTAGGGAAGCCGGCACCTGCCGGGAATCACCGTATAGATGCCCGCGATGCCGATGTTGCTGGGTCCCGCCAGCTGAACCGCGCCGCTGTCCGTGGTGATGAGCAAGTTTGCCTTCCGGCATAAGGCGGTAAATTCCAGGGGGGATAGCTGATCAACCAGGTTCACGACCCCAGGCAGCGGGATATCATGCACCCCTCTTCGAGGGTCACGGCCCTTATCTCCCGTGGCGATCACCAGGTAGCCCTCTTCCATGATGATTTGCGCCAGGCGTTCCCATCGTGGGGCCGGCCAAGTGCGATTCGGATCGTTTTTGGCCGCGTGAAGGAGGACTATTTTCGGTCTTCTCCCGTCGCCGGCCAAGGGGGAAGAATTGATTTTTTCCTCCAGCAGCCGGTTCACTTTATCCACGGATGAATCGGGGATGTGGAGGACGATTTCTTTATCCTCATCCGGGATGCGAATGCCTACCTCCTTTAAATAGGCGTCGACCTGGTGTTCTTCCCCAATCCCGAACTTGGCCGGGTTTAGATTCCAGCCTCTCCCTCCCTGAAGCTTTTTGGGGTCACCCTGGACGGACAATTTCGACCCTTCCACGGTTATGCATTCGTCCACGAAGGGATTAGCCTTGACGATATTCTCATACCTTTTCTCGGTTAAGAGGACGACTTTCGCCGCGGGATACCTTCGCTTAAGGGCCCTGGCCGCAGGAAGGGTCATCAGCACATCTCCCATTCCCGCATTTCGAATCAGGAAAAAAGTCGCCGGGGAGTTCTGTGCCTGGGGACGAGATTGGCTTGGGGGCATCGGTTTGGGGATAATCGCTTTATGTCGCCAACCGGACTGAATGGCCATCATGGCCATGGGGATGGTTTCCCTTGGACCCGGCACATACGCTGCGCTGGCGGCCCTGGCCTGCCGTTCTTCTGGCGCCATTTCATAAGCGCAGCGCATGGCCTTACGAACATCCCCTACGTGGAGTTGGGGCATGAAGGTCCCCTTATGGTGGGGTTGATACAAAAGGATGTCTTGGGTCAATGGCACCTTGGAATTCGGATCAACGGGGATGGGTACATAACACTCCGCAGGCATAAGGCCTAAATCCTCGGGGAGAACCACCATTCTCCTTCTCACCCGGGCCTCGCTGACTGGAGCCGTAGAGGCGGTATCCGTAGAAACATAGACATTACAACTGTCGATTAAATGTAGGATACCAGTTCTTGTTCCAAGATCTTCATCTATTGTAACCTTGGCCGCTGAGGCAGTCCTTTGGCGCAAATGGCTGATAAGATTATGGAGATCTTCCCTAGGTTTGCCGGGTACAGGGTGCCAGGAAGGGTAGTTGACCTTCAGGCAGAGTTCGACCTTCTCATTTCCGTTGAATTCTTCAAGATATGCCTCCACCAAGGTATCCCAACGCCGCCGAGGCTGAAACATTGCGATAGACAAAAAGCGGAAGGGCTTTTCGCGAGACGATGGTTCAGTTGTTGGAGGCGGCACAAAGGGATTATCCAGCCAAGCGTGGGGCCAATAGACTAGGTGGACTTTCTCAGGGGGCAAGCCCGCAGAAATAAACATTTCTCTCTCCTTCGGAGCGCCAACCCAGATCTGGTCCATTTCTCTGCAAGGGGCTAGCCATTGCGGGGGGGGCAAGTTACCTTGGACACCGCCATCAAATGTAGTAAATAGGACCCGTAAGTTCGGCTCAGGTAATTTTAGAGTGAGCCAGATCTTACTCGGAACATGGGATATGATAGCGGTAACCGGCGGAATCAAGACTGTGGATTCAAGGGTTTTGATGAGACTCAGATCACAATCATCGATACCCGGCTCGACCTCATCTACAGATAAGACTCTAATGCGCACCCCCGCTTTATGCAAAGCGGAAACCATGGCCCGTGCTCCGACACCATAGCCGCTTCGATTATGAAATGGTGC
>PMCE01000429.1:0-5015 GCA_003154025.1 Syntrophaceae bacterium
AAAACCTTCGACCCCCAGGGCATCCTGAACCCGGGGAGCTTTTTGGAGTATCGAGCATGATCACCAAGGAATTGAAGGAAGAAGTCTACAAATGCATCAAGTGCGGGCTGTGCCTGACGCCCTGCCCGGTGTACAACCTTCTGCGTTTCGAGGGGGCCTCCCCCCGGGGCAGGATTCAGCTGATCAAGAAGGTTCTGGAAGGGCGGGCCGAACCTTCGGAGAAGTTTCAAGACCTTCTCTTCACCTGTCTTCTGTGCGAGACCTGCACGGCCAACTGCCCCAGCGGGCTTCAAACCGACCGTCTCATGAAGGTTATGAGGACCGAGATGCAGGAGCGGTTGGGGGCGGACTGGCTGGAACGGGTCCTCGAGAGTCTCCCGCGCGATAAGCGGCGTTTGCCCTTCTTCCTCTCCTGTGCGCGCACTCGGGAGAACCTCCTTTCCTCCGGGGAAGCCAAATCGGGCACCCTCCGTGCATTCGAACCGCCCCGTGGTTCCAAGCCGCTGCGCGAGCAGGTCCCGGAGAACATCCCAGTGCCGAAGCCCAAGGGAAAGGTTCTTTATTTCACCGGCTGCGCCACCAACTACCTCTTCCCCAACGTGGGCCATGCGGTCATCAAGGTCCTGAATCGGATGGGGATGGAAGTCATCCTCCCCAAGGGACAGATGTGCTGCGGTCTTCCCCTCTACCAGTGGGGGGGCCGGAAGGCGGCTCTGAAGAACATTCGGGAAAACCTGAAACTCTTTAACCGGAAGGATGTGGACGCCGTGGTGGTCGATTGCGCCTCCTGCGGCGCCGCGTTGAAGAAGGAGTATGCCCATATCCTGGAGGAGATGGGAGAGAGCACGAAGCCGGCGAAGGAATTGGCCGAGAAGGTGGTGGACATTTCCCAGATCCTCGCCCGATTTGACCTGGAGAAGGTCCTGAAACCGGTTGAGAATCGGGTGACCTACCATGATCCCTGCCATCTCGGCAGAAGCCAGGGAGTCAAGGAAGAGCCCCGCAACCTGCTGCGGAAAATCCCCGGGCTGGAGCTGGTGGAGATGGCCGGGGCCGAGACCTGCTGCGGGGGGGGAGCCGCTCTGCCCTGGGAGCATCCCGAGGTGGCCTCGGGCATCGGCCGGAACAAAATCCAGTCCATCATAGAAACCCGCACCGCCATCGTCGCTTCGGGCTGCCCCTGGTGTCGGCAGCAGATCGCCGAGAATCTGGGCCAGGAATCCATCCGGGTTCTGCATCCGGTGGAAGTGATTGCCGACGCCCTTAAGGAAAGATAATGCGGAATTCGGAATGCGGATTGCGGAATGGAAAAATTGCGAATTGCGAATTGCGCATTGGGAATTGAAGATTACATTTTAGGCATTTCGAATTTTAGGCATTTTTATCGAGATGAACGTGGAGATCGAAGTTAAAAAATTGAAGCTGGGGGAGAAGGTAAGGGAGCTCCGGCTCAAGAGGCAACAAACCCTTCGTCAGGTGGCGGAGACGACCGGGCTTTCCATTCCCCTTCTTTCCCAGGTAGAGAATAACGCCGTATCGCCCCCGGTGGCCACGCTCCTGCGAATCGCCAAAGCGTTGGAGGTGGGCATCAGCTATTTCTTCCGGGAGGAGGAGTCGCGGGAAAGAGCGGTGGTCGTGCGCAAGGACGAGCGGAAGAAGACCTTCCGGCCCATCCAGGCCCAGCATGGGGACAGCGGGTATAAGTACGAGGCCCTGGCCTACACCAAGAATTCCAAGCATATGGAACCTTTCCTGGTGGAGTTCGAGCCCAAGAAGAGGGAGACGGTCTCTTACCTGCGGCACCGGGGAGAAGAGTTTATCTTCCTGTTCCGGGGGCGTCTGGCTTTTCATTATGACCAGCAGGAGATCATTCTGGACCCGGGAGACAGCCTGTATTTCGAATCGGATGTCCCCCACGGTTTTCGGGCCCTGCGAAGCCGGAAAGCCCAGGCGATCGTGGTGGTGTTTCCGGAAGAATAAGTTGTAGGGGCGATTCATGAATCGCCCCCACGAGACGCGAGGAGAGCAGACATGATCGAGATCCGCATCCACGGGCGGGGAGGGCAGGGGGCGGTGATCGCCTCGGAGGTTCTGGCCTCAGCCTTTTTCAAAGAGGGGAAATATGTGCAGGCCTTCCCGGCCTTCGGGGTGGAACGCCGGGGGGCGCCGGTGACCGCATTTACCCGGGTGGATGAACAACCCATCCGCATCCGGCACTTCATCTACGAGCCGGACCATATTATCATCCTGGACCCGACTTTGATCGAGAGCACCCAAGTGGATTCGGGGCTGAAGGAGAACGGGTGGATCATCATGAACACGGACAAGGCCCCCAAAACGTTCGGGCGTTTCTCCCGGTTCCGGGTGGCTACCGTGGATGCCAACCGGATTGCCATGGAGCATAAGCTGGGGTCGGCTACGGCCCCCATCGTGAATACGGCCATCCTCGGGGCTTTTTCCAAGATCACTCGCATGGTCTCGGTGGATTCGCTCGTGGAAGCCATGGCCGAGTTCGTCCCGGTCAACAAAGCGGGCAATGCCGCGGCGATTAAAGAGGCGTATGAAAAAACAATCGCCTAAAGTAGGGGCGATTCATGAATCGCCCCTACGGACCGCCTAAGGAGCTTCTATGTCCAAACAGATTCCCTTACTGCGTGAAGGAGAGATGCCCTATCAGCCCATCTCCCTGGCTTCCATGGAGTGGAACAAGACGGGCAGCTGGCGCTATCTCCGTCCCCGGTTCGAAAACAAGATCTCCCCTTGCAACGAGGGGTGCCCGGCCGGTCAGGACATCGAAGGGGCCATGGCGCTGATCGGCAAGGGAAGGTTCTTGGAAGCCTGGGACCTGTTCAAGGAGGAGAATCCTTTCCCGGCGGTCTGCGGGCGGGTCTGTTACCACCCATGCGAATCCTCCTGCAACCGGGGAGATTTTGATGATCCCCTTTCCATCAATTCCCTGGAACGGTTCATGGCCGATATGGCCTCCAAGCACGGCCGCAAACCTCCCCAGAAAAAGAGGGAGAAGCGGCCGGAGAGAGTAGCGGTCATCGGTTCCGGTCCTGCCGGGCTCACCTGTGCCTACCACTTGGCCCGATTGGGTTACGGGGTGACGGTCTTCGAGGCCCTGGCGGTCCTGGGGGGGATGCTCCGGGTGGGGATTCCCGAATACCGGCTCCCCAAAAAGATATTGGGCGAAGAGATCGACCAGATCCTGGAACTGGGTGTCAGAGCGGAAATCAATGCCCGCCTGGGAGACGGCCTTTCGATGGAGGATCTCAAGGACTACCAGGCGATCTTCCTGGCCCTGGGAAACCACAAGAGCAGGAACCTGGGGGTCGAGGGAGAGGAAGCTCGGGGGATCATGAGCGGGGTCGAATTCCTCAAGAATGTGAACCTGGGGAAGGAGGTGCCCCTGGGAAAACGGGTGGCGGTGATCGGCGGGGGGAATACGGCGGTCGATGCGGCCCGGGCGGCCCTACGCGTAGGGGCAAAACCCTTCCTTCTTTACCGCCGGACGCGCGAGGAGATGCCGGCCTTTGCCGCCGAGGTTCACGAAGCCGAAGAGGAGGGGATCGAGGTCTCCTTCCTGGTGTCCCCGGTGAAGGTGGTTACGGAGAACGGAAGAGTCACCCAGTTGGAATGCGTGAAGAACCGTCTGGGCCCTCCCGATGAGGATGGGCGGCGGCGGCCGGTGGAGATCAAGGGATCGAATTTCACTCTCGACGTGGACCAGGTCATCACCGCCGTCGGGGAAGGGGCGGACCTCTCTTCCCTGCCCAAAAAACTGGGCATCAAGGACGATACGATTCCCACGGACGAGCGCGGGGCGACGAAACAGGCGGGAGTCTTCGCCGGCGGGGACGTTATCCTCCAGCCCCATACGGTCGTCCATGCCATCGCCTCGGGGAAACGGGCCGCGATCTTCATCGACTCCCACCTAAGGAAGCAGAAATGGGAAGGCCTTTTCGAAGCGCTCCGGGTGGGGGAAAAGGGAAGCCTGTCCATGAAACGATACCTCCAGGAGGAGGGCGAACGGCCTCCTCTGAGCGGCAAAACGGTCCTGCTGAAAGACCTGAACCTGGATTACTTCGAGTTTAAGAAGCGTCCCAAGATGCCCAAGGCCAAGGTCTCCCGGCGCATCGGGTCCTTTGAAGAAGTAAACCTGGGCTTCAGCGAGGATACGGCGGTCGAGGAGGCGCAGCGGTGTTTCAATTGCGGGGTCTGCAACCTCTGCGACAACTGCTACATCTTCTGCCCGGACGTGGCCGTCCAGAAGGGAAAAGAAGGGGAGCTCAACATCATCGACTACGAACACTGCAAGGGCTGCGGGATCTGCATGGAAGAATGCCCCCGGGACGTGATCGTCATGGAGGTGGAGGGAAGATGAAAAAGATCATGGTGGGCAATCACGCGGTCTCCTGGGGGGTCATGCTCGCCCGGGCGGAAGTGATTTCGGCCTATCCGATTACCCCCCAGACCTCCATCGTGGAGGAGCTGTCGGTCCTCTGCGCGGATGGCCGGCTGAAAGCCCGTTTTATCCCGGTGGAGTCGGAGCACTCCGCCATGGCCTGTTGCATCGGCTCGTCGGCCGCCGGCGTGCGCACCTTTACCGCCACTTCCTCCCAGGGGCTGGCCCTGATGCACGAAATGCTCCACTGGGCCTCGGGAGCGAGNNTCATGGCCAACGTCAACCGGGCCCTGGGGTCTCCTTTCAACATCTGGGGGGAGCAGAGCGACAGCCTGGCGCAGAGGGATACGGGATGGCTCCAAATCTACTGCGAGAGCAACCAGGAGGTCCTGGATACGGTCATCCAGTCGTTCAAGATCGCCGAGCAGGTTCTCCTCCCCGTGATGCTGGCCCTGGATGCTTTCACCCTGTCCCACACCGCCGAGGCGGTGGACATCCCGGAGGCCAAGCTGGCGGATGAATTTCTCCCCCCCTACCGCCCGGACCTGCGCCTGAATGCCAAGGACCCCCATATCTTCGGCTGCCTGGCGCCCCCCGAATATTTGAT
>PMCE01000429.1:5106-6086 GCA_003154025.1 Syntrophaceae bacterium
CGGACAAGGTCGCGGTCCTCGACCGGAACCTTTCGGCGGGCATCGGGGGGGTTTTCGCCCATGAGATCCGGGCCGCTTTCTGCAACGAGAAGGACCGGCCCCCGATTTACAGTTATATTACCGGCCTGGGGGGAAGAGATACGACTCTGCAAACCCTGAACGACGTCATCTACCAGACTTATGAGCGCCCGAGGCCGGAGGAACAGAGCGTCTGGGTGGGGTTGAGGACCTGACCCGGGATAGCAGGAGCCAAGCAAGATTTGGTAGGGGCGGCCCTATGTGGCCGCCCGCATGACGGGCAACCACACAGGGTTGCCCCTACAATTTGTTACCATTTGGTGTTGACCTAACCGGTCCGGGGCAATAAGGAAAGGCTTCCATTCTTCGGAACGGCCATCGGGGTAACGCTCAGAATTTCGAAAGGGAGTCTGTCATGCGCGAAGGATACGAGTCGATGGAGTTGATGTATGCAGGACACCTGGCCTGCGCCGGCTGCGGGGCCACGATCGCCATGCGGTATGCCCTGAAGGCCCTGGGGGACGATACGGTGATCGTCCTGCCGGCCTGCTGCTGGTCCATCATCGGCGGGCCTTTCCCGTATGCGGCGGTCAAGGTTCCGATGATCCATACGGCCTTCGAGACCGGAGCCTCCACCGCCTCCGGAGTCAAGGCCGGCCTGGATATGAGAGGAGACACAGACACCACGGTTGCCGCCTGGGTCGGGGATGGGGGGACCTTCGACATCGGGATCCAGGCCCTCTCCGGGGCCGCCGAACGGGACGATGACATCATCTATTTCTGCTATGACAATGAAGCCTACATGAACACCGGGATTCAGAGAAGTTCAGCCACCCCGTGGGGGACTTGGACCACCACCACTCCGGCCAACCATCCGAAGGGGCAGCCCAAAAAAAATATGATGGAGATTATGGCCGCCCACCGGATTCCGTACGCCGCCACCTGTTCCGTGGCGTTTCCCG
>PMCE01000024.1:0-148 GCA_003154025.1 Syntrophaceae bacterium
GGAATCCGGCGGTCTTTGCCCCGGTCCTGGGGTTCAATGGATGCTCCAGCTCCTGAATCATTCCCCGGGCCTTCAGCTGCGGGTCTTCCAGCACATCCTTCACTTCCAGGACCGGCTCACAGGGGATTTTCCTCTTTCGAAGCGTTTG
>PMCE01000024.1:228-2508 GCA_003154025.1 Syntrophaceae bacterium
CCCTGCCGCGTGGGAACCTCCCGGGAGACGAGCATGTCCAGGGATTCGTCCATGACCAGGGAGAAGCAGCAGTCTTGCATGGAGATGTCGATTCTCTCTCCCTGCCCGGTTCTTTCCCGGGAGGCGAGCGCCGCCAGGATCCCCACCAGGCCATACAGGGCCGGGACCTGATCGCCAACCCAGGGTCCGCAGCGGAGAGGCGGCCCGTCCGGGTACCCCGTCACCGCCATCATCCCGCTCGTCGCCTGGATGGTGAGGTCAAAGGCCGTCCGGTCCCGGTAAGGGCCGCTTTGCCCGTATCCGGAGATGGAACAGAAAATGATCCGGGGATTGATCCCCTTAAGAACCGCATAATCCAGGCCGAAGCTCTCCATCGTCCCCGGGGCGAAATTTTCCACGACCACGTCGCCTTTGGCCACCAGCCGGCGGAAGATCTCCACGCCGCGCTTGCTTTTCAGGTCCAGGGTGATGCTTTTCTTTCCCCGGTTCCGCTTCAGATGGATGAGAGAGATGTCTTCCGGTCTTCTTCCCGCAAATCCGATCCCTCGGGGGCCGGCAAAGGGAGCGCTGATTCGCGTCGGGTCCCCATAACCGGGCCTCTCGACCTTGATCACCTCCGCCCCCAGGGCGGCCAGATGCATGCTTAAAAACGGGCCTGCCAGGTAGGCCGTCAAATCAATCACCCGCACACCTTCCAAATGCTTCTTCAACGATTCCAATAGATCACCCTTTCAAGAACAGAATGATGTTCCCAGAAATAGCTAACATGCTGAAATCCTCCCTGTCAAGAAAAGATGTTCACCCGGGGCGATCAGGAGCCGCTGAAACCGGAAGAAGGCGTAGCGCTTCGCCCGCCGCCCTTATAGCGCCAAGCCGCGGCAACGGCGCCGATCCCCATCAGGCCCAGAGATGAAAAGGCCCACCCCCATTGTTCATAAAGCCCCCCCTCCGTACCGGCATTGGTCCAGTCGAGAATCAAGCCGAAAACCAGCGGCGCCGCAGCTCCCGCACAATACCCCAAGAGCGATCGGATCCCCAAGGCCGTGCCCAGATAAGCGAAATCCACGGCTTCAGATAAGGCCGCGGAAAGCACCGGGGAATCGGCCGGGGATGAAAAGGCATACAGCGCCCCTAGGGTTATCGTAACGCCTAGCGGCCAACCGTATGTCCAGCCGAAGAGGAAAGAACAAAGGGCGCTGATCCCGGAGACGCCCAGAAGGACCATAGCCCTCCCCCAGCGATCGGACAGAAAGCCCATGGAGTAAGAGGCCAGCATGCCGGTGAAATGGAAAAAGGCGGTGACATAGGCGCCCATGCCCGCCGCCCTTAAATCCCCCCCTCCCCCGAAGGCGAAACAGGCCGCCAGAAAAGCCGGCGTCCAGGCCCACATACCGAGGAGTTCCCAGGCATGAAAGGTGTAACCGGCGATCAGCAGCATGGCGGGCTTATTCTTCAGGATTAGCCGGGCGATTCCTTGTGGTGATTGAGGCCGGGCCATGGTGTTGGGGGTCCGCCAAAGGGTGAGCCAGGAGAACGCCGCGGCGATCGGGACCCCCAGACAGGTGAGAAAGAATGAAAGTTGATAGCCCCCGATGGGCAGGGCGATTCCGGTTACCACCAGGCACAGGGCATAGCCGGCCGAGGTGCTGGCGATAAAATATCCCATCGCCGCGCCCCGCCGGGCCGGGGTGTAACGCTCGGAAAGGAGCATGAGCCCGGTCGTATAAGAGCCGCCCAGGGCGAATCCCACCAGCGAATAGAGAATCAGGCCCGAAGAATAGTCCCGGGCAAAAAAGGCGAAAGCCATGGCCGCGACCGCGCCAACGGTCGTGGACCCCAGAAAAACTCTCCTCGCTCCCCACCAATCGGCCAGGCTTGAAAAAACCACCAGCGACAGGGCGTAGGCGAATTGATTGCCGCTCGAAATGGAGCCTCCCCGGGCGGCGGACATTCCCCATTCCCTCTGGATGACCGGAAGGGCGGCGGCATAGGTGATCAGCACAAACCCCGTGCCTATGCGGGCCAGGCAAATGCCGGTCAACCATAGATCTATTTTCCCGGCCCTTTTCACTCCGGTTCCCGCTTTCCCCGGGGGAATCGGCTCCGGAGGAGCGCCTCTCGGGCCGCCAAGGCGTTCTTCCCGGGTCGATCTTCAAGGAGAGCAATTCTCATTTGGGATGACAATTAAGGGCCGGGTTTAGCAGGCGGGACCCGTCCCTTTCCCCGCCCCGGCGGAATATTAGGAACACGAATCAGCCCCATTGGCGAAACCGGGCCCCC
>PMCE01000268.1:0-2459 GCA_003154025.1 Syntrophaceae bacterium
TCGTCCTGGCCCTCTCCCCCACGATTGCCGTACCCTGCACTCCCCGGGTCATGGTGGCGGGGCTGTGTGCGACCCACATCAGCGGCGCGATCCTCCTGGGCAACCAGGCCGCCAACCTGGTTTTAAAGACCTCCTTGCCGGTGGATGTGGATGTGGATGTCATGATTGCCATGGCGGCGCGCATCCATGTCGAAGCCGCCCCGGTGATCACCTCCCTCAACCTGGAATACCTGGAACCCTACTTCCAGAAGAAGCCACCCATCGAGCCGTTCGTGGATGCGAGCATCCGCAAGGCGGAAAAGGAAAGCGCCGTTCGGATCGTCAAACAGGCCCGGGAGGAAGTCCGGAAGATGACCTCCCCCACCCGTTCCTTGACCGACGCGCTGGGGGATGTGGTGGTCGGGGGAAGCAGCCTGGCGGTAGGCTCCCCGACCAACATGGCCCGCATCTGTCACGCCATGGTTTCGGGAGAAATCAAGAAGATCGAAGTGGATTTGACCGCCGACCTCTTTTCCCGCCGGGCCATCAACGTGCCGGCCATTCTCATGGGGGCGATCTACGGGTCCAAGACGAATGACGTGGAGATGTACCACCGGATCTTTGACCTGCCGGAGATCCGTAAGATCGAAGTCAAACTCAATCGGGCGGATATGCCCGAAGTGCAGCGGATTCGCATCGAAGCCACGGGTCAGAGCGCCATGGTCGATGCCCGCAACCGGGGGGGAGGACGGGTGGCCATCGTGGATGCCCGGCCGTCCGTGGAAGATGCCCTGCGGGCCGCGAAAAAGCTGGGCATTGAAGTGGTACGTTGAGGGCGGCTATTAGAGAGCTATCGAGGATCCTCGGGTGAGAAACAACGATTCCGGGAGCAGTCTGTTTTGTCTCTGCCTCGGCCTGGTGTTCGTCGGGGGAGGGCTGAAGATGGGCCTCGGCCCTTTGAATGCTCCCGGCCCGGGATTCTTCCCGGCGGTGATCGGGGGGATTCTTTCCTCCTTGTCGGCGGTCTTATTGGTGACCTCGTCCCGGACACAAGGGACTCCGGCGAGGGGGAGTTTTTGGAAGCAGGAAAGAGGCTGGATGAAAATTCTCCCCTCCCTATTTTCTCTTATTTTCTACCTGGCTTTTTTGGATTTCTTAGGATACCTCCTGACCACCAGCCTCTTCATCTTTTTCCTCCTGAAATTCGTGGGAAAAAAAGGATGGGGGACCTCGATTCTGATGGCCCTTATCGTGTCCGCCAGCAGTTATGCATTGTTCCGGATGGCGCTGGGTGTCTTGCTGCCCAGGGGTTTCCTTTCCTTTTGGTAAACCGCCGGAACTTCCGGCGAAGCCTTAGCCTAAAGGATAAATATGCTTTTATCGATTTGCGCTCTCGCGACTTGCGACTTGCGGGTGTAGGTAGAGAGGGATCGCTGCATGGAGGCGTTGTCCGGCCTTATTTACGGGTTTGGGATTACTTTTCAACCGCAGAATTTATTCTTCTGTTTTGTCGGTTGCTTCGTAGGAACCCTGGTAGGAGTTCTGCCCGGCCTGGGGCCGGGCGGCGCCCTGGCCCTCCTGCTGCCCGTCACCTTTGCCCTGCCGCCCGCCACGGCCATCATCATGCTGGCGGGGATCTACTACGGCGCCATGTATGGCGGGTCCACCACCTCCATCCTCATCAACATCCCGGGGGAGGCGGCGAGCGTGGTCACCTGCCTGGACGGGTACCAGATGGCCCGCAAGGGAAGGGCCGGCCCGGCCCTGGGCATGGCGGCCATCGCCTCTTTCATCGCCGGGACGATCAGCCTCTTCGGCCTGCTCTTCCTGGCGCCCCCCTTCGCCAATTTCGCCCTGAAATTTGCCTCGCCGGAGTATGTGTCCCTCATCCTTTGCGGGTTGATCCTGGTGAGTTTCCTCGGCTCCGGGTCCAGGCTGAAGGCTTTCATGATGGGCGCCCTGGGCCTGCTGTTGGGGACCATCGGGACCGATCCCATCGAGGGCATGGAACGATTCGCCTTCAAGGTCCCTTACCTGATGGACGGGCTGGGGTTGATCCCGGTGATCATGGGTCTTTTCGGGATTTCGGAGATCTTCGCCAATCTGGAGGAGGAGGAATTCCGTGGGATCCTGACGGAGAAGATCAAGAACCTCTTCCCCACATTGCGCGACTGGAAGGATTCCGCCTGGCCCATCGTACGGGGGACGGTACTGGGCTTCTTCATCGGGGTCATCCCGGGGGGAAATACGGTCATCTCCAGCACGATGGCCTATGCCCTGGAAAAAAAGGTCTCCAAACACCCGGAAAAGTTCGGCACCGGAATCATCGAAGGGGTGGCGGCGCCGGAATCGGCCAACAACTCCGGGCCCTCGGGCTCCTTCATTCCCCTCTTATCCCTGGGGATTCCCACGAATTCCACCATGGCCCTGCTGCTGGCCTCCCTCATGATTCACGGAATCACCCCGGGTCCCTTCCTGAT
>PMCE01000268.1:2519-4014 GCA_003154025.1 Syntrophaceae bacterium
ATCGGGGTGATGATCGTCTTTGGAATCTTCGGGTTCCTGATGAAGAAATATTCCTACGAGTCGACACCCCTCATCCTGGCGTTCATCCTGGGCCCGATGTTCGAAGAGCATTTCCGGAGGTCCCTGGTTCTGTCTTTCGGATCTTTCGGCATATTCTTCGAAAGGCCCATATCGGNNTGTTCAAAAAAAAGAAACCGGTTTGAGAATATCCAATCCATAAGGGAGGTGTCTAATGAACCGTAACCGGAATGTACAAAGAACCAGACCTTCATTCCTTTCCCTCATGATGGTCCTCCTGGCGGCCGGAATATTCCTCTCCGCTGCTGCGCCCGCGGCGGCCGAGTACCCGGAGCGGGAGATCACCGTGATCGTCTCCTGGGCGGCCGGGGGCGGCACGGACCTCATCACCCGGTTTTTGGCGGATTTAATGCAGAAGAACCTGGGGAAGCCCGTGGTGGTGGTCAATAAGCCGGGGGGAGGCGGCCTGGTGGGCTTCAAACAGCTAGCCGCGGCCAAACCCGACGGGTACACCCTGGGGATCACGACCAATTCCCTGGTCCTGCACAAATATTCCAGCTCGAGCTACCTCGACTGGAGAGAACTCGCGCCCATTGCCCTGCACAACAACGACCCGGCGGGGTTCACGGTGAATGTGGACGCCCCGTGGAAGACCATCAAAGAAGCGATGGATTACGCCCGGGCCAACCCAATGAAAGTGAGGGTAGGCAACTCCGGGCCGGGCGCCATCTGGCATGTAGCCGCCGCTATGCTGGGCAGCAAGACGGGGGTCCAGTTCACTCACGTACCCTACGGAGGGGCTGCCCCGGCGGCTGTGGCCTTGGCGGGAGGCCACATCGAGGCGACCAGCGTCAGCCCCGCGGAAGTGGGGACTCTGATCAAGGGGGGCAAACTTCGCCTTCTAGCGATCGCCTCCGAAAAGCGCGATCCCCTATTCAGCGACGTGCCGACGTTCAAGGAGAGCGGGATCGATTTCGTAATGGGGGTCTGGCGGTGCCTGGAGGCTCCCAAGGGCACGCCGAAAGAAATCATCAGCAAACTGGAAAACTCGGTCAAGACCGCGGTGAATGACCCCAAGTTCAAGGATTTCATGACCAAGAATGGCTTCGGCCAGGCTTTTATGGGGCCGGCCGAATCGGCCGCGGTCATAGCTCAGGATGAGAAGGACTTCGAAAAGATCGTCCCCGGGCTTGGGCTGAAGAAAAGCTAAACTTCGGACAAGCACTCTGCTCCCCCGTCCTTGGGACCCTGAGCGCGCCTTCCGCTCCGGCGGCGCGGGCAAATGGAAGCTTTTCCCCGCGAAAGAACCCGGAGAGGATCCTAGTGGTTTGCGGGAAAACTCAATTTTCGCAGTCATTGCGAGGAGCGTAAGCGACGCGGCAGTCTAATTTTCTTTGTTTTTATTATGAATTAGATTGCTTTCCCCGCCAAGGCGGGGTCGCAATGACACCTAAAAGAGTTTTTCAGCAACCTGCTA
>PMCE01000368.1:0-1455 GCA_003154025.1 Syntrophaceae bacterium
GCCCCGCCCTTCCCCGCGGAAGGATCACAAGGTTAACGCGAATCGGGCAGGTTTCCTGGCTCGCGGCTCCCTACTTCCCACGCCTTCCCGGACTTACGTCCAGTGGCTGAAAGACAGGTTCAAGGCACAAGGTTAAAGGTCCAAGGCCAAAAACGAATCTAAAATCTTTTCCCTTGATCCTTGTACCTTGAACCTTGTTCCTGTCTTTCGTGCGGGTTTCGTTCCGCTCACAGTTGCGGGGCAGCGGTGGATTTGTACCACCTTCCCTCGCCGAATCGCCATTTTCAATTTTGGTGGTAGGGCCGGGTTCTAAACCCGCCCTATGTAGTTTATCTTCCCACCCCCAAAGGAGATTGTCAATCCGTAAATCCGTCGCTTTATCCTATGGATTTTCTCTTTTGCCTTTCGCCTTGAGCCTTGTTCCTTGTACCTTGATCCTGTCCTTATCCCATCAAGTATCTGTGGATGGCATCGCCCGCCTTTCTCCCGGCCCCCATGGCCAGGATCACGGTGGCCGACCCGGTTACAATGTCCCCTCCTGCATAAACGCCTTTTTTGCTCGTGGCCCCGGTCTCCGGATCGGCGATGATGTAGCCCCACTTGTTGGTCTTCAAATCCGCCGTGGTGGAAGGAATCAGAGGGTTTGCTCCGGTACCGATGGCCACCACCACCATGTCCACCTCGAGGATGAATTCCGAGCCGGGGATGGGGATCGGCCGGCGGCGTCCGGATTCGTCCGGTTCCCCTAGTTCCATCTTCTGGCATTTCATGCCGCAGACCCACCCATCGTCCTTTCCCAGAATCTCCACCGGCAGGGTCAGGAAATGGAACTGGATCCCCTCTTCTTCGCCGTGGTGGACCTCCTCAATCCGGGCGGGCAATTCTTTCTTGGACCGTCGGTAGACGATGTAGACCTCATCCGCCCCCAGGCGGAGGGCCGTGCGGGCCGAATCCATGGCCACGTTCCCGCCTCCCAGGACGGCGACTTTTTTCCCCCGCGCGATGGGGGTGTCATACTTGGGGAAGAGGTAGGCCTTCATCAGGTTGGAACGGGTCAGGTATTCGTTGGCTGAATAGACGCCGTTCAGGTTTTCCCCGGGGATGTTCATGAAGGTCGGGAGGCCGGCCCCTGTTCCCAGGAAGACAGCGTCATACCCGTTGGCCATGAGTTCATCCACCGTATAGATCTGCCCGACGACCATGTTGGTCTTGATCTCCACCCCCAGCTTTTCCAGGTAGTCCACCTCGGCCTGGACGATGTCTTTGGGAAGACGGAATTCGGGGATGCCGTAGACCAGGACCCCGCCGGCCTTGTGCAGGGCTTCGAACACGGTAACCTTGTGCCCTTTCTTGATCAGGTCGCCGGCCACGGTCAATCCTGCCGGACCCGATCCCACCGCGGCCACTTTCTTTCCGGTCGGCGGTTCCATGGGAGGCAGGAGGAATTCCCCCGAG
>PMCE01000368.1:1473-3450 GCA_003154025.1 Syntrophaceae bacterium
CGAAAATCTCCCTGGACAATGAGCCCGATGAAGGCGGGGATGTCGATGGAGACCGGGCACCCGGCCACACAGGCGGGTTTCTTGCACTGCAGGCACCGGCTGGCCTCCAGTTTGGCCAATTCCGGATTGTAGCCGAAAGGAACCTCGCTAAAGTTCTTGGCCCGGACCTTGGGCTCCTGCTCGGGCATCGGAGTCCGGGGAATCTGGGTTTTTTTCTTCTTCTCGGTCGGCTCGGTCATCAGCTCTTCCCTCCCATGCAGGCTCCCCCGGGATGCAGAAACATCTTCGAAACTTCCTGCTCTTGATTTAGGTAAGCCCTCTGACGTTTTACCAGCTCGGCAAAATTGACCTCGTGGCCGTCGAACTCCGGCCCATCCACGCAGACGAAGCGGGTCCTGCCTCCCACGCTGACGCGGCAGGCTCCGCACATCCCGGTGGCGTCCACCATGATGGGGTTCAGGCTCACGACGGTCTTGAGGTTCTTGCCCCGGGTGACGTTGCAGACCACCCGCATCATGGGCACGGGACCGATGGCCACGACCAGGTGAATGGGGTCGCCCTCGTCGATGACGTCCTGCAGGATATCGCTCACGTATCCATGGAAACCATAGGTTCCGTCATCGGTGGAAATCTTGAGGACGTCGGATACCTTGCCCATCTCTTCTTCCATGATCAGGAGGTCCTTGGTACGGGCGCCGATGATGGAGATCACCCGGTTGCCCGCCTCCCGCATTCCTTTGGCGATGGGATAGACCGGGGCAATGCCGATTCCCCCGCCGATGCAGACCACCGTGCCGAGCTTTTCAACGTGCGTAGGACGGCCCAGAGGCCCGATCAAGTCCAGGATCGAATCCCCCGCTTTGAGCTTGCCGAGCTGCATGGTGGACTTTCCCACTTCCTGGAAGATCAGGGTAATCGTCCCCGCCGCCGGGTCGGCGTCGGCAATGGTCAGGGGAATTCGCTCTCCTTCATCATGGATCCGCAAAACCACAAACTGCCCGGGTTTCCTCTTTCTGGCGATCTCCGGAGCGGCCACTTTGAACTGCTTCACCGAAGCCGCCAGGAGTCTGGTATCGACGATGGGAAACACCTCTGTCTTCTCCTTTCGCCTGGATGGTTGGACGAGGGCGCCCCCCCCGGAGGCCTTTCAACTTCTCCCCAGGGGCACAGCCCTGCCGGTTATTCAGCGGGACCTTAGCATAGTCTTCGGAGGCTTGTCAAATGTCCAGCCGGCTGCCGGAAAGAGCTACAGGAGCGCTCTGCGGGGGTAAAAGGAAGCCCTCTGGACAAGTCTCGGATCCTTCTTCTATTCTCCCCATCCTTCGCCCTCGTCGCCATGACGGGAAACAGGGGGGTCTTGATTGCCGGATTCACGGCTCCGGGACGGTATCGCTGCAGAAAGACGTCTTCATTTTTTGGGGAAAGCACCTTCAAACCCGACGATCACATCTCCCCGGTCGCTGGTAAAGTTGGCACTCCCCTCTGAGACCCGGATGGCAAAGGGGAAGTCTCCGATTTTTTCATACCAGTACTGGATTAAGTCCGGGGCTTTCAATCCCAAAGCCGCCAGGCGAGCCCCGCCGGTGACGGCCAGGTTCCCCGGAATCACCTGAGAATCCATCACCGTAACCACCCGCAGCTGGTTGGCGGTTTTCGCCGGAATGTACTGGCTGTCATAAACCATAGGGGTGGCCAGATTAAAGAATTCTCCCGGTTTCCCCGAGGCCTCAAATCCCACCGTAAACTTGATAGATTCCAAACCTACCTTGAAGTCGTTGGGATTCTCCAACTTGAAGATGAAAGCCAAAACGAGAGGGACCCGGATCTTGGGGTCATAGGGAAAGTAACTAGGGCCCGGGCCAGATCTACCCTCTTCTGCAGGCCGTAGGGCAGCATCCCCACGACTTTGTCGCGGATGGCCTCGATCTCCAGGAGGTCGATGATCTCCCTTTCGATGAACTCCCGATGCTCGATCTC
>PMCE01000398.1:0-1109 GCA_003154025.1 Syntrophaceae bacterium
AAAATTATTTCCAGGAAGACGAAGACTCCGTCCTTGTGCTCTTCGGGTGACAGATTTTGACAGGAGGTGTAGATTTCAAACCGAAATCAGCAAGTGTGACCTCAAAATGGGGACAATTTGAGGAGACAAATTCTTCCTTGACTACCCATTCTCAAGAGAGTATTTTGTGTGTATCGATTCCCTCCGAGGTATTTATTTATTTGAATATATAGATCTAAACAGCTTAAAAACCAAATACAGACCAGCCCGAGATTATTAGTCGGCATCCAGCCAGGGTAGAAGACGAATGCCGATTTCACCGAAAGGAGGAAACTCATGTTGACGAGACGCGAGTTTATGGTCGGAGCGGTTGCCGCTGGAGTGATCCTGAACACCCGGACGGGGTTTGCCAAGCCATCCCAGCCAGCGACGCCGGTGAACTTTGTGGTGCCGCCGGGGGCCTGCGATTGCCATACCCATATCCATGGCGATCCTGCACAATTTCCTTTTTTCCCCGGGCGGGTCTATACTCCGGAGATGGCTCTGCCTGAGGAAATGGCCGCACTTCACAAGGCGCTTCACATCCAGCGGGTGGTGATTGTGACCCCGAGCGTATACGGCACCGATAACTCGGCCACGCTGGGGGGCATGAAGGCGCGGGGGAACGACGCACGCGGCGTCGCCGTGATCAACGACAAGACACCGGAAAGCGAGCTTGACTCCATGGCCCAGGCCGGCATGCGCGGCATCCGGCTCAACCTCAAGACGGTCGGCATAAGCGACCCGGCCGTCGCCGTGCAGATGTTCCAGGCCTCGGCCGAGCGAATGCAAAAGCGCAACTGGCACATACAGCTGTTTGCCGGCATGGAGATGATCCAGGCGATCAAAGCCCAGCTTGCCGCTTCACCCGTGCCGCTCGTCTTCGACCACTTCGCCGGCGCCGAGCCGGAGAAGGGCTTGGACCAGCCCGGCTTTGCCGATATTCTGGACCTGGTCCGGGCCGGCAAGGCCTACGTCAAAATATCGGTCACGGAAGGACCGCGCCATGATTATACCGGCTTTATTCCCCTCGCCAAGGCGCTGATTGCCGCGAACCCCGATCGCATCCTGTGGGGAACCAACTGGCCCCA
>PMCE01000398.1:1223-5722 GCA_003154025.1 Syntrophaceae bacterium
TTAACGAAAAGGAGTGGGGTTTGGGACTTTCAGGGTAATCAAGCGCAAAGCCCGCGTGGGCCGGAACCCAAAGACCGGCTGGTAGGAAGTGCATCACCACTTCCTGAGATTAGAAGTTATTGAACAAAGCCGAAATGGGTTGATCACTTAAAAAAGGCAGGGTCATCATGGCTCTGCCTTTTTCATTTCAGCTTTCTGTCAGTTATTCTTCCGATCAAATTTTCCATTTATTGGCCACTGAAGGGATTAAAAAAGGGTAAAACTATAGTGCTTTGAAAAGCCCTTGGCAGAAATCCCTCCCGTCCTCGCTTTTTCAAAGGGAGGAGAGCTTTGGGGATTCGATGGATTAATTCCTTCCACTTTTTCCCCCTGTNNCTTCTCATCACGAGGGTACAGAGTACAAGGGATCGGTGTGCTTCCTGCGCATTGAGCTATGCCCTGCGATCGTTCTCTTGCCGATCTTCACGCCACCATCGTGGCTTAAGGATTGATTTCCGAGGACATGCAATCTTGGCAANNTGAACAAAGCCGAAATGGGTTGATCATTTAAAAAAGGCAGGGTCATCATGGCTCTGCCTTTTTCATTTCAGCTTTCTGTCAGTAATTCTTCCGATCAAATTTTCCATTTATTGGCCACTGAAGGGATTAAAAAAGGGTAAAACTATAGTGCTTTGAAAAGGCCTTGGCAGAAATCCCTCCCGTCTTCGCTTTTTCAAAGGGAGGAGAGCTTTGGGGATTCGATGGAGTAATTCCTTCCNNCTTTTTCCCCCTGTGGAAAAGTGGGAAAAAGGGGGGATTTGACGGCTTTTCAAAAGGCTAAACTGTTACAAAAAAAGTTTCGAGATTCCATTCTGGATTGACAACTTTTCCTAATATATTTCCGGGTTTTAAACAAAATGATTTTTCCCTTGGGGTGAAGAAAACCGAAGGCCCGGAAAATCTTGATTAATCCGGGCTTTTTAAGGATAATAGAACATTATTCTTCCCATAATTAGATTTCCTTTTATTCCCGGGGATTGGCGCAACAGGAGGAGAGGAAGATGTTGATCCCTTTAACGCCGGTACGGTTTTTGGAATACGTGGAAAAGGTTTTTGAGAAGAAAGAAGGGGTGATTTGCGAAGGACAGAGGTTTACCTACGGGGAATTCTGCCGCCGGACGAGGAGGATCAGCAACGCTCTGAAGCAGATCGGAGTCCAGAAGGGGGACCGGGTTGCCTACCTGGGATACAACTGCCACCGCCTGCTGGAATTGTTTTATGCCCCGCCCTTGATCGGCGCCATCCTGGAACCGCTGAACATCCGGCTGGCAGCCAAGGACTTCGAGTACATCCTCAATGAATCGACCCCCAAGGTTTTATTCGTGGACCCGGACTTTATCCCGGTCATCGACTCCATTCGGGGAAAGATCCCTTCGGTAAAATATTTTTTCACCCTGGAAGAGATCCCCGGGCTGCCGGGATGGATTCAGGGGAATTACGAAGCGCTTTTGCAGGGTGCCTCCGCAGAGCGGTCTTATCCCCCGGGTGAATATCCCTTCGATGAAGATGATCCGGCGGAGATCTTCTACACCAGCGGTACGACGGGGAACCCCAAGGGCGTGATGATGACCCACCGCAACCTCTACCTCCACGCTCTTTGCGCCATGTCGATGATGACCGTGCGTGAGACGGACGTCCAAATTCACCTGATCCCCCTCTTCCATGTGAACGGCTGGGGGACGCCCCATTATCTTCTGGCGAAGGGCGGCAAGCACGTCATGGTGAAGCGTTTCGACCCCGTCAAAACCCTGGAAGTTCTGGAAAAGGAGAAAGTGACCCGGGCCTTTGTCATTCCCACCATGGTCAATGCGCTGCTGGCGGTCCCCAACTTCAAATCTTTTGATCTTTCCCGGATGGAAGAAATCCTCATCGGGGGCGCGCCGCCGCCGCGGGGAATGTCCGAACGCGTGGAGGAAGCTTTCGGCTGCATCTGCCATGGCGGGTTCGGGATGACCGAGACCTGTCCGTTGATCGTTCTGCCGGAACTGTCCGAAGAACTGGACCCGGAGGAGTACCGGCACCGCCGCCACGATACCTGGGGAAGGCCTCTTCCGGGGGTGGAATTCCGTCTGGTGGATGCGAACGGGAAAGACCTCCCCTGGGACGGGAAGAGCGTGGGAGAACTCCTGGTGCGGGGAGACATGGTCATGAAGGGATATTACCGCCAGCCCGAGGAGACGGCCCGGACCCTGGAGGGGGGATGGTACCACACCGGCGACCTTTGCGCCCTGGAGCCGGACGGGCAGCTGATCGTCAAAGACCGGAAGAAAGATATCATCATCAGCGGTGGAGAGAACATCTCCTCCCTGGAAATCGAGCAAGTCCTCTACGGCCACCCGGCGGTTCTGGAATGCGCGGCGATCGGCAAGAACGATGAGAAGTGGGGGGAGATCCCCATGGGTTTCGTCGTCCTGCGGGAAGGCTACCAGGTGACCCCGGAGGAATTCATCAAGTACGCCCGGGATAACATGGCCCACTTCAAAGCCCCGCGGGAGATGAAGATCCTCAAGGAGTTTCCGAAGGGAGGAACGGGGAAGATATTGAAGTCGGTGCTGAGGGATAAGTATAGGAATTCCTAAAGGCGGAATCATCAACACGTGCTGCGGTGATGCGGTACTGCGGTGTTGCGGTAAAGGAAAAACAGCACGGCAGGACAGCAGCACCGCAGGACGACAGCACGGCAGCACCGCAGCACTTTATCGTAACCCCTTAAGGAGGATGTTTTGTCCAGAAACGTCGTCGATGTTCTCCAGGAAAGAGGTTTCATCGAACAGGTGACCGACACCGGCCTGCGGGAGGCCGCCTCTTCGCAGACTTTGAAATGCTACGTAGGTTTTGATCCCACCGCGCGGTCCCTTCATCTGGGACACATCATCCCGGTCATGGGCCTCGCCCATTTCCAGCGGAACGGGCACGTCCCGATTGCCCTCGTGGGCGGGGGAACGGGAATGATCGGAGACCCGAGCGGGAAGACGGTGGAGCGGCAGCTTCTCTCCAAGGATGATGTGGAGGCCAACGCCCGGCGTCTGAAGGAACAGTTATCCCGGTTTTTCAGCTTCGAAGGGGAGCACGCCGCCCTGCTGCTGAACAATGCCGAATGGCTTATGCCCCTCACCCTCGTCGATTTCCTGCGGGACATCGGGAAGCACTTCTCGGTGAATGCCATGATCGCCAAAGAGTCGGTGCGCTGGCGGCTGGAGGAACGGGGGCAGGGGATTTCTTTTACCGAATTCAGCTACATGCTCCTCCAGGCCTATGATTTCTACCATCTGTACGAGCACCGGGGCTGTGCGGTGCAAGCCGGCGGAAAAGATCAGTGGGGCAATATCACCGCGGGAATCGACCTCATCCGGCGGATGAGCGGGGGGAGCGCCCATGGCCTTACGTTCCCCCTTCTGACCACGGCCTCCGGGGTGAAGATCGGCAAGACCGAGGGGGCCTCGGGAAGCGAAATGGTCTGGCTCGACCCGGAGATGACCTCTCCCTACCGCATGTACCAGTACTGGATCAACAGCGACGACCGGGATGTCGCCAAGTTTCTCCGGCTCTTCACCTTTCTTGAACTTGCGGAGGTTGAGGAACTGGAAGAATCTTTGAAACGGGACCCCGGGAAGCGGGAAGCGCAACGCCGGCTGGCCTCGGAGTTCACCCGGCTGGCTCACGGGGAGGGGGCAAGCCGGGCGGCCCAGGAGGCTTCGGAAGTTCTCTTCGGGAGCGAAGTGGAGGCCCTCTCCGAGGAAGTTCTTGCCGCCCTGGCGGGCGAGGTCCCCGCCACGAAAATCCCCAAAGAGTCCCTGAAGGGAGGGGTGCCCCTCGTTGACCTCCTCCCGCAGACCAACCTGTGCAAGTCCAAACGGGCGGCCCGCGACTTGATCGGACAGGGCGGCGCCTACGTGAATAACCGGGCCTGGAAGGATCTTGAAGGGAAAGTCGGTTTGGACCAGGCCCTGTCAGGCCGGGGAATCCTTCTCCGGGCGGGGAAGAAGAATTATCATCTGCTGGTCATCGAATAGTTTTTCGTTTCTTCTTTGTTCGGGAATTACAGAAACCTAAATCGGTTTATCCGCAGATTACGCAGAGAACACGGAGGCATAAAGGCTACGGGTGAGAATAGCTTTACGGAATTCAACGCCCCAATAGGCATCCCCGGACGTTCGTATTTTCCCTAACGCTTTATCCGTGTTCATCCGCGTTCCCTTAAGTTTTTTGTCTTTAAGGACAAATGTAGGGGCGGCCCTATGTGGCCGCCCGCATGATGGGCAACCACATAGGGTTGCCCCTACAATTAAGGAATTCTCCCTGGCCCATCTGTTAATTTGAGGCACTTTAGCGCACTTAAGGCACTTGAGGCACTTTTTTTGGTTGTGGTTCTACCGCGCTATGTTCCTCTGTGTCCCATTAGTCTTTCGTATTTTTGGTTATTGAACCCGAAGACGGCTAACCCGACTTGGCGGATTCGA
>PMCE01000354.1 GCA_003154025.1 Syntrophaceae bacterium
TGGAAAAGAGGCTGAGAGAAGCCTTTGCCGGAGAATCCAAAGCCTGCGTGCGCAACCTGGCCTTTGCGAAAAAGGCCGAGGAGGATGGCTTTCCCCAGGTGGCGCGCCTCTTCCGCGCCGTGGCGGACGCGGAAAAGGTCCATGCGGATGAGTACCTGAAATACCTGGAAGGGGTTATCGGAGAGACCGAGGATAATTTGAAAGCGGCGTTTGAAAACGAGATCAAAGCGAAGAACGATTATTATCCCCCTTTTATCAAAGAAGCCTTTGAACTGAAGAGGGAAGACGTAGCCTGGAGCTTTTCCCGCTCCCGGGACGTGGAAGACCGGCACGCCAAGTTGTATAAGGATGCCCTGGAAGCCCTGCTCAAAGAGCAGGACATCGAATATCACGTCTGCCAGGTGTGCGGGTATATCTTCGACGGAGAACTNNAGGCTAAATTCCCTTTCGTTCCAGAGCGGCCATCATCGTCATAACCTGGCAAATATCCTTGGGGTCCCGTTGGAAAGTCATCGGTTCGTCGGTTCCCATCAACGGAGGGATTGGGCAGGCGCCTGCTCCTCTGCGGCGGGTAATGCGGGAAGGGATTGGAGATAGTCTCCCACCTGCTTTTCCACCTCTGGCGGAAGGTCCAGGAATTTAATCTCCATGCCTCGCCGGAGATTCTGGCTCTCTTTTCCATACTTATTGGTAAAGATCACCTTGGAGGTCAGATCCAGGTGTTCACCTTCGGCAAGATAGATCTTTAATGAGAATTGCTCCCCCAGGTCCCGTGGGTTCGCGGTGGGGATAAAGATTGCCGCGCGGCTTAAATCGCCCGTTCCTCTCAAAGCTCCGGCCTCGATTTCCACCTGGACCTTTTCGGTCAAGTCCGGAGACTCCTCGAAAACCATTTCTCCCGCCAGCCGGATGGGTCTATCTCCCCGTTCGGTTTCCTCCTCCTCCGGTCGAATAGCCTGGCGCCGGTCGTCTTTGAACCCGTTAAGAAGCTTGGCGATATGGTCATCGATGCGCTTACGCTCCTCATTGGAGAGGCCCTGCAACTGGCCCATGAGGTCGTCGAGGTGCTGTTCGTAATTCTTTCGCAAACTTCCGGCCTTGCGGACCTCTTCGAGGAGATACTGGTTCTGCATGGCGATCGAAGCGTGGTTGGCAAAGATGGCCAGGAATTCCAGATCTCGATAGGCGAAGCCCTTTTTCCCGTTGAACATCGATAAACTCAGGGTCCCGGCAACCTTCCCCTGAAACCCAAAAGGGATGCTCATGAAGGAAGTGGTCTTCCGTTCCCTTTCGTCGGACTTGATGAATTCCGCAAAGTCCTTAGAGTCTTTGAGCAGAAGAGGTCTCTTGTCGGCGAGGGCTCTACGGGAAAAGTCCTTTTCCTCCAGGAGGCCGATTTTATCTCCGCCCGGGTCCGGGGAATAGGTGAACTGGGTTTTAAGGGCCGCCTTGCTTCCGTCCACGAGGAATAGGGTAGCCCGGCTGGCTTTCAGGCACCGGGCTGATTCCCGCCCGATGATCTCGAATACGGCGGATATGTCCTTCTGGCTCTTGATGGCTGAGCTGATCTGAAGAAGGGCTACATGTTCCTGATCCCGAGGGGTCTTGGGGGAAAAAACACCCCGGGATCCGCCGTTATCCTTCGAGCCTTTGTTGAAGAGGTTCTTAAAGAACATACCTGTAGGTTGTTTCCCCAGTCTTCTCCATAAATTCGTCCAGAAGAGAGGCAAAGATTATGCCAGGAAAGTGAGAAAGGTAACCTTTTGGAATAAAACAAAAAAATCTAATTCCATGCCGCCTGGAAGGTCCATTTTCTGTCAATATATTGTCCCTGCCGTTAATAATTGAACCATTCATGAATCTTAATGACATTTTTCCACGGAGATCACAGAGGTCTTAAGAATCAAGAAATGCATGAAATCCTTTCCCCGTTGCGACAGGATCTCTCGTCTCTTTAAAAGCCCCAGTCTTCTCGTTTTCAGCTTTTATCTCTCTGTGCCCTCGCTGAGATCTCTGTGGCTAAACACTCTCAAAAAGGCCTGGTCGTTAATCTCTTCATTGGAAACCGAGACGGTGCAGAGCCCGGGGGTCATCGCGCCAGTTTTTTTCCAATTTGACCCACAACTCCAGGAATACCCTTACTCCCAGGAGAGCCTCGATCTCCTCCCGGGCCAATCGGCCGATCTCCTTGAGCATGCGGCCTTTTCCCCCGATCAGGATCCCCTTCTGGGAATCCCGTTCCACCTGGATGGTCGCCCGGATCACGACCAGATTCTTCTCTTCCCGCTCCTTGAATTCCTCGATGATCACGGCAGTGGCGTAAGGAATTTCCTCCCGGGTCAGAAGAAAAACCTTTTCCCGGATCATCTCGGCAGCCAGGAAGCGTTCGGGCAGGTCGGTCACCATATCTTCGGGGAACAATCGGGGGCCGCCGGGAAGGATCTTCAGCAGCTCTTCCACCAGTATGTCGATCCCTTCGCCCCGCAGGGCAGAGATGGGGACGATCTGTTCGAAGGGGCGCTTCCGGGAATAGCGCTCCATGATGGGCAGAAGTTTTGCTTTCGGGATCCGATCGATCTTGTTGACGACCAAAAGGACGGGTTTTTGCGCCTTCTGCAGGTTTTCCAGAATCCAGTCATTCTCCTCATGATCCGGGAAGTCGGCTTCGATGAGGAAACAGATGACGTCCACCTCCTGCAGGGTCGCCAGGGCGGTGCGGACCATGGACTGGTTCAACATGGTCTTGGAGCGGTGGATTCCGGGCGTGTCCAGAAAGATGATCTGGGCCGCGGGGAGGTTCTTAATTCCCAAGATCCGGTTCCGGGTGGTCTGGGGTTTGGGGGAAATGATGGCAATCTTCTCACCCAACAGGTAGTTCAGGAGGGTGGACTTGCCCACATTGGGCCTTCCGATCAGGGAGACGAAGCCCGACTTGAACCCCGGGGTTTCTTCTTCAGCCATTTTTCTCTTTCAAGGATTGATAGAGCTTTTGGATGGTCCGCTTCGCGGCTCTCTGCTCCGCTTCTTTCTTGCTCTTCCCGGCCCCCGCCCCGGCCATCTTTCCCTGGATCTGAACCTTGACGCCGAAGGTCTTGTCGTGGTCCGGGCCGTATTGCTTGGCCAGGACATAGCGGGGAGTAGCCCGGAGGGTCTCCTGGGAAAGCTCCTGGAGCTTGGTCTTGTAATCCTGGTAAAAGCTTTCTTTCTCGGCCACCTCCAGAGGCAGGGAGAAGAGCAGGGAGATGACCTTGAAGGCCTTTTTGAACCCTGCGTCCAGGTAGATGGACGCCAGCAGGGCTTCCAGGGTGGAAGACAGGATGGAACTTTTCTCCCTCCCCCGGGTCATCTCCTCTCCCTTGCCCAGCAGGAGGTATTCCCCCAGAGAGAGGTCCTGGGCAATCTTGGCCAGGCGCGTTTCGTTTACCACCGATGCCCGGAGCCGGGATAGGCTGCCCTCCGGATAATCCGGGTAGCGGTCCATGATCATGTGGCCGATGACGAGGTCCAGGACCGCGTCGCCCAGAAACTCCAGGCGCTCGTTGTCCTGACCTTCGGCATGGACGTTTTCATGGACGTAGGATTTGTGCCTGAGCCCGTGATTCAAGAGATCCAGGGATTT
>PMCE01000527.1 GCA_003154025.1 Syntrophaceae bacterium
CCTTTCACCGTCTCCACCAGGTTGGGGATCAGGTCGGCCCTCCGCTGGTACTGGTTTTCCACCTGGGCCCAGGCGGCTTTCACTTCCTCCTGGGCGCTGACCAGGCCGTTGTAAAGCCCGAACCCGCCGATGACCAGAACTCCGATAATGACCAAGGGGATGAGAACGATCACTGCTTTGTTCATGAGACCCTCCCCGTTCAGTTTTCAAAACAGATCTTTAATTTAGCACACGGGTAGAACGATTTCAATAAAACCCCGGGAAATTTTAGATCGCAGATTTCAGATTGCAAATTTTAACGGTTCTCTTCTTTCCATCCAAACTATTTCTGCTAATGGACTCCTCATTTGACTTCCCTCTCAAGATCTCTTATTTTATAGCTTTGGTTGTGGGAAAATCTTTGGGCTCCTTGTGTCTCCGTGGTGGATGAAAGAAAGGAATTCCTATGCGCACCGATGGAAGATCCCCTCTCCAGATTCGGCCGGTGAAGATCACCCGGCATTTCCTCAAACACCCCGAAGGCTCCGCCCTTATTGAACTGGGGAATACGAAAGTCATCTGCACCGCCAGCGTAGAAGAGGGGGTTCCCCGTTTCCTGAAAAACTCCAACCAGGGCTGGGTGACTTCCGAGTATTCCATGCTTCCCCGCTCCACCTTGACCAGAACCACCCGGGAATCGAGCACCGGTAGAGTGGGCGGCCGAACCCAGGAAATCCAGCGCCTCATCGGCCGCTCCCTGCGCTCCGTAGTGGACCTGGCCTCCTTCGGCCAGCGCACCATCTGGGTCGACTGCGACGTCATCCAGGCGGACGGGGGCACGCGAACCGCGTCCATCACCGGAGCCTTCGTGGCTCTGGTGGACGCTTTCCGAGGCCTTCAGAAAAGGGGCGTTCTTACGGCGCCGCCCCTGAAGGATTCTGTGGCCGCCATCTCCATCGGCATGGTCGGCAAGAAGATCTATCTGGACCTCTGCTATGAAGAGGACTCGAAGGCCGATGTGGACATGAACTACGTCATGACGGGAAAAGGAACCCTTGTGGAAGTCCAGGGAACGGCCGAACGCACGCCCTTCCAGGACCGCGACCTCTGGCGGATGACCGGAGCCGCCAGGAAAGCAATCCGGCAGCTAACCTCCATGCAAAAGAAATCCCTGGGAAAACTGGTAGGCCTGTGGAAACTCTAGAAGTAGTCATCGCCACGCGGAATTCCGGCAAACTCCGGGAGATCCGGGAAATCCTGGCGCCTCTGGGGTTGAAAATCCTTTCCCTGCGGGATTTTCCCGAGATCCCCGAAATCCTCGAAGACGGCCGGACCTTTGCCCAGAACGCGGTCAAAAAGGCAACTGTAGCCGCCCGCCGGACCGGTCGAGTGGCCATCGCGGATGATTCGGGTTTGGTCGTGGATGCCCTGAATGGGAGGCCCGGAGTCTTTTCCTCCCGCTATGCGGGAGAAAATGCAACCGACGCCGACCGCTACCAGAAGCTGCTTAAGGAAATGGCCCACGTACCGAAAGGACGACGGGGGGCCGCCTTCCTCTGCGCGTTGGCCGTCGCTTCACCGGAAGGAAAAGCGGAATTCGTCGAGGGGGAATGCCGGGGAGAGATCGCCCCCTCCCCTCGAGGCGCCCAAGGATTCGGCTACGACCCGGTTTTTTTTATCCCTGGATTGGAAAAGACCATGGCCGAGGTGGAGCCGGAGGTCAAGAACCGCATCAGCCACCGTGCCCGGGCTCTGGAAAAATTGAAACAGCTTCTCCCGAAATTTCTGCAAGAGACCCAATAATATAAAATGCCTTTTCCCCTTCCCCCATTCCGAATTCCGCATGCCGCATTTTGCCTATTCCCCGATCCGAAATCCGCAATGGTAAGCCTTGCCTCTGCCCATCCATTCGTGATATAAAAAAGCTGTCGGGGCGTAGCGCAGCCTGGTAGCGCACCTGCCTTGGGCGCAGGGGGTCGCCAGTTCAAATCTGGCCGCCCCGACCATTTAAAAGTAAAGAATCCGCATCCATAGGGTGCGGCCTTGAATTAGCCCCCCATAGGGGGGCCAAGGTGCTCGCCCAACCTGACGTACCGGGGTAACTTTTGAAACCCGTTCACTGTTTTCTCATTTACTACGAAGTTGCGGCAACGACTCGGAGTAAATGACAGCGGTGGGCGGCCTTCGGCCATTCCCATCCGGGACCGGCATAGCCAGTCCCCATGACCACACCCGTAGGGTGTAGGTTTCTACTGCGTACTAAACATATCAAGCATTTGCATAATTTTTCGTATCTGTCGGAAAATCGGGTTTTTGGTCATTTCTTGCTAAATTCTTACTACCAGCGAACCCTCCCGTAAAAACCCCACTCAATTTTTCAACTTCCGCTCTCTGAAACTCCGGGCCCAAGTGAGCATATTTCTGAGCCGTGGCCAAAGAATTATGCCCAAGATGTTCCTGGACGGCCTTCAGCGAAGCGACCCGCATGACCATGTAAGAAGCGCTGGAGTGCCTCAGATCATGGAAGTGAAAATCTTTGATTTTGGCCACTTTGAAGACCGTTCTGAACGACCTTTTCACACCGTTGAGGGGCTGACCGTCCGGCCCATTGGAAATAAACTCAATCTCCCCGTGGGGAGTCCCCTTCAGGAGATTGATCATGTCCGTATTCAGGGCCTTGACCCGCTGCCTATTCATCTTCTTCCGCTCATTGAAGAGTACAAGCCCTTTATCCAGGTCGACCTCCGCCCATCTCAGATTCAGGATATCCCCACGCCTCAGGCCCGTGAGGAGAGCAGCCATTATGATATTTTTCAGGTAGGTATAGGGCGGAGGCGCATTCTTATTTTCCTTTCGCCGGGCCGGCGGCTGTCGGTCCAAGACCTCGGAAAGTCTCTTCATCTCCTCCTCAGTTAGGTATCGAATCCTGTTTTCATCCTCCCCGAAAAAGATCGGGCTCCTGAACTTATTGAAGGGATTTTCTGCCAGCATGCCCCATTCCAGGGCCTTATTGAGCATATGGCGAAGAGTTTCAAGTTCCCGATTGACGGCCACATCGGACCGGACTTTTTTCCACTTTGTAGCCCTCGCCTTGCGCTTTTTTTTGTAGTCCTCGATGTCCAGGGGGGATATCTGGTAAATCTTCCGGCCGGTGAAAAATTCCTCCACGGTATTGACATAAAAGCGCCGGGTCTTTTCAAAATAGATTTCCCCCTTCTGCAGCTCGCGGTATTTTTCGGCTAGGTCAGTGAAGGTTACTTTATTTCTTCCACTCATAGAGAGGAAATTCCCACTCCAGGCCATGTTCCGGTGCCTCTGGAGCTCTTGCTGTGCCTCAGTCAGGACGGACCCGATTATTTCCCTGTGTTTCTTGCCGCCAGCGTAATAGTCAATGCCGTAGACCGTTCCCTTCGTTCCCACATATCTAAAAATGCGCGAGTATTTGGTCTTTTGGTATTTGCCCTTGCCCATCTTTCACCCTCCCTCTCACTTGGTCACTCTGCAGGGCAGGGGGGAGCGGAAGAGAATNNAAATTATTCCAAGAATATAAGGAGTTCCTCCTAAAATCTTCGCTTGAAACTTCTTGTCAGGAGGTGTAGATTTCGGTTGGCACTCGAGGTTTGGAAATACTTTTCATCTAGGAGCCAATAGCGGAAAGCAATTTATCCGCAGCCCCTGCGCTCACCCCGTGGTTAAAAAACATCGCTCTGGGGCTATGAATAACTTCCATCTTCAAAAAACAATTTCACAGCTAATTCTTCATAAAAGGATTTTTGGCTTCATTTGGGGTCGGATGGCCCGAAATCAGCCGGGCGGTGGCGAGAAGATTGGGGTTTTATTCTATGCGTCTCTTTCCTCGTATCAAGCAGGATCTTCCGGTCATTCTAAGCGGGAATTTTCCCGGATCAACAGCTACTCTCAGGAGCCTCAGCCTAGGCGGTGCTCTCCTGAAGGGCCAGGTACGCGCCGCAAAGGTTGGGGACACCCTTTCCTTGAAATACTACTTGCAAGGTTACGGTTACTTGGAGCATCGAGGGAGGGCGACTCGAAGAGACCGCGACGGAATCGCGGTTGCTTTTTATGATTTGGATGCATCCACCAAGGTCAAACTCTGGGGATATATAGCGGAAAAGCTCAAGCATTTGGGCGAATGTCCTTATTGTGGCCACCCCTATCCCAAGCTCCCATCAAAGTGCGCCCAATGCAGCTGGAACCTGGATTTTCATTCCCCTTTCTATCTAGAGTACCATCAAAAGACCTGCCTATTGGAAAGCCTTCGCTCCAAAGCACAGCAGTATTCGGTCGATAAGCTCCATTGGGTGGTTGATCTACTGGACCCAGACGCTGGTCGGCAGGCCAGCAATGATGACGTCCCCGGGTTTGTGGGGACGAGTCAGGCTATGAAGGATGTATATGCAAAGATCCGAAAGGTCGCCCGCACCGACGTGCCCGTCCTCGTTCTCGGGGAGAGCGGCACTGGCAAGGAGCTGACCGCCCTGGCCATTCACCAAGGGAGCAAAAGAAAGAATAGACCTTTCATCGCTATCAATTGCGCGGCCATTCCAGAAGGCCTTCTGGAGGCGGAGCTTTTTGGTTATGAAAAGGGCTCTTATACGGGTGCCCACGCCGGGAAAATCGGCAAGTTTGAATATGCCGATGGCGGTACGATCTTCCTGGACGAAATTGCTGAAATCCCTTTTTTTCTTCAGGTTAAGCTCCTGCGGTTTCTGGAAAATCGGGTAGTGGAAAGAATTGGGGCTTTGGCGGGAAAGAGGGTCGATGTCCGGTTCATCACGGCCACCAACTGTGATCTTCAAGGCGCTATGGCGAGGGGTCGATTTCGGCCGGACCTCTATTACCGGCTGGAAGCCTTCATCATAGAACTCCCCCCCCTTCGAGAAAGAGGACAAGATATCCTTATTTTAGCCCAATATTTCCTCAAGCAGGATTGCCTGAGGATGGGTGCATTCCGGGAATTCAGCTCTGAAGCATTAAGGGCAATAAAGGATTATGGATGGCCCGGAAATGTCCGGGAGCTTGCCAATAAGATCCGAAGGGCCCTTATCCTGTCCGGCGACCAGTTCATCAAACCCGAGGATCTGGATCTTCCGGAGCCTGTGGTTTCCGACCAAGAGCAGAGAAGCAGGGGAAACGGTAGTAGTCGGCATAGAATAGAGGAGCGGAGAATCATCGAAGCCATGGAGCTGTGCCGGAATAACATTTCCCAGACCGCCAAGATGCTGGGGATAAGCCGCGTGACAGTCTATCACCTCAAGAGAAAATACGGGATTTAAGAAACGGGGTGGGAAAGGCCTTCGGCTTTGGCCCCCGTCAAAATGCACCTTCTCCTTGAGTTGCTCGCCAACCAGAAAAGCATCGCCACCGTTAGGGGCCTCTATAACCATATACCCCTGCTTCCGATGGATATCCGTGGTAAATTTCCAAACCCCCTCTTCATCCTCACAACTTCCACCGAGTTGGAGGTAGGGGAAGTTGGGTGCAGAGCCGGAAACGGCTCTGTTTCTCTTATACGTATTTCAACTCGTAAGGCTCACCTCCAGAAACATTATCATCGACAGCATTTGTAGATGCAATCCCCGGCTGATGGGGGTCTTTTGCTCCATTTCTTAAAGATTGTCCGGCTCATCTTCCTTTTAAATCCCTCTTTTTGAAACGGGTACTTACGATCAGGCATCCTTGAGCTTTATTACCTGATAGGACGTATGCAATGGCCCGAATCCCTCCTGCAAGAATCCCGAATTTTCAGGGGTGGTTCTGTCAATTACCGTTCGGAGCCAATATGCTGGTCCTAAAGGAACTCTTGGAGGAAGGGGTAGATCGGCCGCAGGACCTCGCCAATTATCGTTAGAAATCTTTGCTCGCGGTGATGCGTTCGGTCAATTTTTGGATCGATCAGAAGACCTTCAGACAGTCGTCAGAGGGCCTCTGGCCGAAGAATACTTCCTATAACTCTCAGACAATGAATTGCTTCTGAAATGCAACATTTTTCCATAAGATAACTGACCAAATTTCCGTATTTATACAAAGTTTTCATTTTTTTGCGCCGACTTGTCGGCATGAGGGTTTCAAGAAATAATCTAAAATTGACGATGAAAAGAATGAAATGGGTCAAGATGAACCTGCTTATGCCGGTGATTTGTGGAGCCTGGCAGTTAGGTTGAGATCAAAAATTATTGCCCTCGGAAACATACGAAGGAGCGAAAGTCAATGAACATAGGTATAGACATTGAACGCAAGTTTATAATCAATGGGAAGGAATACAAATCCATTGAAGAAATACCTCATGATATTCCCGGGGCTCGGGAGAGTTTTAGAAACCTGATCGGTCCGCAGGTAGACTCAGATTATCGGATCAGTTCTGCGCTGACGCCAACGAAAATTATTTTTAACGGCACGGAATATGAGACGATTGAATCTATGCCGCAAGACGTCCGGCAACTATACGAAGAAGTTTTAAAAGAAGCACAAAGGGGGACCCCGCCATCCGGAGTTCATATTGAAGGAATCACCAGTGGTATGCTGGAAAAACCTGCTACCACCAGCAGTGCCCCCCCAGGAGAAACCGGGAAGCAACCAAAAGGCGAACCTTCTTTTTTTCTACCGACATTCTTAATGAGCGCCGGACTGATGGCATTATTTTTGTTGATTCATTACCTTCTTCAAACCAGATGATCGAAGTTTGGATCCGAAGGTATTTNNTGCATGATTTTTTTCGTTAATCTTCAATGCCAAAGGCATCCATTGGACAAGTATTAGGTGAAGCCATCATAAAACAGGTCCAATTTAATCAGAATATTCTCGATTATTACCTCGAACAAATAGGCGCCTAAAAAGTGCAAGACTTCAGGAAGTCAATTGCCATTTTATGGCCTGACAAAACAGACCCGGAGTGAGTAAAGCCGCGCAAGGCATCGTTCCCCCTCCAGTTGCGGCTCACTCATATTCCGGACTTTTCCTCCTTATCCTTCTGAATCGTCTTTAAAGGGCTAATCTTTCCAAATGCCTCATGC
>PMCE01000519.1 GCA_003154025.1 Syntrophaceae bacterium
GTGCTTGGCAATACCCGAGGGGCAGGCCTCTAACTCTTTTTCTGTTTCCCCCATCAAAACCCATTCCCTTGACCGAAATGCAGACAATCTCAGCTTTCAAACAGCACCCGCTTCGCCCCTTCCCTGGAACCCCAAGGTACATATTTTCAATGACGTCCCCCTTTCCGTCGGCTGCCGCTTCGAGCGACGGGAATTTGGGCAGAAACAATCAGCGGAATGATTTGTGGAGGCGAATTGAGAAAAAATTGGAAGACGGGAAAAGACACTGGTTTTGAAGCACGATTCTGCCGGGACACTCTCCTCGGGCCGGAAATGCTGTTCAAGTTTTTTTCGGCAAGACTCAACCCCCCTCAAGAGCCTTATTGTACTTGATCAACATCGGGATGGATTTCACCTCCTCCGTAACGATCTCTTTAAACTTCTTCCCATCCAAAAATCGTGGGGGCATCCCCATGCCTTCCATGTTTTTCCTGACCTCAGGAAGGGCCAGCGTTTTCCTGAGGGTGTCTTCAAGTCTCTTCCGGATGTCCTCCGGGGTCCCCGCCCGTACGGCCATCCCATACTCGATGGCCGTGGTAAAAGGGTAATCGAGCTGTTTCAGGTTCTTACAGGTCGGGAAAAAAGGCACGTCTTGCGAACCGAGATTGACCAAGAAAGTCAATTGACCCTGGCGGGCGGCCTGGAAAGCCGGCGCCCCATTTCCGGTCTCGCAAACATCCACGTGTTTACCGAGGATGGCGGTCGAGGCCTCTCCTCCGCTTTTGAACATTACATACTTCATCTTCAAGTCATTTTTCACGGCAATGGATTTGATCACCTCCAAGGGCCATTGAATTCCGGAGCTGCCGGCGGATATCTCCCCGGGGTGTTTCCTGGCGTAATCGATGAACTCTTCGAAGGTCTTGTAAGGCTTCTCCAGGTTGGTGAACAGGATCCTCTCCTGAAGCATGTAGCCGCCGATGAATGAAAAATCATTGACGTTGAAGGGGGCCATATCGTTGAAATAGGGACTGGCCAGATTGTCGCTCAAGGGGGCGACGACGGCCGTATACCCATCGGCTTTCTGGCTTAAGACATATTTGAGCCCCAGACTTCCGGACGCCCCCGGCTTATTCAGGACCAAAACGGGCTGCCCCAATTCGACCTTGAACTTTTCCGCCAGAAGACGAGCCGTGACATCGGTCATGCCCCCAGCCCCGATCGGAACAACAAGGGTGATGGGCTTGGTAGGATATATCTCCGCGGCCAGTCCAAACCCCTCGGCCAAAGGGACGACCAATAGTAAAGTGAGAACGGAAAAGAGGATTTTCCTCATAGGGGCCCTCCTCTGTAAGAAGGGAGGATTTGTTTAGTATACGAAGCTTACTCCCCTCTTCTATTTGGACTGATCTTTTGGAAGGTATTAGAACAATCCATCCGTCGATGCTCTAAAACAAAAAGCCCATCCTGTTGAACAGGCACCAGGTGCGAGGTTCGAGGAACGAGAAAAAGTGTCCGGTTTCAGGTTCAGATACCACAATGATGCGGAGGAGTAAAGAGAGAAAAATCTTTCGGAGGTCCTAAGGGACCTCTTCTCCCATTTTTCATCACTTGACATAAGATGTTTCACGGCTAGTCCTACCGGTCCCGCCTCGGGCTTCACTTCATATCATCAAAAAACCGCCGTCAATGTTGAATGCCTGTCCCGTGATGACCGATGCTTCTCGGCTGGCGAGATAAACGACGAGCGGGGCGACCTCGTTGGGGTCCAGGCGGCGGCCGATCGGGGTCAGAGTCGCCTCGAATTCGGCAATCGATTTTCCCTGACGCTTCGCCTCGTATTCCACACGCAAATTGTTCATGCGGGTGCGCACAGGCCCGGGGCAAATGGCATTGACCGTGATGCCCTGCTTGGCCGTCTCCATGGCCAGCGTGCGCATCAGCCCCAAAACTCCATGCTTACTGGCCGCATACGCCGCCCCGTGCAGCAAACCGATCTTGCCGTTGACCGACGCGGTCATAACGATGCGCCCATACTTGCGTTCGATCATCGAGGGTAACGCTTTCTTCGAAAACAGGTACGGGACCGTAAGGTTGACGTGGAGCAATGTCTCCCAGAAGGCGTTGTCGTAATCGACGACCGGCTTGGGGTTCGCGCTGCTGCCCATGCCCGCGTTGTTCACGAGAATGTCAATGTGGCCGAACGATTTCGTCGCTTGTGCCCACACTTTCTCGACGGCGTCGCGCTGGGTGAGGTCGGCGACGATGCTCTCGCACCGAACGCCGCGGCCGTTAAATTCTTTCTGCAATGCCTCCAGCTCCGCTTTCGAGCGTCCTGTGATGGCGATCTGGGCGCCCTCCTCCGCAAAAGCGCGGGCGATGGCTTCGCCGATGCCCCGGCTTGCGCCGGTGATCAGTGCATTTTGGCCTTTGAGTCTCATGGTTATCCTCCCCAAGAAGATTTAACGTGGGTTGTTCTATTTACATTGTCCTCTTTCGCCCGAATTTCTCAACGCCCTTCATACAACCTATTTCCTTCTATCCTCAAAACAAAAAAAGCCCATCCCGGTTTTGGGAACAGGCATTTTAAGGCTTTCTCATAGGCGCGGCCTCCTCGCTGCTTCATGGTCAGTTTAATCTACCACTGATGCGGTCCCAAGTCAAAAAAACAGGATGGACAGAG
>PMCE01000035.1 GCA_003154025.1 Syntrophaceae bacterium
TACATGACGAAGGTCTGATAATCTTTCACTCTCACCAAGCCAACTACGCCGCTTTCTGAAAAATCCCTGGTAACGAGAAGTGCATATTTTCCACTACGTCCCCCAAACCATTTGTACTTGGGCCGATGTTTGAAAATGCCTTCCGCCAATCCCTAATCCTTTCCAAGGGCAACCCTATAATTTTTCTATCCCGCCCCATCTCGGCCGTATTTATCCTTGGTTCTCTTTTCCTCTTTATTTTCCCCTCTGATACTGAAATCTTTACGAAAACGAAATCCTGACTTATCTTTAGAAGAATGAAGCAGGTGACCCCGGCGTTGCCAACCCCTATTTAACAACAGCGGTTAGAGCTCGTAATCCCCATTTTTCTTCCCTCGATCGGGGAAATAGTGGTCGCAAAAAGTGGGGGACAAGGGTCTAAATCGCGCCAAACATTTCACCCAAAATATTTGTTGACAGAATATTTCTCTTTTAGTAGCATTCAAGCCGTTACGCCCTAAAGAAAAGTTATCCGTATAGCGGAAAATGCCCAGAGATAAAAGCCATATCAATTCTTTGAAGAAAGGCCTGGCCATCATTCGGATGTTTTCCCTACAATCCTCCATTTCTCTTTCAGGAATTTCCTCCGCCCAGGGCATGTCGGTAGGTTCCGCCCACCGGTACTTGAAAACTCTCCATTCCCTGGGTTACATCAAACAAAATGTGGAAAACAAACGCTATCAATTGACCCCCAAGATATTGGAATTGGGATTTTATGCCCTCAAGGATATGGGCCTGCGAAAAAGAATTTTGCCCTACCTGCTTGAAATTTCAAGAAAGTTCAATATTACTACGGCTTGCTCGATCCTCGACGGTCTGGACATTTTATATATAGAGAGGGTTCGCTCCGCGGAACTCGTAAATCTGGATCTCTCCACGGGATCCCGTCTTCCCGTTTATTGTACGGGTATGGGAAAGGCGTTGCTTGCTTTTCTCCCCTCCGGTTTGCAGGAGGCGCTCATCGAAAAATTGGAATTGCGCCCCCTCACTCCGCATACCATCACCAGGAAAGAAACCCTGAGAAAAGAACTGGCGATGATCAAAGAAAGAGGGTATGCAACCTGCCGGCAAGAATTGAGCCTGGGGGTAGAATCAATCGCCGCTCCGATTTTTAATAATCAACAAGTGGAAGCTGCTATCTCTTTCAATCTTCCCAATATGGGCACGGGCAAAAAGCACGCGATGGAGAAAGTACTTGTTTCCCACCTTTTAAAGACCGCCAGGGATGTTTCGACCTGATGTTCTTTAAAGAAGTTTTCAAGGCCCGCGCCCGATGGGCGGGCCGACTAATTTAGGAGGAAGTGATAATGGCCAGAAACAGAATTTCGCTAAAATGGAGTCTCGTGATTGTTATTTCCCTTCTTTTCGTCGCCGGGAAAGCAGGCTGGACTTTGGCGCTTGACTACCCGACCCGAACCATCAGCATGGTTGTGCCTTTTTCGCCCGGAGGGGGGGCGGACTTAGGGTCCAGGGTCGTCGCGGAAAAAATCAGTTCCATTCTGGGCAAGCCCATCATCAGTGAGTATAAACCGGGTGCCGGAGGGGGCCTGGGCGCGGCGCTCGTCGCTAAAGCGAAGCCGGATGGATATACATTCGTCGTCGGCAGCCAGACAACTCTCCTGATTAACCCGATGACGAAAAAGGACCTGGGGTACAAATTTGATGATTTTATCCAGGTCAGCGGCTATTCGATGATCCCCATCAGTATAAATGCCAAGAGCGGGGGGCCCTGGAAAACGCTTGCGGAATTTATTGCCGATGCCAAGAAAAACCCAGAAAAATACCGCTATGGCACCTATGGGGCTCTCAGCCAGGCTCATTTTGCCATGGAACTCCTGTCCCGGAAGGCCGGGATCAAGCTGATCCATATTCCCTTCCCCGGAAGCCCGCAGGCGAATGCCGCGCTCCTGGGCGGGCATGTGGAGCTCGCCTGTACCACCGGAACGGGGGGCCTTTATAAGGCCGGGAGCCTTAAGATCCTGGCAGTCGCCGAACCGAAAAGGCTTCCCGGAATGGAAGAGGTTCCCACGCTGACGGAGCTGGGATATCCAATCGCTTTCAGCTGTAATTACTCTTTTGCTTTCCCCAAGGGAACCTCGATGGAAATCGTCAATAAAATTTATGCGGCCGAAAAGAAAGTTTTTGCCCAGAGCCAAAAGGAAATGGCCGTTGAGCTTGAAAAAGTTGAACAATATCCTTTTTTTGTAGGGCCCCAGGAGCTGCGGCAAAAGTACCTTGATGAAATGAAGATTTACCAGGCTATTGCCAAAGAATTAGGCGCCCTATAAGAATTTCGCCAATACGGCGTTCGGCCGTATGGCAGCCTGATCCGCATAAGGTTCTTCACGGACCGGCTGCGGGGTCGGGGTATTTTTGAGGCCGGAGGATATTCGGGGGAAGGGTTGTTCTTATTTCCATACGGTCCATGAGGGCGGGGCGTGCCCCCGGGGCAACGAATTCTTCAGGGCAATTCTCAGCTTCTGGACGGAGGGAAGCTTGCGCAACAGGGATTTTTCCAGCAGCCTTTTTTGGATGCTTTGCAGTGTCTTAATCATTCTGGGTTCGCTCCGGCTTCCCGTGGGGGAACCGCACAACCCCGGTTCGGGTTTTTTACCTCTTTTGATCGGGGTTTTAATGGCTATCTTATCAACCGCTTTGCTCCTGCGGTCCGTCCGCAAGAAAAAAGTTGAAGAAGCGCTGCCGGCATCGAAGTCCGGGAACCGATTCAAATTGATCGGCACATTTCTGGCGCTGCTAATCTACGTTCCCGCTTTCCCTTTCCTGGGTTTTATCTTCGCCACGATTCCGCTTATGGTTTTTTTATTTAAGACCATAGGGGAAATGGGATGGAAAATATCCCTGGTTGGCGGAGCCCTCATTTCCCTGGGCATGTACATGGTCTTTAAAGTCTGGCTTCAGGTTCAATTCCCGATAGGGCTTTGGGGGATCTGACATTGGATCTCCTGCAGAATATTTCCTTGGGATTTTCCGCCGCCCTGGTTCCCGGGAGGTTGATGGCCTGTTTCTTCGGGGTGCTCATCGGGACCCTGGTCGGGGTCCTTCCGGGTCTCGGCCCGGCTGCTGCCATCGCCTTACTCCTGCCTTCTACGTTCCATCTCGACCCCACTTCCGGGATCATCATGCTGGCAGGGATTTATTACGGGGCCATGTACGGCGGATCCACCACTTCCATTTTGGTGAATATCCCGGGAGAGGCTGCGTCGGTCGTTACCTGCCTCGACGGCTACCAGATGGCCCGCAAGGGAAGGGCCGGCGCGGCATTGGGAATCAGTGCTTTTGGCTCCTTTATAGCCGGGACGATCAGTGTGATCGGCCTGATGCTGGTTGCCCCGCCGCTGGCCCAATTCGCGCTTTCCTTCGGACCCCCGGAATATTTTGCCCTGATTTTCTGCGGCCTGTCCATTTTAATCTACCTGGCCAGCGGGTCCATCCTGAAAGCGGTGATCATGGCCCTGGCCGGCCTTTTCCTGGGATTGATCGGGACGGATTTGATCACGGGCAACGTCCGGTTCACTTTCGGCAATATTACCCTGATGGACGGAATCGGAATGGTTCCGGTGGTCATGGGTTTGTTCGGAATCGCGGAGGTTTTGGACAACCTGGAAAAAACAATCGGGGAAAGAGCGATCTTCCAGACCTCTTTCTCCAGCCTTCTTCCCAATAAGGAGGATTGGAAACGTTCCATCGGTCCCATCACCCGGGGCAGCGTTCTGGGTTTTTTCCTGGGGATCCTGCCCGGCGGGGGGGCCATCATTTCCTCTTTCACCTCCTATGCCGTGGAAAAAAGAATTTCCCGTCACCCCGAAGAATTCGGGAAAGGGGCCATCGAAGGGGTGGCCGGCCCGGAATCGGCGAATAACGCTGCCAGCGGAGGGGCTTTCATCCCCCTTCTCACCTTGGGGATCCCCGCCAATGTCGTGATGGCGATCGTCCTGGGAGCTTTGCTGACCCACGGAATTCAGCCTGGCCCCCTCCTCATGGTCCAGCACGCCGACCTTTTCTGGGGGGTGGTTACGAGCATGTATATCGGCAACGCCATGCTCCTGGTTTTAAACCTCCCCCTGATAGGTTTATGGGTCCGGCTCCTCAGAATCCCCTACATGATTTTATTTCCGCTGATCATCCTCTTCTGCCTGATCGGGGCGTATAGTGTGAACAACAATATCGACGAGGTTTTGATCATGATCCTGTTCGGGGGGATCGGTTACCTCATGCGGAAATTTGACTATGAGGCCGCGCCTTTGATTTTCGCGCTGGTATTGAGTCCTTTATTTGAAAATGCCCTTCGCCAGTCGCTGCTAATGTCCCGGGGCAGTTTCGGGATTTTTTTCACCCGCCCTATCTCGCTCGTTTTTATGGTGATCGGGATTCTTTTATTTGTGCTGCCCATGTTCCCCTTGCTAAAGCGAAGGGTCATGAGGGATGAATTCTGAGAGCCGCTGTTTTGCGGAAGGCGGAGGGAAAATACCGGCCGGGGGAAAGGCTGCTGCCCTTCCCCGAAAATTCAGGAAACTTGGGAAAAGGAAAGCTTTATGGAAAAATTGATCATTACCGCAGCCATCACGGGAAGCCGGAACATGAGGGATATCGCCCCGTATATTCCCATCACTCCCGAAGAGATTGTTCAATCCTCCGTCGAATGCTGGAAGGCCGGCGCATCCCTCGTTCATATCCATGTGCGCGACCCCAAGACCGGCTTGGGCACCCAGGACCTGGGGATTTACCGGCAGGTCGTTACCCCTCTCCGGGAAAAGACCGATTTGGTTCTCTGCCTGACCACCTCCGGGATTGCGGGGCGGAATTTGCCGGACGAACAGCGCCTTGCGCCCCTGGAATTGCAGCCGGAATTGGCTTCTTTTGATGCCGGCTCCATCAACCTGGGGGGTGGAGTTTTCAGCAATCCTCCCGCTTTTCTGGATGCCTCGGCCAAAAAGATGAAAGCTATGGGGATCAAGCCGGAAATAGAGATTTTTGATCTCGGTATGCTCATTACCGCCCTGCAAATGAGGGCTGATCATAAATTGGACGATCCTTTGCATTTCCAATTTGTTCTGGGAACCCCCTGGGGCGCCCCAGCCACGCCCAAATCCTTCTTGCACCTTTACGAGCATCTCCCCGGCAATGCGACCTGGTCGATTATCGGGATCGGCAAGGGTCACCTTCCGATGTCGATGATGGGACTCATCATGGGGGGACATATACGGGTCGGAATGGAAGATAACATCTATTACGAACGGGGAGCCCTGGCCAAGACGAATGCCCAGTTCGTGGAGAGAATCGTCAGGATCGCGAGGGAATACGGAAGGGAAGTGGCCTCGTCGGAGGAAACGAGGAAAATCCTGGGGGTCAAAAAGAGGTAAACCGCTCTGTCCCGAAATTCCTTGGAGGAAAAAAGTCCGATGGATGGCAAAGTTCGAAAGGTGGCGGTGATTGGCGAGGGGACGCTGGGGGTCCAGATCGCTTTGATGGCGGCGCATTACGGGAACCAGGTGAAAACCTTCGATTCGGACGAGAAATCTTTTGCCCGGGTCTTGCAATTGATCCGGCAGCGGATTGCCAATTCCGGCAGGAAAACCCTGCCCCCGTTTGAAAATCTCGAAGAAGGGGCGGGGAAAGTTCAGAGGTGTGCAAGTTTAAGAGAAGCCGTTGCCGATTCCCATTTGGTGATCGAGGCAATTCCGGAAAGGATGGAGGTCAAACGGGAGCTTTTTCAGAAGCTTGATCGTTTGGCTCCCCGGGAAGCGATCTTCGCCACCAACAGCTCATCGATTCCGGTCTCAAGAATTGAAAGTGCGACGACGCGGCCTGGAAAATGCCTTAACATTCATTTTTATTCCCCCGATTTGGGGAGGAATATCGTGGATCTCATGGGGGGAACCCGCACGAGCAGGGAGACGATGCAGGCAGGAGAAGAGTGGATCCTCTCCATAGGCTGCGTTCCCTTGAAGGTAAAGAAGGAATTGCTGGGGTTCTGTTTCAATCGGATTTGGCGGGCGATCAAATGTGAAGCCCTCCACATGTGGGGCGGCGGGTATGTCGATTTCCGGGACATCGACCGGGGCTACATGATCTGGAACGGCGTCTCGCAGGGCCCGTTCGCTTTGATGGACCAGGTCGGGCTGGATGTCGTCTACGGGATCGAGATGGTCTACTATGAAGAATCGAAGGACCCGAAGGATTATCCGCCGGAGACCCTGAAAGAAATGATCGAACGGAACGAGCTGGGGGTCAAGACGGGAAAAGGGTTTTATACTTACCCGAACCCGGAATACAAAAATCCAGATTTTCTAAAGGGTTCGATGCATTGATCGGATAAGTCGATAGCCATATTGTCCTGAACAATGGTCCCTCCCCTTTGTACGGCATAGCCGACCCCAGCCGGGCTTATTCCTAGACGGTTGGCCAGAGCAGCCAGGGAATTACCCATTTCCCGAGAGCCTTAAGGCCGGCTGATCTCCGCATAGTCCCTTCCTGATCCTTCGATCTCCTTTCATCTCAACTGTATTATTTAAGGGCGCCCCTCTTTG
>PMCE01000565.1:0-2617 GCA_003154025.1 Syntrophaceae bacterium
ACCTCCACCTGGATGCAGCCCTCCAAGCCGCCCGGGCGGGCAAGCACATCCTTTGCGAAAAGCCGCTGGGCCGAACGGCAGAAGAAGCGAAGGCCATGCTGGAGGCGGCGGAATCCGCCGGGGTCCTTCACTGCTACGGGGAGAACCTTCTCTTCACCCCCGACATGCAGGAGATCATTTCGGTCGTCGAGCGGGGGGTCATCGGAAAACCTCTGTGGATGCGGGGGCGCGAGGGGCACTTCGGGCCCCATTCCCCCTGGTTTTACGAAAAGAAATTCTCCGGGGGCGGCGCGCTGCTGGATATGGGCTGCCATCTCATCGGGGCGTTCAATATCCTCAGCAAACGGAAGGCCGTGGCGGTCTTCGCCCACGCCCCGACGCTTCACCATCGGACGGACTGCGAAGACAACGCTTTAGCTTTGATCCGCTACGGCGAAAACCAGATGGGCCAGGTAGAAGCGAGCTGGACCCAGAGGGGGGGGATGGCCGTCGTCTTGGAAGTATGGGGAGACGAGGGAATGGTCACCTACGACCGCTCCGGGCTCTCCCAGCCCATCAAAGTATTTTCCAGCAGGCAAACCGACCGATATTTCAGCGAGAAGGTGGAGCACAAGCAGGGATGGCTGTTTCCTACGGTCCAGGAATACTGGCGTTACGGCTACTATGACGAGATCCGCCATTTTGTGGAATGCCTGCGGGAGGGCCGGACTCCCATGCTGACCTTTCGGGACGGATGGGAGGTCAACCGGATTATCGACCAGGCCTACGCCTCCAGCCGGTCGGGGAAATGGGAAAACCTGGAATAATCCCTCGCCCGGGAAATGCCGGAGAGAAGGCTCATCGTAGGGGCGATTCATGAATCGCCCCTACAGCGGCCGTTTTTATGAGGCGGAGGAATGCTGCAGAGCGTGATCCCCAATCGCGCCGGGGTTTTCCGAACGCGGATGTAAGGGCAGGATCAAGGAGTGTTAAAGGGCCGAACCAAGTTCATCAAAGGGTATCTGTTCGCCGCTCCGCTTCTGGTGGTCCTCGCTCTGGCCGTCGTCTTTCCCGCCCTCTACAATCTGGCGATCGCCTTCTTCGATTACAACCTGACGAGCAATTCGTGGCGGTTCATCGGCCTGCAGAATTTTGCCAAACTGTGGAACTCCTTCCTTTTCTGGAATTCCTTCCAGGTCACCCTGCTCTGGGTGGTGGGAAATGTCTCCCTTCAGTTGTTGATCGGTCTGGCCATGGCCCTGGCATTGAACTCCATCATCCGCTTCCGGGGGCCTTTTACCGGGATCCTCCTCATCCCNNCGCCTTGGGCTGATCGAAAAGCCCATCGCCTGGCTAGCTTCCCCGCAGCTGGCCCAGGTCTCCCTGATCGCGGCCAACACCTGGAAATTCTTCCCCCTGGTAATGATCACCCTTCTGGCCGGCCTGCAGGACGTCTCCCCCGAACTCCTGGAGGCGACCCAGGTGGACGGGGCCAACTGGCTGGGGACCTTCCGGATGGTCATCTTCCCGACCCTTCTTCCGAGCATCTCCACCGGGGTCCTGCTTTCCACCATCTGGGCGTATAACTCCTTTACCCTGCCCATGGTCATGACCGGAGGAGGTCCCCTGCGGGCGACCGAAATTTTCGGCCTGTATATTTTCAAGCTGGCCTTCGATGCTTTCGATTTTGGGGCGGCTGCCGCCGCGTCGCTGGTCCTGTTCATCCAGATTCTGATCGTCATCGTCCTGTACCTGAAAGTGGTGGAGAGAGATTAGGGATGTCCCGGACGCATTCAAAAAAGGCCCGCCGAAGGTGGATCAAAGGACTCACCTATTTTTCCCTGGTCCTGGCATCAGGGATCGTGATCTTCCCTTACCTGTGGATGGTCCTGACCAGTCTCAAACCCATCGAAGAGTTCTTTACCTATCCCCTGAATTGGTTTACCAAGAACTGGACCCTGGCGCAGTATGCGGGGGTTTTTGCGGACCCGAAGTTCTTGGCTTCCCTGCGGAACAGCATTCTCGTCTCTTCCATCGTCACGGCCGTCAGCCTGGGCCTGTCCATCCCCGCGGCCTATGGCCTCACGCGGCTGAGGGCCCCCGGGGGAAAATCTGTCCTGGTGGCGGTTCTCAGCTCCCAGTTCTTCCCGCCCATGATTTTTTTCGTTCCCTTTTACATCATTCTATCGAAATTCCAGCTGCTGAATACCATCCCCGGCCTGGTCTTCGCTTACCTCTCGGTGACGCTGCCCATCTGCACCTGGATGGTGGCGACCACCTTCCGGAATATACCCCGGGAACTGGAAGAGGCGGCGAAAGTGGACGGATGCGGGGACATCAAGACCATTTTCGAAGTGGTGCTGCGCATGTCCCTTCCGGGAATCATCACTGCGGGCCTGTTTGCCTTCGTGCTGGCCTGGCAGGAGTACATCTTTGCTCTCTTGTACACGACGACGACGGCTGCGCAGACGGCGCCGGTCATTATGTTCTTTTACCTCGGACAGCATCAGATCGACTACGGGCGGCTCATGGCCGCGGCCGTTCTGCTCAGCCTGCCGGTCATTTTTCCCTTTGCCTTCATGCAGCGGTACTTCAGGCAGGGGCGGGGAGAGGGGAGTATTAAAGGATAAATCATGGA
>PMCE01000565.1:2691-3029 GCA_003154025.1 Syntrophaceae bacterium
CCTTCATGGCGGAGCCGAATCGTGAAATCGGCCCGGGATCTCTGGCCATCATACTGTCCCAGACCGGAACCAGCACCATGACGATCCAAGCCGTTGAACACGCCCGCCGGTGGGGGATGCGGGCGATTACCCTTACTGCGGAGCGGGAGAGCCCCATTGCCCGGGCGTCTTCGGAAATCCTGATCGTCCCCGTCGGGCCGGAGACGGTAGGGCCCAAGACCAAAGGATACACGGCCAGCGTGTTGACCCTTCTCCTGTTCATCCTGGCACAGGCCGACGGGAAACTTGAGGCCCCCGGCTTCGGGCAAGATTTCCATCGCTTGATTGAACATAGCCAG
>PMCE01000506.1:0-5655 GCA_003154025.1 Syntrophaceae bacterium
ACCCGGGGAGAGATGCTCCTTTATCAGGGAAGCCCCATCTTTGCGGTCTACTCATCCTGCTGCGGGGGCAGGACCGAAGCCGGAGAATACATGTGGGCCGGGACCTTTCCCTACCTGCGCAGCGTGGAGTGCACCTACTGTCTGGACTCCCCCCATTTTCTATGGAATTACTCCGTCGATGGGGAGCGCCTGGCCTCCTCCTTGGGAGGAGGGGCGGCCTTCGAGGCGCGAATCTCGGGCCTGGACATTGATGAGCGCAGCCCCAGCCGGCGAGTCCTGAAGCTCTTCATCCAGACCGAAAGGAGCCGGCGACTCGTCTCGGGGAAAGATTTCCGGCGCCTCCTGGGCTACGACCAGCTCCGCTCGACGAATTTCATCCTTACCGAAAAGGACGGCGGTTTTCTCTTCTCCGGACTGGGCTGGGGACATGGAGTCGGCCTTTGCCAATGGGGGACCAGGGGCATGGCCGAGGCGGGGGCGGATTACCGCACCATTCTGAAATCCTATTACCAGGGTGTGGACATCGGGAAGGTGCAGCGGTGAGGCTCGGCGATTTCGACTATCAACTCCCTCCGGGGCTGATCGCCCAGCATCCTCCGGAAAGGCGGGGGGACTCGCGCTTGATGGTCCTGGACCGCAACGCTGCTTCATGGGCACATCGGTCTTTCCTGAATCTGGCGGAGTACCTGAACCCCGGTGATGTCCTGGTGGTGAATGACACCCGAGTCCTGCCTGCCCGGTTGATCGGGAGGAAGGAGAGCGGCGGAAAGGTCGAGGTCCTCCTGGTGCGGAAAAAGGGAGGCGCGGGGGAAGAACGCCATTCCCAGGAGTGGGAATGCCTGGCCCAAGGCTCGGGAAGACTGCGGGACCGGACGCGGGTCTTCTTCGAGGAAGCCGTGGAAGGGGAACTCCGGAGGAGGACCCCGGACGGCTTGTGGAGGCTGTCCCTAAGCGGCCGCAAGGGCGAAGACCTGGACCGTTCTCTGCGGCGGATCGGTTTCGCCCCTCTACCCCCTTACATCCACCGCAACGGGGATGGGGCCATGCGGGCAGACGACCGGGAGAGATACCAGACCGTTTACGCACGAAGAGACGGGGCGATCGCCGCGCCGACCGCAGGGTTACATTTTACCGAAAAGATCCTGGAAGAGATCCGGGGGAAGGGGGCGCAGGTCGCTTCCTTGACCCTCCACGTGGGGATGGGGACTTTTCTCCCGGTAAAAAGCGAGGAAGTGCAGGACCACCGGCTCGAGCCGGAATATTTTTCCTTGGGCCCCGGGGCCGCCGACGCCATAAACCATGCCCGGAAGGATGGAAGGCGGGTCTTGGCGGTGGGGACCACCGTAACCCGGGCCCTGGAGTCATCGGTGGATGAAACCGGAAAGGTCTATCCCCAGGATGGACAGACGGGCCTTTTTATCCTCCCGGGACACCGGTTCAGGGCCGTGGATGCCCTGGTCACGAACTTCCATCTTCCCCGTTCCACCCTGCTCATGCTGGCGGCAGCCTTTGCGGGACGGGAACTGATCCTGTCGGCCTACGCGGAGGCAGTGCGGCAGGGGTATAGGTTTTATAGTTATGGCGATGCCATGCTGATTTTATAGGGCCTGGAATTCGGAGTGCCTAAAGTGCACTCAAGTGCCTCAAGCTCTTTCATGAAGTGCTGCGGTGCTGCCGTGTTGCAGTTTGATTCTTTTCATTTGGCACGGCAGAACTGCAGCACATTCGCACCGCAGAACGGTGTTTATGCAATTTGAAATTCTGAAAACCGACCAAAATTCGAGAGCCCGGTTAGGAAGATGTCAAACTTCTCACGGGGTCTTCCACACCCCGGCCTTCATGCCCGTCGGCACGCAGGCCACGGTCAAGGCGCTGACTCCGGAAGACCTGCGGGAGTTGGGGGCGGAGATCATTCTCTCCAACACCTACCACCTCTACCTGCGGCCGGGGCATGAAAGGATTCAGCGACTGGGAGGGATCCATCGCTTCATGCACTGGGACCATCCCCTGCTTACCGACAGCGGCGGGTTCCAGGTCTTCAGCCTCAACTCCCTGGTCAAACTCTCCGAAGAAGGAGTCCAGTTTCAGTCCCATATCGACGGGTCCCGACACGGGATCACTCCGGAGAAGGCCGTGGAGATCCAGGAAGCCCTGGGGGCGGACATCATCATGTGCCTGGATGAGTGCACCCCCTACCCGGCCAGCCACCAAGAGGCCGAGCGCTCCCTGGAGCTCACCCTGAACTGGTCGCGGAGGTGCCGGGACTTCCATCGCCGCCGGGACCAGGCCCTCTTCGGAATCGTCCAGGGGGGCATGTACCCGGACCTGCGCAAGAGGAGCGTGGAAGCCCTGGGCGAAATGGGCTTCGAGGGATACGCCATCGGAGGGCTGAGCGTGGGGGAAAGCAAGGAGATGATGTTCGAGGTCGTATCGCACACCGCCCCGCTCCTCCCTTCCGACCAGCCCCGTTACCTGATGGGCGTGGGCACTCCTTTCGACATCGCCCGGGCGGTTCTGCAGGGCGTGGACATGTTCGACTGTGTGCTGCCCACCCGGAATGCGCGCAACGGGACGCTCTTCACCAGGGCCGGCAGGCTGGTGATCAAGAACGCCCGGCATGCGGACGAAGAATCGCCCATCGAACCGGGCTGCACCTGTTATACCTGCCGGAATTTCAGCCGGGCCTANNAATGGGGAAGAAGATGAGGGTGCCCCCTCAGCGGACCCCTGGGGCTCCCCTTCCCGCAGGAAGAGAGCCGGGAAGAAATCCCAAGTTGGTTTAATAGTAAAATAATGAAAAGGTAAAGGAGGAAGATTTCATGTTTTCGAGTGAAGCGTATGCAATGGGGGGATTGGGTGGCGGGTCTCAGGGAGGGTTGGCGGCATTTCTTCCCCTGATCCTCATGTTTGTGGTCTTCTACTTCCTGCTCATCTGGCCGCAGCAGAAAAAAGCCAAGGCCCACAAGCAGGTCCTGGCCAACCTGCAGAAAGGGGATAACGTGGTCACTTCTTCCGGGATCTACGGAAACATCACCGGCATCACCGACACCGTGGTCACCCTGGAGATTGCCGAGAAGGTCCGGATCAAGGTGGCCCGCAGTTCCGTCGCCGGGGTAATCAAGAACCAGGTCTGAGGCCGCAGGGATGAATCATCACGCCCCGGCGTGGTTGTCACCATGCAAGGGATATTGACTGACGAATCAAAGGAGAACGAAACATGTGGCGAAGCATCCAGTTGAGGGCTGGGCTCATCGTCGTTCTGTTGGTCCTCTCTATTCTTTTCCTCATCCCCACCCTGGTTGATCCCCTTCCCAAGTGGTGGACCAAATTTCTGCCCACGGAGAAGATCAATCTGGGACTGGACCTGCGGGGAGGAATGCACCTCCTGCTGGAAGTGGAAGTGCAGAAGGCTGTGGACAGCGCCCTGGACAAATACGCCAGCGACATCAAGGACGCCCTGGCCAAAAAGGAAATCCCGTTTCAGAAGGTGGAGCGGACCCCGGACGGGAAGATCTCCGTCGTCCTTCCGGACGCCAAGGCCAACGACCGATTCAGCCAGCTGAGGGCGGACCAGTACGGGAATCTGAAGGTGGGTTTCTTCCGGGAACAGGACGGGAAATTCCTGTACCTCCTGGAAATGAACCCGAAAGAGGCCAAAACCATCGAAGAGTCCGCCGTCCGGCAAGGCCTGGAGACGATCCGCAACCGGGTGGACCAGTTCGGGGTGGCCGAGCCGGTGATTGTCCCCCAGGGGGAGAACCAGATCCTCGTCCAGCTCCCCGGCATCAAGGACCCGCAGCGGGCGATCGAACTCATCGGGCGCACCGCCCTCCTGGAGTTCAAGCTGGTGGACGATGAAAACAGCCTGGAAGAAGCGCTCAAGGGGAACATCCCGCCGGGAGACGAGATCCTCTACCAGAAGGCGGCGGAGAAGGACACCGGGGTCGTCACTCGCCGGCCCTACCTCCTGAAGAGGAGGGCCCTCATGACCGGGGACGTTCTCACCGACGCCCGGATGCGGATCAAATCGGACTTCAACGAACCCTACGTTTCGCTGGATTTCGACAACCGCGGGGCCCGGCTCTTCGACCAGATCACCGCCGAAAACGTGAAAAAGCGTCTGGCCATCGTCCTGGACAACAACGTCTACTCCGCCCCGGTGATCCAGGAGCGCATCAGCGGAGGCAAGGCCCAGATTACCGGGTCCTTCAGCCCCGAAGAGGCCTCCGACCTGTCCATCGTTCTCCGGGCCGGGGCGCTGCCCGCGCCGGTGAAGATTCTCCAGAACGTCACCGTCGGTCCTTCTCTCGGCCAGGATTCCATCGACAAGGGAATCCGGGCGGCTCTCATCGGGTCCGCCCTGGTGGTCGTGTTCATGGCGGTTTATTACGGACTCTCCGGGCTGATCGCCGACTGGGCTTTGGTGCTGAATATCATCTACCTCATGGGGGCCCTGGCCTCCCTGCGNNTGGGAAAGACGGTCCGGGCGGCGGTGGATTCGGGGTATGACAAGGCCCTGTTCACCATCATCGACTCCCATGTGACCACGCTGATCACTGCCGTGGTCCTCTTCCAGTTCGGCACCGGGCCCATCAAGGGATTTGCCGTAACCCTGAGTCTGGGCGTGGTCATCAACCTCTTCTCCGCCCTGATCGGCACCAAGGTGATCTTCGACTGGGTCAACCTTAAGAAACAGCTCAAGACGCTGAGTATCTGAAAGGAGAGATCCCTTCCATGGGTATCGAACTTCTGGGGAAAACCAACATCGATTTCATCGGCAAGCGGAAGTATGCCTTCATCCTATCGGCGGTCCTGGTGAGCCTGGGAATCATCGCCCTGGTCCAACTGTGGAGAGGGCAGGCTAACATGGGGATCGACTTCGCCGGCGGGACCTCGGTGCAGCTTAAATTCGAAAAGCCCTTTCATCTGGACAAAGCCCGGCATGCCCTGGATATGAACGGTTTCAAGGACAGCGAGCTGCAGCAGTTCACCGAGGGGAACAAGCTCCTGATTCAAATCAAGAAGTCCGAGGCGGAAGGAAAGGTGGCCGACAAGGTCGTGGCCGTCTTCGCCAAGGAATTCGCCGACAACAAATTCGTGGTGGACAGCACCGTGGAGATCGGGCCCAAGGTGGGGAAAAGCCTGCGGGATGACGCCCTGATCGCGGTCATCGTCTCGGCCATCGGTATGATCGTGTATATCGCCTGGCGCTTCGAGTTCTCCTTCGGAGTGGCGGCGGCCATCGCCACCTTTCACGACGTCTTCGCGGTCCTGGGAATCTTCTTCGTCCTGGGAAAGGAAGTCAACCTGCTCCTGATCACCGCGCTCCTCACCCTGGCCGGGTACTCCCTGACGGATACGGTGGTGGTCTACGACCGGATCCGGGAGAACCTGCGCCTCCGGCCCAAGGATTTCCTCGGGGACGTGATCAATTCCAGCATCAACGAAGTGCTGAGCCGGACCATCGTCACCTCCACCACCGTCTTCATCGTGGTAGTGGCCCTGTTCTTATTCGGGGGCGAGGTGATCCATGACTTCTCCTTCGCCCTGCTCATCGGGGTCGTGGTCGGCACCTACTCTTCGGTCTTTGTGGCCAGCCCGGTGGTTTTCGAGTGGAGGAAGGGGAAGAAGGTTCGGATTCGGACGAGAAGATAA
>PMCE01000506.1:5803-5997 GCA_003154025.1 Syntrophaceae bacterium
AGCTCCGGCCGGCTGTAGAAGCAGCTCCCCGGAACCGTGGCCACCCCGATCTTTTCCACCAGGTGGAATGAGCAGGCCACATCGTCCCGGAACTCGAAGTGGGCCACGTCGGTCATGATGTAGTAGGCCCCCTTGGGCCGGTAGACCTTGAAGCCTGCTTCTTCCAGTGCCCCCAGAAGGAAATCCCTCCTCTC
>PMCE01000324.1 GCA_003154025.1 Syntrophaceae bacterium
TTCAAAATCTCCATCAACCGGACCTTTCCCAGGTAATCCTCTTCCACGTTGACGTACTGGGGCAGAGAAACGATGAAGGTCATGGTTTCCACCCCGAGGTCGGAGGCCATGAGGGGGAGCAGGGAGGTGATGCTCGTGGGCCCCTGGTAGTTGCTGGACTGCACTCCGGCTTTCTTCATCTCTTTTTCCGCCTCGGCCCCTGTTGCCCGCCCGCTGACCAGCAGGGGTTTGGTGTGGGGGACCGCATCGTACATACTCCCGAGGAGGCAATACCTTTTCACCTTGAGGGTCTTGAAGAGCTCCAGGAGAGATTCCACGAAANNTTTCCCTTCGGGCGTAGCTGAGGGTGGAGTTGGGGATCTTCAGGCGGCGCACCCCCTCTTCGGAATAGAGCATGGGACGGTAACGGGTGAAATCAAAAAAATCCCCCGGCCGAGCCAGCTGGGCCAGTTCTTTGGCCCCCANNGGGCGAAGACTGGCCAAAACATGAGGCTCCCGTAATTCCGGAAGGGGCTCATGGACTTCAAAAGCACCGATTCGCATTTCTTTTCTCCCCCCGTCTGATATTGGACGGATCAACTCCTCCCTGGTTCATTATACGCAATTGGGGCCCCCGAAGGCTAGGGGTTCGTAAAGGCCTGCCGAAAAAATCCCCGGGAATCAGAGCAGACAGGGCGCGTCCGATGATTCAGGGGAAAAGCTCACTCGCCCCGCTTCAAAAATCCCTTGGATATCAATTCCCCGAGTTTTTCTTCGGGAAGGAATAGTCTCCCTTCGGCAGTGGGATGGATGACGCCGGTCTTGATCAGCAAATTCAAAGCATTCTGCCGGTAGTCGCGCATACGAGTGAATCTCTCGGTGAGGCTGGGAGGGGTCAACCCCAGCTCATCGATGGTCTTTGCCTGCCCGACGCCGATGGCGTTATGCTTCTGGAAGGTCTCAACCACGCGATAGATGGCCCGTTTCGTCATCCGGGCGGAGAGAAAAAGGGAGAGGCCAATCCCTCCCAGTACAAAGAATATAAGAATGACAGAAGAATAATCGGCCATTTGAGGTTCGCCCTTTCTTCGAGATGCGATTCGGCCTTTTCCTGGCTTCCGAGCTTCCGGGTCGATCGCTCGGATTTCCAATCTATCTCTATCATGATCAGGGGAAGAAAGGAAGGGTCGGACTAAGGCAAAGGTATTTTCTCCATTAGAAATTGCACCAGCGAATCTCGGTTCTTTTCATCGACCTCCACCAGGAGGACATTCGTCCGACCTTTGAGGGCTTCGATGAAAGGAGTGCCCATGAGGGCGATGGAGCCATTCACCGGGTTAGGGGAGTCGAGGGTCTTGCCCAGCGTTTCCCGGAAGAAAGGGGAGAGGCACTCCATTTTGCCGATCTCATTAATGAGGATGATTTGATCCGGCTCCGAAGGAACCACGGAAGGAACGGCAATCTGATCAAGGGCGTCCAGGTTGACTCCATATTTCCCCGCCTGGACCCTGCGGCAACCCTTCCAAGAGAAACCGAAAAAGTCGAGGACCCGGCGAAATTGGGGATCATCCATGCTGCTCCGGCAGCTGCCGGTTGGCAATTCAAAGGGCGGACTGCAAACCCGTCATGGCCTTACAGTCCCAAAAGCCGGCGCGCGTTCTCCCGGAAGATGAGATCTTTCTCTTCTTTCTTCAAAGGAAGGGTTTTCCACCAATCAATCTGCGGCCCCGGTTCTGCGGTGCTGGGATAGTCGGTGGCGAAGAGGACCTTTCCCGCGCCGTGGCGGCGGATCAGGTCGATCACCTCTTTGGCCTCTAGGCTCTGGATGTTGGGACCCCAGCAGGTGTCGATATAGACATCCTTGCCGATGACCCACTTGCGGGCCTCGTCCAGCATGAAGAGGCCGCCAAAGTGGGCGGCCACGATGGTAAGAGCGGGGAAACGCTCCTTGAGGCGGGCGATGTCTTCCGGGCTCGTCCGGGCCGGGTGGGACGGGTGATTGGGGTCTTTCCCTACGTGGAAGTAGGCGATCATTCCGGTTCTGGCCATCTCCTCATAAATGGAAAGCAGGTTTTCATCCCCGGCTCCGATAGGCTGAAAGAGGGAATGAAATTTGATCCCCCGAAGACCCCGTTCCCGGATCCTTCTCACCTCCGCCACCGGATCCTCCAGGTCGGGCAGGATCGTGCCGAAGCTGAAGATCGTCCGGTTGTCGTTTATGGATACCAGAAAATCATTGGCCGATGGCACGACCTTGGCCCGCTCGGCCACACAAAAAGTGAAGACTGCCTCGACGCAGCATCGGGCCATGTAAGCTTTTAAATCCTTCAGGGTGAAGTCTCCGGACAGGGGGATCTGATTCGCCGAATCGGCGCGCATATTCTCCACGATCTTGGGAGCGATCTTGTCCGGGAAGATGTGCGTGTGGGTGTCGATCATTTAGAGTCCCTTTCCATCTCACGGTAGATGGTGAGCCGCTGAATTTCGGAGGTCCCTTCATAAATCCGGGGAAGGCGGGCCTCCCGGAGGAGCTGTTCCACCCGGACTCCCTTGGTCACGCCGGAACCGCCATGGATCTGGACCGCTTCGTCGGCTACCCGCCAGGCCATTTCCGTGGCGAAGAGCTTGGCCATGGAGGCGTATTTGATCGTCCGGGAGACTTTCCCCTCATCTTTCAGATGGGCCGCCCGGTAAATCATCCAACGCGCCGCTTCGATCTCCATGGCCATGTTCGCCAGCTTCAGCTGAGTCGCCTGGAATTCGGAGATGGGCTTCCCGAAGGCCGTCCGCTTTCGGGCGTAGGAAAAGGCTTCCTCGAAAGCGGCTTCCGCCAGTCCCAGCATGGCCGCGCCCACGGACACCCGGAAGGTGTCCAGGGTTCCGAAGGCAACCTCCCACCCCGCTCCCTCTTTTCCCAGGCGGCTGGCCGCAGGAACGCGGCAATCGCTGAGATAGATGCTGTATTCGGGGGCTCCGGCCATCATCTCCATCGACCGGATCTCTATGCCGGGAGTCCCTGCTTCCACCAGAAAGGCGGAGATTCCTTTTCTCCCCTTTTCCGGGTCGGTTTTGGCGAAGATGAGGTACAAGTCCGCTATCCCGGCAACCGAGGCAAAGGTCTTTTCTCCGCTGAGGATGTAGGAATCTCCGTCCCTCTTAGCCCGCGCCTGCAGGGCGGCCACATCCGAGCCCGCGTTGGGCTCGGTNNTTTCCTTCAAAGGTGATCCCAAACGTGGCCAGGCCCAGTTCGGCAAAGAGGAGGTCCGCCAGGTGGGAGACCTTGGTCAGCTCTTCCCTCACGATGCAGATGCCCACCGATTTGACCCCCGCCCCGCCGTATTCTTCGGGAACATACAAACCGGTAAGCCCTTGGTCCCCCAGGGCCTTTATGATCTGGAGCGAGATTTCCCGGGACTCTTCCTCTTCCCGCAGTTTCCCGGACAAGGGGCCAAGCTTTTCCTTGGCCAGCCGTTTCACCTGCTCCCGCAGCATGTTTTCTTCTTGGGTAAATTCGAAATTCATCGCATCCTCCCGATTCACGCT
>PMCE01000531.1 GCA_003154025.1 Syntrophaceae bacterium
AGAGAGCAGAGGGCGGTTTCATCATCGACAATCAGTAATTTTTCTGCCATGGAGATAATTGTGACGACATTCTTTCTAGAGTACGGACTTGTTCACCTACCTCCGGGGACATTTCTTTCATCCCTTAGCTTCCGATTCCCAGGATTGCCGGCTTTCCATTTCCCCCCTGGCAATGGCAATTCCTCTTAAGCCGAGATATCAGCCGAGCTTCTCCCTTTTTCAGAATCCGGGAGGGACGGAAAGGATTCGCGGTCAAGTTTTCTCAGGTATTGAAGGATTGTTTTTTTTATATTTTCAGTCTTTTCTCTTACCCGGTTCGTTCTTTCCAGAACCCCTTCCAGCTCTTCGACCGAGTCCCCTAAATATTCAATTGACTCCTGGCGGGTAAAGACCCCATTCTTTGCCCCGGCATATAGAGCCTCCGCATATTTCAAGGCTTCCTCCTCTGGTTTGGATAAATCTTTTCCCAAATCACCTTGCAGAGTATCCTCAATCTCCCTGGCAATTTGGGCAACGCCCCTCAAATTAACAGCGGCCAGAAGCCCTTCGCTTTCACTACCCGCGGATTCGATCATCGCCCCCAGTATACTTAGCTTCTCCTGAACGATTTGAATTTGCCGATCATTCATTTTTCAACTCCTCCACGGAAATCATCCTGAAAATCTTTGCTTCGTTTGGGTCTCAAGCACCTATCGAGACAATCCGGGCAGATTCCGTGGCTGAACTCAGCCTTCGAATTTTGCGAGATATAGGACTCCACCTCCCGCCAGTAATTCTGATCATTCCGGATTCTTTTGCAGGTGGAGCACATGGGGAGGAGCCCTTGCAAAGTCTCGACTTTAGAAAGGGCGCCCTGCAGCTCACCCAGCCGGTCGACTAAGGTCGTCTGGAGTCTGACCACCCGTTCGCCAACCCTAACCCGGGCAAGCAGTTCGTCTGCGTGGAAAGGTTTCCGGATGTAGTCATTGGCTCCGGCCTGAAAGCCCAGGGCGATATCTTTGGGATTTCCTTTACTGGTGAGCAGGATAATATAAGTTGGGGTCAACGTAAAAAATTGTCGGAGCTGGCGACAGATCTCTTCCCCTTCCATGCCCGGCATAACCCAATCTAGAATCGCCAGGGGCGGTGCTTCCGGGCTTACCAGCTGATCCCAGGCGGATATCCCGTCGCCGACGGAAGTCACCGCATACTGTTCCGCGGCCAAAATGGACTCCAGGGAATGGCGGCAGGTGGGATCATCATCAGCAACCAGTATCTTCATGCCTCTAGAACCTTTCGGGCAGTCACCCGCTGGAAATCCTCAAAATCCTTCTGCAGGAGAGGCAGGAGATCTTTGGCCCGGTTTAAATCACTGTTTTCCCCCGCGACCTCAATTTGCCGGGCATCCTCTTTTAAAGCCATCGCCGACACAGTCGCACAAGATCCCTTGAGGGTATGGGCCTGGAATCGAATTCCCCGGGTGTCGTTCTTCGAGATCGCCTCCCGGAGGGAGAGGATCCTGCCGGGCGCATCCTGTAGGAATATATTCAGGACTTCTTTCAAAAATTCTTCATCCCCTCCCAGGCGCTCCAATAATTCCATCCGGTCCAATATGGCCCGATCCCCGGGTTCTTGGAGAGAAGCCGGATCCTTCTCGCTGGTTTTCTCTCTTGGGGCCCGGCGAGTTATCATATCGGCCAGCTCTTTGGGCTGGATGGGCTTATTCAAATAGTCATCCATACCGGCCTCCAGACATTTTTCTCGATCTCCTTTTACGGCGTGGGCGGTCATGGCAATGATCGGAATTCTCGGCCTGCCAAACGCCTCCTCCAGGCTGCGGATCTGGCGCGTAGCCTCAAGGCCGTCCATAACCGGCATCTGCACGTCCATCAAAATGAGATCGTAAAGATTTCGTTCCCGCGCCTTCAGGGCTTCGAGACCGTTTGCCGCCGCGTCTGCCTGATGGCCCATCTTCTGCAGCACTCTCAGGGCTACTTTTTGGTTGGTGAGGTTGTCCTCGACCAGAAGAATCCGAAACTTTTTCGAAGAATCCAGGCCCCCGGGAGGTTGGGCAATCTTTAGCTTGCAGGTCTCAGGGCTTCCGCTTTCTTCCCGATTTAGAGCCTTCCGGAGACACTCCAGGAGCGGCTTCCTTTTTACCGGTTTGGACAGATATCCGGAGAAGCCGAGTTTTTTACAATCGATTCCTACGCATTGCATGAGGGGGGGCATCAGAATGAGGACGGTATCCTTAAGAAGAGGATCTGCTTTGATCTTCTTTCCTACCTCTTCCCCATTTATTCCCGGCATAAACATATCCAGGAAGGCGAGGAGATAAGGATCTCCCTCGTTTACCGCAAGGTGCANNCCGACGATTGGCGGCATGATCATCCACGACCAGAATTCTGGCTTTGGCATAATCTTTAGGAAACTCTATTTCCTCTTCTCCGCTCTCCCCCCGTTTCTCAAAGGATAGGGTAAACCAAAAAGTGGAACCCTTTCCCTCCTCGCTTTCGACTCCAATCTCTCCCCCCATCGCCTCCACCATCCGTTTGCAGATAGAGAGTCCCAACCCCGTCCCGTCGAACCGCCTGGTTGAAGAATTGTCTGCCTGGATGAAGGGCTGGAATATTTTATCGGTTTGATCCCGAGGAATGCCTATCCCCGTATCCTTTATGACAAAACGGAGGACAACCTGGAGCCCCTCTTCTTTCCCTACAGAAACCTGGACGCTAACCTCTCCGGTATCGGTAAATTTTATGGCGTTGCCGGCCAGGTTGGTTAAAATCTGGCGAAGGCGGCCGGAATCGCCCCGCAGCAGGGGTACCGCGACAGGGATTAGATAAGTCAATTCCAGCCCTTTTTCCTGGGCCTTGAAGGCCAGGGCATCCATAAGGTCTTCAACGTTTGAACGCAGGTTGAAGTCATCCATTTTGAGATCAATTTTCCCCGCCTCAATCCTGGAAAAATCCAATATGCCATTGATAATCCCGAGCAGGTACAGGCCGCTCTTTTGGATGATTTCGGCGCATTCTTTTTGCTCCGGGCCTAATTCCGTATCCAGAAGCAGATTGGTCATCCCGATAACCCCGTTCATGGGCGTCCGGATTTCATGGCTCATATGCGCCAGGAATTCACTCTTGGCGACACTGGCCGCCTTGGCCTCAAAGGCTAACCGATTGGCCTGTTCGATGGACGACCGGAGTTCCAGGTTGACCTTTTCAGTTTGTTCTTTGGCGTCCCGCAGAGCTTCCTCTGCCTTTTTACGGTTGGTGATGTCACGGAGAAAACAAACCAATACCGATTCTCCCTGCATTTGGGTGATGGTCCCTGTAATTTCGATGGGAACTCCCTCGTGGTTTTTATTCAGAACAACAATTTCATACAGGCCGGAGAACTCTTCTCCCGCCACCCGTCGCCCAAAGCGGTCCCCCGCCGCCTCATGGAATGAGGGATGGACGATGTCCCTCCAGTGGAGATGATGGAGTTCCTCCTCGGTGTATCCAAGGATTCTCTGAGCCTGGTCGTTGGCAAACATACAAAAGGCCCCATCCTGGCCCGCATTTCCAAGGATGATCATTCCCTCCCCGGCACGTCCGACGGCTTCCACCAGTACGCCGTTACGCTGCTCCACCTCTCCGAGGGCCCTCGCAGTCCGGTTCAACTCCTCGAAGATCTGAGCTTTGGCAATGGCTCCGGCGATCTGATTCGCAATGCTTTCCGCCAGCTTAAGATCCCGTTCCGAATAGGCCTTATACTCTTTGGATCTCAGATGGAGCACCCCGATGGCCTGGTCGCCGGAGATTAGAGGAACGCTCAAGAATGAACGTAGGCCCGCCTGGAAATCAGGGAGGAGAGCCGGAGATTTCTGCTCGACCTCTTTTTCGTCCTGGGCATCTATCATGAAGCCTTTCCGGCTGTTTATTACCGCGCCGGTCATCGTTCCCTTCATGGGGAAAGACTCTCCTCGGCTTCTGCCGGGTACCGGGGTGCCTTCAACATACCGGTTAATGATCACGTCTTTGGGGGCTTCGATCAGGCCAACGGTAATTAGATCAAAGTCGATAAGTTTTTTCACCTCTTCAGAAAATAGTTTATAGATCTCCTCAATGCTAAAGGCAGAACTGATGATTCGGCTGATCTCCGCCAAAATGGCATTTTCCCGGGCCAGCCCCTGCGCTTCCTTCTCACTCCGTCGCAATGCCTCCTCAGCCCTTTGGCGACTGGTGATGTCGGTATCCGCCCCTCGATATCCGAGAAGGTTCCCCCGGCCATCCACGATCGGCGACGCGTTTGTTTCGAGATAAACGAGGCTGCCATTCTTATGGGAGTTCGGACTAACAAAGTTTCTGATGGCATCCCTTTTTTTAAAACTCTCCAAGGCTCTTTTCCTTAGGTTTTCTCGTACCTCCGGGCCAAATAACTCGAAAAAGTATTTTTTCCCTACCAGTTCTTCTGATCTATAACCGAGGATCCTTTCCACGACAGGGCTTGCATATGTGTATAGCCCATTCGCATCCACTTCCCAGATCCATTCCCCGGCATTTTCAGCCACCTGTTCAAAACGTTCCTTACTGCCCAGCAGCTCTGTTTCCGCTCGTTTAAGCTCCTCGAAGAGTTGAGCATTAGCAATGGCTCCGGCAATCTGATTAGCAATACTTTCCCCTAGCTTCAAATCTCGCTCCGAATAAGCCTTATATGTTCTCGACGGGAAATGGAGCGCTCCGATAACCTCATCCCGGGAAATCAAAGGAACGCATAGCGTTGACCGAAGACCCGCCCTGAAATCCGGCAAGAGCGCAGGGAAGACCGATTCGACCTCTCTTTCCTCCTGGGCATGAAAGATTAGACCCTTTCGTCTTTGAATGACCGCGGCG
>PMCE01000402.1 GCA_003154025.1 Syntrophaceae bacterium
GTGTTTCCTTTCGCCCCGGGGGCGAAGGGACACCCGCCCAGCCCGCCAACGGCCCCGTCATGGACGCGGATCCCGGCCTCGTAGGCGGCCAGGGAGTTGGCCAGGCCCAATCCGCGGGTATTGTGCAGGTGGATGGAAAAGGAGACATCCGGGAATTCGGTCACGCAGAGCCGGGACATCTCCTTCACTTCTCTCGGGTTCCCGAAGCCGACCGTGTCCGCGATGGACATGTCCCGGATCCCCAGCTGATAGAACTGGCGGATGAAGCCGAGGGTCACCTCCGGTTTGATTTTGCCCTCAAAAGGACAGCCGAAGACGGTGGCCATCCCCGCTTTCACGACCAAGTCAGGATATTTTTCCCTCAGCTCCAGGACCTTCTTCAGCTCATCGATCGATTCCGCCGTGGTCCGCCGGACGTTATTGATGTTGTGGGACTCGCTCACCGACATGACCAAGCCCACTTTGCGCATGCCGCTCTCGACGGCCAGCTGGGCCCCCTTCAGATTCGGGATCAGGGCCGATACCTCCACTCCCTTCGGGGTCATCTTCGACGTGGCCTGGACTACCTGGGCGGCATCGCGGAATTGCGGAATGGCTTTGGGGCTTACAAAAGAAGTAACCTCCAGACTCCGCAGGCCACTGGCCACGATGAGCCGGAAAAGCTCGATTTTGGCTTCCGTGGGGATGAACTCGGGAATATTCTGCAGGCCATCCCTCAGCATGACCTCTCGAACGACAACCTCGTCTGTCTTCATAAATAGGCTCCTTTTCTCCTGTCCCCTCGGCCTGATCCTCCGTTCCGGAAAATGGATCTGCCCGGAGAATTCTTTGCCTTGGGATTCAGATTACCCTCTTGCCTTTTAATTCTCGAATATCATCCTGGGAATACCCGAGGTTCTTAAGGATTTCTTCCGAGTGCTCCCCCAGTTGCGGGGACGGACGGCGGATCCTTGCCGGAGTCTCGCTCATTTTGACCGGAAAGCCAAGGACCTTCATCTTTACCGAAGGCTGCTCCAGCTCCAGCACCATCTGCTGATGCTTGACCTGGGGGTCTTCAAAAGTCTGGGCCAGGTTGTGAATGGGCCCGCAGGGAACTCCTTCCCGATTCAGGTATTCAATCCATTCTCCCATGGTCTTCTGGGAGGTAATCCGGTTGATGATCCCATTCAGCTCCTTGCGGTTTTGTCTTCTTAAGTCATTTGTAACAAACTTCGGGTCCGAAATCAAATCCTTCAAACCGATGGCCTGCGCCAGCCTCTCCCACATAGGCTGCCCTGCGGGAGCGATATTGATATACCCGTCCAGGGCCTTGAAGGTTCCATAAGGAGACCCCACCGGGTGGTCATTTCCGGCGCGCTCGGCAACCTTGCCGGTGTGAAAATACCAATCCGCCTGTAGGCTCAAAATGCTGACCATGGCGTCCACCAGGCTGGTTTGAACCTCCTGGCCCCTTCCGGTTTGCTGTCTGGCCATCAAAGCGACCAGGACCCCGAAGGCGCCATAAATTCCGGCCACCGAGTCGGAGATGGGAATCCCGGTCCTCACCGGCTCCCGGTCGGGAAACCCGGTGACGCTCATGAAGCCCGAAATCCCCTGGGCGATGAAATCAAAGGCCGGGCGGAGAGCGTGGGGGCCGTCCTTTCCAAAACCGGAGATCCCGCAGTAGACGATGCCCGGATTCACTTTCTTGAGAGTTTCATAATCGAGCCCCAAGCTGCGCATGACTCCGGGCCGNNCGGTTCATCCCGACGAAATACCCGCTCTCTCCCTTGACGACCGCCCCCTGGTAGCGGGCGTCGTCGCCGTGGTCCGGAGTTTCGATCTTGATGACCTCCGCGCCCATGTCGGCCAGAAGCATGGTACAAAATGGACCCGCGAGGAACCNNCGGATCCCAGGCCCGGACGCAAGGGCCCGGGCCACGACCTGAGCTTCCCGGAAAGGCAAAATTTCTGTGAGTCCCCCGCCGGCAAGGCGGGGGTTTACCGAAAGGAAATCAGGTGGGTTTGGATTGATCCCGGGCGCGCCGGCGCTGGCGCGCCTCTTTGACGTGCGCGTGGACCCCCAGGTAATGCTTTTTCATCTCTTCGTTGGCCAGCAGGTTGGCGGCGGTGTCCGTCAGCACCACCTTGCCCGTCTCCAGCACGAAGCCGCGATTGGCGATCAGGAGCGCCATCCGGGCGTTCTGCTCCACCAGCAAGATGGTCGTCCCCATCTTGTTGATCTCCTTGATGACCCTGAACACCTCCTGCACCACGACCGGCGCCAGCCCCAGAGAGGGCTCGTCCAAAAGCAGAATCTTCGACCTGGCCATCAGACCGCGCCCGATGGCCAGCATCTGAAGCTGGCCGCCGGACAACTGCCAGCCCAGACTTCCCTTGAATTTCTCGAGCTGGGGAAAGATTCCGAAGACGCGGGCAAGGTCCCTTTGAATCTCCTCCTTGGACGCCCGCTTCCTCGGCGTCGCGCCCAGCATCAGGTTGTCCGTCACGGTGAGCCCCGGAAAGATGCGCCGCCCCTCCGGCACACAGGCGATCCCGATCTCCGCGATGTCTTCGGCTTCCATTCCCGTGATGTCCTTCTCCATGAACTCGATCCGGCCCTTAGCCGCCTTCAAGAGCCCGGTGACGGTCTTGATGGTAGTGCTCTTGCCGGCACCATTTGCGCCGAGCAGGGCCACGATCTCGCCTTGACTAACGTCCAACGAAATGCCCTTGATTGCCTGAATGGCCCCATACCAGGTCTCGACTCCTTCGAGCTTAAGCATTGCTCACCTCCGTGCCCAGATAAGCGTCAATCACTTCCTGGTTATGTTCGACTTCCTCGGCGGAGCCCTCGGCGATCTTCTTGCCGAAGTTCAAGACAGTGATATGGTCGGACACATTCATCACCAGGCTCATGTCGTGTTCGACCAGTAAAATGGTGATGCCTCGGTCGCAGATCTGAAAAAGGAGTTCCACGAGCGCATCGGTCTCAGCAGCGTTCAATCCAGCCGCAGGCTCGTCCAGCAGGAGCAGTTTCGGGTCCGAGGCCAGGGCCCGCGCCAGCTCAAGCAGCCGCTGCTGTCCATAGGGCAGGCTGTTGGCCTGGGCAAACTCCTTCCCCTTCAGGCCCACGAAGGCCAACATCTCCAGCGCCTTCTTGCGCATCCCCGCTTCTTCGGCCTTCTGTGAGGGCGGCTGCAGAACGCTGGTGAGCAGACCCGACCGGGTGTGACAATGCTGGCCGATAAGGACGTTTTCCAAAACGCTGAGCTCGCCGAAAAGGCGGATGTTCTGGAACGTCCGGGCCATGCCCTGTGAGGTGATGTGATGCGACTTCTGCCCGCTGATGGCCCTCCCCTCCAGGAGGATTTCTCCGGCCGTCGGGACATACAGGCCACTGAGCATATTGAGGATCGTCGTCTTCCCGGAACCGTTCGGCCCGATCAGGGCATGGATCATCCCCCGTCGGACCTCCATGTCCACTCCGTCTACTGCCCTGAGACCCCCGAAGTGCTTGGCCAGCCCTTTGACGGTGAGCAGCACCTCGTTCGATCCAGAACAGTTAGAAAATGTGGCCGGAAGCGCGGCATCCGGGATCTTCAGGGTGGAGGTGGCTGCCGCAACCTGCCGGGCCGCCGTCGAACCGTCCCTCCACCACTCCCGCAGCCGCGCACTGACGGGCAGGTTCTTCACCAGGCCGGCAATCCCGCTCGGCATGAAGATCATGATGAGTACGATCCCCGCGGCATAAACCATCATGTAGGAATCCTTTAGAAACCGCAGAACCTCCGGCAGCAGCGTAAGCAGGATGGCCCCCACGATGGAGCCGATCGCCGAGCCATTTCCCCCCAATACGGCCATGACCAGCATGATCACCGACTGCTCAAAGGAAAAGGTGTCCGGACTGATGTAATGCGAACCGCTATGTGCGAACAGCCAGCCCCCGAAGCCGGCGTAACCCGCAGAAAGCGAAAAGGCCATAATCTTGTAGTAGGTGGTATTCACCCCGGCTGTCCCGGCCGCCATCTCGTTCTCCCGGATGGCCATGAAGGCGCGGCCCACACGGGAATCTTTGAGATGGATGGCGCCCCAGGTCAAAAGAACCAAAGAAACCGTTGCCACATAGAAGATGGTGCCGGGGTCTTTCAACTCAAAGGACCCGATCCAGGGCGAAGGAATCTTGGGGATGCCGTCGGAACCATTGGTCAGCCAGATCGCATTGACTAGGATGAGCTGGAGGATGATCCCGAA
>PMCE01000427.1 GCA_003154025.1 Syntrophaceae bacterium
CCATATCCGCGCCTTCGTCCGGGAACGCAACATATTGACGGGCTAGGACCCCTTATCGCCAACCTTCAAATTCTGAAAATTTACAGAAAAAAGGCATATATCTCGCAGAGAACGCAAAGCGATAAAGCCGTTTTAGGTTTCGTCTTTTTATTAGCGTTCATGTCTCTTTATCTGTGTGCCAACCCAATAATGCCTTGAAGTCATATTTTTTTATCGGTGTTTATCCGGGTCCCGATAAGATTCTTATTAGCGACCACCTGCGAGATGGATTTGAAGATCCCATTGTCTAAGCCCATTCTCATTCCGCCGGCCATACCAGTTTGCCCCCGCGGAAGGTATATCGAGGGGTGAGGCTGCGTTGGCCTTTGAGGGTATTCCCGTCGCAATCCTCAAAAACAAACTCCCCCGTCTCGAGAGAAAAAACCGCTATATCCGCGCAGGCACCTTCCCTGAGGGTCCCGATGACGTTCNNCTTTTCATGATGCGGGCCGGATTGATGGTCGCGCAGGCAAGGATCGACGGAAGATCCATCCCCAGGGTCAAGAACTTGGACAGGCAGTGGGGGAGGTTCCGGGACACTCCTGCTTTTCCTTTTCTGGTCAGATCAGTCGAAATCGTGTCCGGCAGAAAGCCTTCGTCCAGCGCTCTGCGGGCGACGGAGAAGTTCAGGTGGTTGCGGCCGTGTCCCACATCAAAAAGGATACCCCTTTGCCTAGCCTCCCGAACAGGAGCGGAAATCCGTTTTTCCCGATCTAGAATGCCCATACCCCGACCGTGAAGAAAATGAGAGACGACATCCCCGGGTCCCAGGAGTTCCAGGATTTGGCTTAAAGGAACCGGCGGGTCGGTTACATGGACCATGGTGGGCAGACCCCCTGCAAGAGCCGCAGCCTGCTTGGCTAATCGGAGCGGCTCCAGACCGTTGCTGCCCACATTTTCCTTCTGCACGCGGACCTTTATGCCCAGGATCAGGCCTGGGTATTTTTTGGTCATTTCAGCGGCCCTCTGCGGGTTCAGCAAAGGAAGATAGGTTGATTCCCCGACGGATAGATCGGCCAATCCGATCGAGGAAATATGCAGGAAAGCGAGCAACCGGGTCTCCGCCCGGTCGATCAAGAATTCTTTGAAACCCTCGAAGGTCGCCGCCCCCGAACTTCCCCCATCCACCAGCGTTGTAACTCCTGTAGAAAGGCAGGTAGGGTCGGTCTCCTTTCCCAGTTCCTTCGCTTCCAGAAAGGCATGGGCGTGAAAATCAATCAGGCCCGGGGAGACGATGGAACCATTGACATCAATCACTCGCCGTGCTTCCTTAGGGTTTAGATCAGGCTTCACCCCGGCGATGATCTCCCCTTTTATTCCGATATCCATCCGGCCTTCGGCAGGAAAGGCTTTATCTACAACCCTTCCACCTTTGAGAAGCAAATCGTATTTCATGGGTGCTCCTTTCCATGGGCGAAAATCGATAATGCCTTTGAGTCCCGTCTACCCGTATTCGTTCTGGCGGCAAGAGGGTCACCCCTGCGGACGCCTATACCACACCCATTACCTTCATTTCGATCCCCTGTCTGCGTAAATCCTTGAACGAGGACTTTATTTCTAAGCTCCCGAGACCGCCCGGATTGGTTAGCCCATCATCGAACCGGGTCCCGGGCTGACTGCTTGGATAGAAAGGCTCAAGGGGATGCCAGCTTTTTCCCCAACTCGTACGCCTTTTCCATGACTTCCCGATTATCCTTGATCGCCCCGGCCTCCCAGGCGCTTCCATAGACCATGCCGACAATGGTAGCGTTAATGAAATTCAGGGCGTCCTGGAAAGTACGCAATGCGTTCACAGCTCCCGAGGTAAAGGGGTCCGTGTCAGCATAAGTCAATACAATTCCGAACTTCTTCCCTTTGAGTGCATATCCTTCCGGCCCTCCCAGCGCATACCANNTGCGCCGAAACGGTAAACCAGTAAATGGGGCTGGCGATCACAATTCCGTCGGCCTGGCGGAGTTTCGGGAAGATGCCCCTCATATCATCATCCAAAATGCAATCGGTTTCCGTCTTGTCCCGGCAGATGTCGCAGGCATCACAGGCTTTTATATCCATTTCGTGGAGAAAAAAACTTTCCACGTCCGCCCCTGCGGCCTTCGCTCCCGCTTCCGCCTGCTGGGCGAGAAGGGTGCTGTTTCCCTCTCGTCGCGGACTTCCCCTGAAGATGAGGATCTTCTTTCGGCTCATCGTTAACTCCTCCCGATTTCCTAAAATGTAGATCCAACAAATCATACCCTTTTCTTGGATCCTTGGGAAGAAAATCCAAGCCGGTTTTTTCCCCTTCTGTAGGGGCGGTTCGCGAACCGCCCCTACTCGCACTTTGGCCGATTCTGACGTATGATTAGAATATCTATCTCGTTCGGAGGAGGGGGTTTAAATGAAGAAGGAGTTTCATCTCTCCGGGAAAGCAGCTATTTGCCTCTTCATGTGGATGCCCATTCTAACCGGTTTCTTTCACCCCCACCCGGCTCAAGCTGCGGAAGCCCAAAATGTACGTCTCATCGGACACAGCGACCTGCAGGGGCGGAACAGCCTGCAGATCGTCCTGAAGGGTCACTTCGCTTACATCGGCCACCACCGGGGAGAAGAATTGAACCCTTTGACCGGAAAAGCCGAATCCAACGGGACTTCCATTGTGGAGGTTTCCAACCCGCGTCAGCCCAAGATCGTAAAGCACATTCCCGGCAGAAGAGGAGCGGAGAGCCGGGCGGTCCAGGTGTCGATCAAACATTTCGACGGGAAGGACTACCTCCTGCGCAACCAGGAGTCGAGCGAGTTTACCGGGTTCGAAGTCTGGGATATCAGCAATAAGGCCAATCCCCAAATGGTCTCCACCATCGGCCCCCTCCAGGCGGCCCACAAGAGCTGGTGGGATGCCAAGACCGGTTATGCCTACCTCTCCGCCACTCAGCCCGGGTGGCGGGGTCAACACTTAATCATCTATGACCTCAAGAATCCGCAGCAGCCTAAATTCGTAGCCAACTGGGGCCTTCCCCAGCAGCTTCCCGGGGCTCCGGGGGCCGGCGGGGTTAGTTTGCACCACCCGGTCATTTCCGGCAACCGGGCCTATCTTTCTTATTTAGGCGGTGGGGATATGGTCATCCTGGATATCACCGACAAAGCCAACCCAAGGATGATTTCTCATCTGGATTTCTCCCCTCCCTTCTCCGGGATTCACACCACAGTCCCCTTTAATGGGATGAAGGTTCCCAACTTCACCGAAGGGAAGGGGGATGTGCGCAATTTTCTGGCCATCAGCGAGGAAGCCTTGGCCTTCAACTGNNTTCAAAGTTCCCGACGGCGACTTCTGCGAGCGGGGCGGCCTTTTCGGCCCCCATCAGTTTGCCGAAACCATGGATGGAGAGATCATCGGCGGAACCTTGCTCTATATAGCGTACTTCAACGCCGGCCTGAGGGTCGTGGAGATCTCCGATCCTTACCATCCCCGGGAAGTCGGTTTTTATATTCCGGACCCGGGTAGCTCTAGCGCTGGGCGGGGTAAGAGGTTCATTCAAACCAATGATGTGGACCTGGATTATCGCGGGTTCATCTATATTACCGACCGGGCGGGGAATGGAATGCATGTTCTGGAATACACAGGAAAGAGATAAGTATCAGCCTTCAACAAGAAAAGGGCTATCTGAAGGGAAGAGCCTCCCTTCTCAGTACTTGAGGATCCTCACGTTCAGTCCCGGGTCATTGATTCTCAACAACTGGAAAACCTTGGTCGCTTCCTCCTGCGAGGAATAGCGGCCGTAAACCAATGCATACACTCCCTTTCGGGTCTCGATCACATTCAGGTTCTTGGGTGAATAGAGTTCTGTCCGTAACCTCTGATCCTTGTATTTTCGGTAATCTTCCCAAGCCGCCTTTTCATTTGAATATTCCCCGATCGCCACGGAAAAACCGCCCGCCTGCGCGAAAAGCATTCCCGGGGTTTCCTTTCCTTCTTCCGCCCAAGCCACGGCCGAGTTTGTCTTATTCCACCCTTGGCTGGCGGGTGGGGGAGGGGTCAGGGGAATGGGCTGCCCAGAAATGGCTTCGGGTTGGGGAGGACTTAACACCGTGCTGGTCAAGCTCTCCTTCACTTCCGAGATTTGGCGCACCGCTTTGAATTCGGTGCTCATGTTGCTGACCGTGGCAATCAAAATGGCCGGGATGCCAAGGGCGTAGAAGAAAATATCCTGCGGTTCCCTCTTCTTGAATTGGGCGGCGAAGATGATGGCCGTGATGATCCCCACCAGAGATCCGGTAAGGAGGATGGCTAGATAATTGGGAGGCTCCGGGTGCAGGCCCGGATTCAGCAGGGCGGGGAGGAGCTGCATGAAAAGGAAAGGTGATATCCCGGCGATCACCCCGATGCCGAAGGTGAGAAATGCATGGCGAAGCCTGCTGAGATCGGAATCCATGGAACCCTCCTTTCTTCCCTCTTAGAACAAACCACAGAGCGCACAGAGATTAGCATCAAGGGGATGAGGACAAAGGACCTAAAAAACAGGGAACTCCCTCGATTCATCTCTCAATCTTTCATCAGCTCGGCAATTTCCAGGGTCATCCCATCCTGGGCGGCTATGATCCTTCTGCCGGTTTCGTCGCTCAGGCGCTCGGCTAACTCCGAGGGGTCGGCCTGGAGCATGCGTGTTCCGAAATGGGTCATGATGATGGCTTTGGCCCTGCTCTCTTTCAGCACGGCTTTCACATCATCGAAGGAAAGGTGGTCGATCCTGCGGTTTGGAATCTCTGCCAGGAGAACCACATTCAGGAGGAGCACTTCCCCGGGATATTGGGAGAACAAATCGGGATGAAACCTCGTGTCGGTAATGTAAGAAACGGTGGCCTCGGGAAGGCGAAAGTTGAAGCCGTACGTTTCCACCGAATGGTGATGCCTCCCGGCAGTGGAGAATTTCAAGTTCCCCAAGGAATAATCCTGGTTTTCTCTCAAGGTCTCGATCTTCCCCAGATACTCCCGGATATATTGAAAAACCACGGGGTCATCTTCAAGGGCTTCTCCGGGAGAGAAGAGTACCCCCTTGCGCTGATAACCCCCCTCGGTCATGGCCTCGATCAGGGCATTCACATCACCGGAATGGTCCAGGTGCCTGTGGGAAAGGAGGATCCCATCCAGCATCGTGGGGTCGAGTTTGGGATTGCTGGCCAGGCAACGGACGAGCGCCCCCGGCCCCGGGTCCATGTACAGGTTGACCCCTTGGAAAGAAAGCCAGATCCCGCCGGAAGACCGCAGTTGCCGGGCCACAACGAAGCGGGCGCCGGCCGTGCCGATAAATTTGATCCAATTCTTGCAAGCCGCCTTTTCCTTGGAAGAAGGTTTCATATGATTTGTCTAAAATGCTTAAAGAAAATTATTTGATTATTGGAAATTGGTGCTTGTCTTTTTACCTGTTCTCTGTGTCCTCTGTTCCTCTGTGGTGAACTTCATCTCTTTTCCCCAAATACCTCCGGTTCGGCGAAGTCCAGAACCCTCAAAGGTTTGTCCCCGATAAAGAGGGAAAGAATCTTCGCAATCCGCAAGGACTGGCCCAGGAGCATCAGTCGGCAATGATTGAATTTGCAGCCCTTGATCTCCGTATCTCCTTTTTCCAGGACGATCAGGCAGCCTTCGAATTCACAGTTTTCATAAGCGTGCCCGTCCAGCTCGACTCTCTCCTTGACAAACTTTTTGTTCTTGTACCGGGTGGTAAAAGAACTCATCTTTCACTCCCTTCAAACAAGCGGGCGACTTCATCCCGGGCAAACGTAGGCAGATCTCGGACCTTTCCACTTTCCGCCAATTTGATCCCTTTGTCCTTTTCCCAGACCCTGGCAATGACGGACGCAGATATTCCTGCCGTCTCCAGAGCGTGGAGGACCTTTTTTGAATCCTTCGCCGCCACGGCAACTAGCATGGCCCCTGACGCTAAAAGGCCCAGGGGGTGCAGCTTGAGTTTCTCGCAGATCAGGGTTGTCTCCGGCAGGATGGAGATCTTATCCATCTCTACCAACATTCCCACGCCCGCGGCATCGGCCATCTCCTGGAGGCCGGTGGCCAGCCCTCCCTCGGTAGGATCATGCATGGCGTGGACCTCCGCCGCTTCACTGGCGATTCGCGCCTCCCGAACTACGCTGATCCCCGGAGAATGGAGCAGATTTCGGCTTTGCTCTATTTCTTTTTTGTCCAACAGGTTTTCTAATCCCTTCCACTCCCGGGCAATCAGGGCTGTCCCCTCGACGGCGATCCCTTTGGTGAGGATGATCTCGTCCCCCACCCGGATCTTCTCTGGAGAGACCAACCTTTTCTTATCCACCTCTCCCAGCATCTGCCCGATCACGATCGGGCGGTCGAGCCCGTGGGTAATTTCCGTATGCCCCCCGCACAGAATGATTCCAATTTCCTTACACGCGGCGGAGATCTGAGCAAAAATCTCCTCTACCTCCCTTGGCCCTGTCTTCCCTTCGGGCAAAAGCAGCGTGGCCAGAAACCATCTGGGAATTCCTCCCATAGCGGCGACATCGTTTGCGTTGATGTTCACCGCGTACCACCCGATCTCATCCGTGGCGAAGGTGATGGGATCGGTCTTGGCCACCAAATACCGATCCCCGAAAGAAATCACCGCGGCATCTTTGCCGATCCCGGCCGCAACCACGATGCGCGGGTCCTTTTGCGCGTAGCGGGCAAGGAGACGGGAGAGGTCTTCAAGAGGGAGCTTGCCCGTTGGGTAGGTGAATTTATTCTCCTTGGGCACTTCTCTCTCCCTCCGCCAGGATGAATAGGGTCTTCGGAGTCCAGCAGTTCTTACAAATTCATAGTAACGGGGAAGAAAGTAATTGTAAATGAACTTATATAGGGGCGATTTATGAATCGCCCCTACCTTCCACGGATAAAACCAGGCAGGCTTTCGAGCGGAAAAATCGGCAGGACGTGCTTGTCTTCTTATTTCTTCTTCGGCCCGTATAAGTCTTTGGCCACATCCCGGAGGCCCAGCGATTCGAGCGTCTGCCGGGATGGCTTGCCGCTGGGGGTCCAGCCGCTGGCCTTGTAAAACTCTTTGAGCATGACCTCCATATCCGGAACTTTGCCGGCATTGCCCCCTTCTTTGGTCGCTTCCAACTGGCGGGGGGCCAGGACATCATCCTTTCGGGTGATCCCGCACAGGTTGTTGTAAGCCCGGTGGAGGGCCATGATCCGTTCTCCCACCTTGAGCAGGCTCTTGGCGGTGTACTTGGTTCCCGTAGCCGCGGTCAGCACGGCGGCCAGGTCAGAAGGTTTCAGGATGAAGGTGACGAAGTAGCAGGAAACCATGGAGTTGACCACGGCGGTAAAGTCCTGGGAGAGTTTTACCAAGAGTCCCTTGCCCTTGCTTTCGTGGAGCGGGTACATCCCTTTCAGCCCCCACTCGGGAAGGGGATCCTGCACATTTTCCCAGAGAGGCGCATGGCCGTGGAGATGGCATGCTCCGCGGGGTCCCACCGCATAGGTCAACCCCATGCTGTAGAACGTGCGGGGGTCGTGCATGGGAGCCTCCATTCCTTTTACATGGACCGCGTATTTCCAGGAATCCCCACCCAGTTTTTCAGCGGCCCTTTTCACCCCCTGTCCCAGAAGCGCTCCCAGTTTCTCGTTTTTTCCGATCTGGTGCGTCAAGGCGATCATGGCCTGCACATCGCCCCATTTCACCTCGATGCCCCCGGTGTCCTCTTTGTGGATCAGTCCTTTTTCATAGGCTTCCATGGCGAAGGCAATGGCCACACCGGTGGAAATCGTGTCGACCCCGTACCGGTTGCAGAGGTCGTTGGCAAAAGAGACGGCGTTGAGATCGTCGATCAGACACATGGTTCCAAAGGCCGCCAGGGTCTCATACTCCGGTCCCGGCCCGTCCATCTTGTAGGGACCTTCTTCGATCTTGACCCATCTGGAGCAGCCGAGAGTGCACCGGTAGCAGGCCGTATGGGGAACCAGGATGGTATCTTTCATCTTCTTTCCGCCCAGGCTCTTGCACCCTTCCTCCCAGATTCCCTTCTGCCAGTTCTTAACGGGTATATCGCCCATGGCCCATAGGTTGTCCAGCACTTGAGCCGTGCCATACTCGCGCATGGCCGCAACCGCCGGGGAAACGGCATTTTCTTTGGCGATTTTCTTGCAAAGAGCGTTGTAGGTTTCCGTGTCATGGAGGGGGAAGTTCCCGTTTCCGCGGACGGCAATCGCCTTGAGATTTTTGGCCCCCAGGATGGCTCCGTTTCCTCCCCGTCCGGGAGCCCTCCCCTCATCATTAATAATGCAGGAAAGGAGGACCTTCTTCTCTCCGGCCGGTCCGATGCAAGCCACCCGGATTCTCTCGTCCCCTATTTCTCTCTGGATGGCTTCCTGGACTTTCAGGGCATCCATGCCCCAGAGGTGGGCGGCGGGTCGAAATTCTATCTTCTGATTGTGTATCCAGAGATACACAGGTTCGTCCGCGGCGCCTTCTATGATCATGGCGTCATAACCCGCCCGTTTCAGGTCCGCTCCCCAATACCCCCCCGAGCTGGCATCGCAAAGAATGCCCGTCAAGGGAGACTTGAAGCAAATCTGGTAGCGCCCGCCAGAGGGGTAATTGGTGGCGGTTACCGGGCCGGTGGTAAAGACGATTTTACTCTCCGGGCTCAGCGGGTCCGTGGAAGGAGGAACCTCATCGTAGATGATCCGGTTTCCCAGACCCGTCCCTCCGATGTAATCCCGGGCATATTTAGGATTTAAGGGTTCTTCCGTACATTTCTTGGCTGTCAGGTCGACTCGAAGAATCTTTCCCGTGTACCCGTCCATAGACCCTTTCTCCTTTCTTGGGAGAATCTGCCTGCCTTTGACTCGATGGGGATAGGTTTTCTTCTTTTAATAAATCTTATCAATAAAGTCAAGGATTTTTGAATCCTTAGCCCTATTTTTTCTCCCCTGCGAGCTTCATGGGCTGCCCGCAGCAGTGAAGGGTCCCCTTCCCGGCAACCACCATTTCCACCTTGTTCCCGCAGATTTCACACACGTAGATCCGGCCGACTTTGTTGGGCATTTTCACACCTTCTGAAAATGTAATATTGGAATAATGGAATGTTGGGTTCGGAAAAGAAAAAACATCAAAGACGGCATTTATTCTTCAACCCCTTATTCCAATATTCCATCATTCTGTTCATTTCCCGGGATCGGGGATCTCTTCTTTGATACCGGCCAGTTTTTTGGCCATCTGAGCGTATTTCTCGAGGGGGAGAAGGGAGCGCACGACCAGACGGGCCCCATCCGGCGAACCGCCGCCATGCATGCATCCGGGGACCCCGGCACCCAAGGTGAGCCATTCACTCAGCCGGGCGGCCCGGGCCCGCGCTTCGGCGCTGCAGGAGCCCGCTTTAACATATTTCTGAACCAGCTTCCCGTAACGCGGGTCCGTAAAATCTCGGTAGGAAGGAAAGCATCCGGTTTCCACGATTCCCCCGCCGATCTCCTGGCAGAGCCGTTTGGTTTCATAGGGAAGGGTGGCGACATGGATCTTATTGGTGTGGGAAGTGAGGGAGTCGGGGATCCAGATTCCGGACGGATGGCGGCCTCCCAGGGCAATCGATCCGACTCCCATGGTGAAGGTCGTTTCATTATTAACCGCCATCTCGATAAACTTCGGAGCAAAGGCTTTGGCCGAAAGGCCGTTGGCCCGGGCCATCAATACGCCAGCCCCGACCATCACATCTCCCTGGCCCGCTACGCAGGCCCCGATGCAGGCGCGGTAGATGGACGTAAAATACTGGATGACTTTTCCCGAGTAAGCGTACTCTTGGCAGAGGAATACCCGTTCTCTGGGCACAAAAACATCCTCGAAGAGGAGATAGGCCTGGGTGATCCCGGTTTCGGTGGGGATATCAAAACCCTCCTCCTGCTCCCGGGTGTCGCTGGGCCGGCGGGCTTCGATAATAGTCAAGCCTTCGACGTCCCGCGGGACGGCGCAGGACAGGGCGAAATCTTTGTCGGCTTCCCCATAGGCCGTGCCCGGCAGGAGAAAGATCTCATTGGCCGCGGCCACGCCGCAGATCATGCATTTGGCCCCGCGCAGGACGATCCCCTTTTCCTGCACTTCCACGACGCGCAAGTTGGAGTCGGGATCGGGTTGCTGGGAGGCTTTCAGGCTGCGGTCCCCTTTCGCATCAGTCAACGCGCCCGCTATGGTCCACCCTTCCGCCTGGGCCTGCAGGGCATATTTNNTCCCGTTTGAGCTTGGAGTTGGAGATCACATCTTCCATGGAGGTCATGAGAGAGTTATGGCGATGGATCTTCTCTTCCGTCAAAGTGGAGGCAGTGGTGAAAAGGCCAGCCAGGGAAGGGTCCTGAGAGGCATCGTAAGCCCGGGCGTGGCTTTCGACTACCCGGCGGGTCGCCGGATGGGTGGTTACATCTTCAATTCTCTCCCCGAACTTAAAAATATTCGGCCGGAGCTTCTTCAACGAAGCTAGGTACTGGGTACGGGTCTTCAAGGCCATGGGGGTCTCCCTTCAAATCAATTGGAGATCATTCTACCACCCTTTCCTCCTGAAGTAAAAGCGCGGGATCTCTTGGCAGGGGCGGAAGTTTCCCTTTTGACTTGGATGGCTATCGATTTCTGGTTCCGCAATCCACATTTGAGGGCTGCACCTCAAAAAAAGCAGGGGCACGACGCCTCGTGCCCCTACAAGGTTTTTTGAGCTTCCCTTTGGGTCTCCCAGTTGATCAGTCTATTCTCTAAACCACCTTCTGGGTCTTCAGGGCGGCAATCTTGTCCGCTGAATAGCCTAGCAGGCTCTTTAAAACCTGCTCGGTATGTTCGCCCAACGCCGGGGGATGGACATACTGGATTTGATCGACCCCGGAGACTTTGATCGGGCTTCCCACGTCTTTGGTCTTGCCCACATGGGGAGAGTCGATCTCCACCACCATGTTCCGGGACAGGACTTGGGGATCGGCCACCGCCTTGTCCACGGTGTTGATGGGCCCGGCGGGAACCTCCAACTTGACGAAGAGATCCAGCCATTCATCCGTGGTCTTCTTCAGGAAGGCTTCCTCCAGGATACGGTCCAACTCCTCCCGGTTCTTCAGCCTGCTGGCCCGGGTACTGAAGCGGGGATCATCGGCCAGTTTCTCCATATCCATGTTCTTGCAGAGGTTGCGGAAGAAATGGTCGATATAAGCCTCGATGACCAGGGCCGAATCCTTCGTGCGGTAGGCCCGCAGGGGAACGTTGCTTACATGGGCGGTTCCCACTGGCTGGGGAACTTCCCCGGCGACGAAGTAGTACTTGGCGCGGTAGGTATGCAGGGCAAGCTGCACGTCCAGCATGGAAATGTCCACCATTCGACCTTCCCCGGTCATGGAACGCGAGACCAGGGCGGAAAGGATCCCGATCACCGCGAAGACCGCTCCTCCCAGGTCGCCGATGGGAATTCCGCAGCGGACCGGGGGTTGGCCCGGCTCCCCGGTGTAGCTCATCGCCCCTCCCATGGCCTGGACGATGATGTCATAAGAGGGCCTTTCGCGGTAAGGACCGGTTTGCCCGTACCCGGTGACCGAAGCCCAGACAATCTTGGGATTGATCTTCTTCAGGTCCTCAAACCCCAGGCCCAGTTTCTCCATGGTTCCGGGGGTGAAATTATTCATCACCACATCGGCTTTGCGGGTCAACCCGTAGAAGATCTCCTTCCCCTCCGGAGCCTTCAAATCCAGGGTCAGGCTTTTCTTGTTGCGGTTCAGGGACATGAAGTAAAGACTCTGGTCCTTCATGGTATGGGGCGGCATCTTTCGGGTCGGGTCTCCCACCCCCGGACGTTCGATCTTGATGACCTCCGCGCCCAAATCCCCCAGGATCTGGGTGCAGAAAGGCCCGGCCAGCACATGGGTTAAATCCAAAACTCTGATTCCTTCCAAAGGTCGACTCATCTTTCACTCCTTCTTTTTGTTAAATTGGGACACAGATGAACACGGATGAACACAGATAAAGCTCTTTCGACAAAAAGAAACAGATCTTCTTGGAATTCCTGAAATCCGTTTTTTCTGCTTTCATCTGCGTCCAATTTCGCATTTCGCAATGCGCAATCCATTTAGACGGGCATATTCCCGTGTTTCTTGTCGGGCCGGGCTGCTTTTTTATTCCGAAAGATCCTCAGGGCCTGGACGATCTTGGTCCGGGTTTCCTCCGGCTTGATGACATCGTCTACGTACATCTTTCTGGCGGATTCGAAGGGCCCGCCAAAGATCTTTTCATATTCTTCGACCAATCTCTTTCGCGTCCCCTCCGGGTCTTTCGACTCCTGGATTTCCTTGCGGCAAACCACCTTTACCGCTCCCTCGGCTCCCATGACCGCCAGTTCCGCACTCGGCCAGGCCAGGACCAGGTCCGTACCCATGGGCTTGCTGCACATGGCCTGCTTTCCTCCGCCGTAGTCCTTGCGCACGATAACCGTGATCTTGGGAACCGTGGCTTCCGCATAGGCAAAGAGCATCTTGGCCCCGTGGCGAATGATTCCGCGATACTCCTGGTCCACCCCGGGGAGGTATCCCGGAATGTCCACGAAGGTCAGAACGGGAAGGTTGAAGGCATCGCAGAAGCGGATGAACCGGGAGGCTTTATCGGAGGCATCCACATCCAGGGCTCCGGCCAGGTGCATGGGCTGGTTGGCGATGATCCCCACGGGCCATCCTTCCACCCGAGCGAATCCGGTGAGGATGTTCCGGGCATACTTAGGCTTGATCTCGAAAAAATAGCCGTCATCCAGAACACATCGCAGAATTTTCTTCATGTCATAGAATTTTTTGGCGTCTGCCGGCATGATCTCCCGAATCTTCTCCATCGCCCCTTCCGGGCAATCCCGGGCCGCAATGCGGGGGGGTTGATCCAGATAACTGCCGGGCAGTATCGATAACAGCTCCTTGACCATGGCGATGGCAGCGCTTTCATCCGGGGCCACCAGATCGCAGACCCCGCTCTTTTCCGAGTGAACCCCGGCCCCGCCCAAGGCCTCGAAGGAAACTTCTTCATGAGTCACGGCCTTGATCACTTCCGGACCGGTGATGAAGAGCTGGCTTTTTCCCTGGACCATGAGGATAAAGTCCATCAGGGCCGAGCTGTAGGCGATTCCTCCGGCGCACCGGCCGAGGATGGCTGAAATCAGGGGGACCACTCCGGAAGCCTGGGTGAGGGCGTAAAAGATACTGTCGAACCCCATATTCTTGTTTCCTTCCTGAATCCGGGCGCCCACGGAATCCTGCAGGGCGACGACCGGAACCTTCAGTTCACAGGCCCGGCGGATGAGGTTCGAGGTTTTGGCCGCCTGGACATTCCCCAGCGACCCCCCCTGTACGGTCTTGTCGTGAGCATAAACCGCCACCGTCCGGCCATTTACCTGGCCGAAGCCCGTGATGACCCCATCCCGGGGAATATACGCCGGGGCGGGGCCGAACTCGGCCGCTTGCGGGCCGGCCAGAGTGCCGAACTCCACGAAGGTCCCCGGGTCAAGGAGAAGGCTGATCCGCTCCTCGGCCGTGAGGTATCCTTCCTGACGGAGCTTTTCGGCCCGCTCTCTCCCGCCACCCAGAGAGGCTTTCTGCTTCAATTCTTCCAGCTTTTTGATTCCTTCCTTCATCTCCATGATCAATCTCCTTACCGGAATAGGCTCAAGGATAAAGGTCCAAGGAACAAGGATTCCAAAACCCGTCTCCTTGAACCTTGCGCCTTGTTCCTTGATCCTCCTTCTTTTAAATTCCTCTGCTCAGGTA
>PMCE01000062.1 GCA_003154025.1 Syntrophaceae bacterium
AAGTTCAATTGAAGATTTGCCTTTGAATTGTTGCATTCTTGGGGGAAATTCCAAAGACAACAGTACAGGAGTCTTCGCCTTCCCGAGAGAATTTCTCCTGCTCCTCAATTTAACGGCTACACCTGTTCTTCAAACTAAGATTGCCTGGGTGGTGGTGCAAAAAAATGCCCATCCCCGAACGCAAGCAAAGATCAAAACAACAGTGAGAAGAATGGACGCAGGGTGAATCTCTCCTAACTTCAGTACGCCCAGTAAGGGCCGGTGCCCAAGCTGGATCCTCTCCCTTCGAACCCAACAATAATGTTTCGGCCAAGGAAAAAAGGAAGGCCCCAGTCGAAGGACACATCCGGCGAACTCCCCCCGATGTCACTGAACACATTGTTGGGCGAGTAGAGGAGGGTGTCCAAGTTGGCGATCTGGAATGAAACCACTCCGCTGGGCGAGCCGGATGCCCCGGTATTCGTAGCGGAAAGGCTCGCGGTGGAGGAAGGGCAGAACCAGCCTGAATTGGGAGCCGGACAATTCGGTAGGAGGGTGGTGGAAAAAAACAGGCCGTTCGAGCCGCTGTCGATGAAACCCACGTAGGAGGCGCTATTGAAGGCGGTGCTGAACTCCCCGAATTGGTTGACGCTATACGCTTTCACGCCTGAAGGCATGTTGTTGGACTGGGTGCCGATCCCGAGTATAAGGCTGCCGTTCACCGACGGGGACCCGCCTGCGGGAACGCTTGGAAGCTGCACGATCACGCCGTTGTTATCCACGGGAAGAAGCGCCACCGGGTTCTGGACCTGGCTGCCTAGGGAAGCCGTGACCCCAGCGCAATTCTTCCCGTTACAGCTGTAATATACGCCATTGTTGGCATTGCTAACACACCCCGAGCCGCAGTCGTGGACGAAGAGGCCGACCCCCAGGATTCCGCTGTATCCGGCATCAGAGGGGCCTGTTTCCGGTGTTCCGCATTGACTGGGGACGGTACCGAAGGTCGAGTCGATGACCTGGATGGGGACCTGAACCGCAGGCTCGTTTCCGAGGATGACGCTCGCCATCTGAACGGGCCCCCAATCCGCCGAGCCGTCTGCGTACTGGATGCATTCGGCAAGGGATCCGGAGCCAGTGCTTACTTGTGTCAGAGGAACGTTCAGCGCTTGCTTGAAGATTCTTAACCCGAAACTTCCGGTGTCCAACAGGATATCATTTATCGTCTGGCAGGTATTGGTGCCCGGGGTACAGAGCGTCACGCTCACACACCCTTTGTTGAGATATGAGTTGCTCGAGCAGAGCGATCCGTTCACGGTGACCAGAAGAACGTTATACGCTGTCGGGGCGGGGGGAGGAGTCCCGCCTCCCCCGGAAGAACTGGACCCTCCTCCGCTCCCACAACCTATTCCCAGTCCCAAAATCAGGAACAGGAGCAGAATTCTACTTGATTTCATCGGGGGTCACTCCTGAAGGAATTAAGGCTGGCGCGTAGGCCCGGCCCTGCAGGTTGCGCATATGCCCCCATTTTTCCACAACGACACGGTCCGTCTTGAGAGCCTCATGGCGCCGCAGACCCGGTTTGCGCGACGTCTGGCGAAGGGCGGCCTCGTATTCGCCCGCATAGGAGCCTAGCAGCGGGCGGAGATCTGGGTGGGTCAGTCCGTTCCAGGCGATACCAAACACAATGCCGGAGGGCGAAACGTATTCCCGTACGGTGGTCCCATTCAACGCGTACTCATGAATAGAGTAGGCATTACTGACCGAGGGGGTCCGCTTCACGGCTGGGATGGCGTTCTGATCCGCTGCGATCGAATCAAGGGATTCCCCCAAGGTAGCCTGGGTCTGCCGATGGATAGCAAGGAAAGCCATGGATACGCCAAGCGAGATAAATATGATGCAGATTTTGTTTTTCATTGCGATAACCCTGGAATCATCACAAAATAAGACTACATCAATTACCCATTGTGGAGCAACCCCAACTTCACCTTAAAAATGGCGTCTTGCAACTCCGTACTCTTCCCCTCCCGGGTACCTCCCCTGTGGAAACCGTGATACCGCCCCTGAGGTCTCGACTTCTACCGTCCCACCCTTGCCCATATGTAGATGGCGAGAGGCATGGAAACCCAAAAAAGCCAAAGGATTTTCTCCGCTTTTCGATAGATGGCGGGTAAAGGTTTCGGAGGAAGGACGTTGATTCGGATCATGGGCCACCTCCCTTTTGGAAAAGCGGGTTGGAAAGCGTTGGTCAGGCAGGATTAACGGGGGAGATTTTAGCACAAGGGGCAAGCAAAGTCAAAAAGGCCCCCAATGGGGTAAGCTTCACCTGAAGTGTACACCTACAACTAATTGAATCGAGAGTTATTGAAGCTCACCAATTATCAGTTGAATGTTGCATAAAGAAAGGCAGGGCCAAAATGACCCTGCCTCTTTCTTTGGGCATGTTTCTTAAACCAATCGGGTCACATCTTCAGCCACTTTGGGGAAATTCTGGAGCATCATGGTATCATGCCCAGGAAACATCAAATCAATAGAGGTAGCCTTAGCGTTCAGTTTATCATAAGATCCCATCCAACCGATCATGTCCACGATCAGACAACTGGGAATATACTCCTTGAAACTTCGGGCAAGATGGGCACAATCAGAGGCTAAGATGGCCGTCCCTTTGGCCGTATTCACGGCTACCGATTGAAGCGCAATGGTATGCCCAGGCGTGAGGAGCAGCTCAACACCTGGGAGGATCTTTTGGTCTCCGGATATCAAAACAAGACGACTTGTTCCTTCCAGGTCGGCCAAGTTCTTGAATCCGATTTTATCCGCCACCTCTTCAAAAGGAGGCTTTTTGGAAACCGGATTGTTACGCCAGAAATTATACTCTTTCTTCTGCACATAGAACGTGGCTTTGGGAAAAGCGTCGGGGAACATCTCCATCCCCCCCACATGATCCCAATGAATATGGGTGATAACCACTTTGGTTACGTTGGTTCCATTGATGCCGATTCTTTCTAGAACTTTTACCGGATTGACATAGCCTTTTAATTTCCGTTCGGCTGCCACGGTCACTCCCACCCCGGAATCAACAACGATGACCTCTCCCTTCCCTTTAATCGCCCAAATGTAGTAATTCCGGTCGATATCCTCATCATACCCACGGTTCCAGAGAACCATNNATATTTCAAGGCATAAAGTTCGTACTGCGGGGCGGGTTCAGCAGCTTCAGCCGTCACACCCTTCTGAGCGAAGGCAGACGAAATCCCTTCACTTATGGCTGTTGCCCCCAGTACTGCGGCACTCGATTTTAAAAAACCCCTACGATTCATTTCCATGGACTTCTCTCCTTTCTTTGATGACTTTTGATGGGGAATCACCGTTAGGTGGTTCGCTTCTGTTTCCCAAGTGGCAAAAAAGGCTCCAAAGGGAAACTCTGAATCCCCTTGGAGCCTTCACAT
>PMCE01000085.1 GCA_003154025.1 Syntrophaceae bacterium
AATAGAACAGAGCCGGATGAGTTGAATTTTGGCTCTTGAGATTTGGTGCTTATTTGGGATTTGGTGCTTGGGATTTGGAATTTTTCTTATTATCATACGCCGCAACAATCCCGATCAACTGGTGATCCACCTTTTCCCTTCCGGCTCCAACAGCCGGTTGGCCTCGGCAGGCCCCCAGGTGCCCGCGGCATAATTGGGGAAATCCCGCGGGGGTTGATTTTCCCAGAAGGAAATGACCGGGTCCACGGCTTCCCACATGGCTTCGATCTGGTCCTGCCGGACGAAGAGGGTCAGGTCTCCCTTCAGGCAATCCAGGAGCAGTCGCTCATAGGCCGGGTGGGGGGTAGACTGAAACGTCTCCCCGTAGCTGAATTTCATGTCGATGGGGTAAATCTGGTTGCTCATGTTGGGCACCTTCACCCCAAACCGGAGGGATATTTTTTCGTCGGGCTGGATAGTCAGGAGGAGAACATTCGGATTCAAGACATCGCAGGCCCGCCCGAAGAGTTTCAGCGGAGGCTGGTCGAACTGGATGGCGATTTCCGTGATCCGTTTGGCCATCCTCTTTCCCGTACGGACGTAGAAAGGAACCCCCGCCCAGCGCCAGTTGGCGATGTAGAAGGCCCCCGCGAAAAACGTCGGGGTATTGGATCGGTCGGACACTCCTTTCTCCTGTCGATAGCCCGGGACGTCCTTCCCACCGATCTTTCCGGGTCCATATTGCCCGATGACCGTGAACTGGCTGATTTGGTCTTCCCGCATGGGGTGGAGGCAGCGGAAAACCTTGGTCTTCTCGTCGCGAATGAAGTCGGCCTCAAACCCCACCGGCGGTTCCATGGCGATCAACCCGATGAGCTGGAGAATATGGTTCTGGACGATGTCCCGGACGACTCCGGCTTGCTCGTAGAAGCGGGCCCGGTTCTCGATTCCCAGGTCCTCGGCGACGGTAATCTGCACGTTGTCGATGTAGCGGCGGTTCCAGAGCTGTTCGAAGATGCTGTTGGAAAAGCGGAAGAAGATGATATTCTGTACCGTCTCCTTTCCCAGGTAGTGATCGATGCGGTAAATCTGCCGTTCCTCGAAGGCTTCGGTCAGGAGATGGTTGAGCTGCGCCGCCGAGGAGGAGTCCCGTCCGAAAGGTTTTTCCACGATGATCTTGGCATCCAGCGGGGGTTTGCAGAGGCCATGCTCGCTCAACCCTTTCACCACGGTGGGGGTGGTCTGCGGGGGCAAAGCCATGTAGTAAACCACGTCCCGGCGTCCTTCCGGGGTCGGGGAAAGAAGCCGGTCGAAGGTAAGGCGGAGACGCTGGTACGTCCCCTCTTCCTCCAGGTTCCCCGAAAGATAGTACAGGTGGTCGCGGAATTCTCCCCACTTCTCCTCGTCGAAGCGAACCTCGCCAGACTCTCGCAGCGCCTTTTCAACCAAGGCCCGGTAGTCTTCGTCGCTGAGGGGAGATCCCCCGATCCCCAGGATGGAAAATTGCTCCGGGAATTCCTTTCCCAGGTAGATCTGAAAGAGGGCCGGCAGGAGCTTCTTCTTGCTCAAATCGCCCGTGCCGCCGAAAATAACCAGGATGAGGGGGCCGACTTTGATATCCTCCGTCGGGATGTCACAGGTCTGGAGGTATTTGGTGGCCGAAACTTCTTCGATCCTTCTTTTCTGGACCATCGAGAGAAACCCCTTCCGATTGTGGATTCAATCAAAGGCCTTAAGTTGAGAGTAGGGAGTTGAGAGTTGTCTAAGTCTTTACAACTCACAACTCCCTGCTCTCAACTCCCGATTCCTACAACGGGAACTGGATCTGAAAAATCTTTCCGGTATCCATCTCCTGCAGTTGCAGCCGCAGTTTTTTGGCCGACGGCGCTTCTCCCGGGAAGAAGATGAAGCCGAAGGCCAGGCTGCCGGGGTTGATGGGCCGGTTCTCCAGGGATTTTTTGTTCAGGTCGTTGATAATATCCCGCCGGGCGTCGTCTGAAGCGTACCCCTTGGCTCCCCCCAGGGTCGCTCCAGCGGCCGCCCCCAGCGCGGCCCCCTTCCCCAAGGAACTTCCCACTCCCTGTCCCGCAACGATCCCGATGGCCGCCCCCAGGATCGCTCCGGCCGTGGCCCCCAGAAATCCGGCATAGGCCCCTTCTTTGAAGACCTGTTTGGTCTGGGCATATTTGGTGGCCCGTTCGTAGGCCATCTGTTCTTCCAGTATGGGCCAAAGGTTTCCGGCCTGATCTTCCAGGAAGGTCTGCTCGGCAACGATCTTGAGGGAATGGGTTCCCGGATTGTCGAAGATCACTTGAACGGGTAGCATGCCGGCGCCGCGAATGTTGAACCCAAAGGCCTCTTCAGCCTTTCGGGAATCGGCATAGGCCTGAGCGGCCAGGACAGCTCCCCCCGCCTCGACCGCATTTTCGTACGAAGAGGGCGCCCGGAAAGGAAGGGGTTTGGCCTTGTATGCCGTACTGCAGCCCGTTCCCCAAAGAAACAGGAAGCTCGTCGCCACGATTAAGAGGCGATTCCTTTTTCCTGCTTTCATCCTTCCTCCATGCTTTCCGTCTAGGACTGTTTTGTTCGCCTGGCCATTTCTTCGACGGCCTTCAGCCGGGATCGTTCTCCCAGGGCGATCAAGGTATCCCCTGGCCCGACCGTACTCCGAAAAGTGGGATTGAACCGGGTGTCCCCCGTAGTCTGCTTGATGGCCACGATGATCACTCCCAGATCTCTTCCGATCCCGCATTCTTCCAGGGTCCTTCCGATCAACCCGGAGCCCTCCTGGATCTGAATTTCCTCCATCTGCAGCTCGATATTTCCGCTCTTGGTGGCGAATTCGAGGAAATCCACCACCGTGGGCTTCAAAACGGTATGGGCCATCCGCAAGCCTCCAATATGGTACGGGGAGACCACCTTGGTCGCACCCGCCCGAAGGAGTTTCTGTTCCGACCCTTCCTCGATGGCCCGGGCGACGATCAAAAGGCTGGGGTTCAGGCCGCGGGCGCTCAGGACGACGAAGAGATTCTCGGCATCCGTGGACAGAACGGAGATGAGGCCCTTCGCCCGTTCGATGCCCGCCTCTTTCAGGACCTCATCGCGAGTGGCGTCCCCCCTGACCACCAGAATCCCTGCAAACTCTTCGCTCGCCCCCGGCCGTTTTTCGACGACCACCAGCGATGCTCCCTCGTCGGCCAGCTCTTTGGCGATGATCTTTCCCATCCTTCCATAGCCGCAGATAATATAATGTTCGTTCAGCCCCCGGATTAACTTGTCCAACCTCTTCCTCCTGAAGATCTGATTGAGTTCGCTCTCCAGAATGACCTGGGCTCCCTTGGTAAGGGCGTAGAAAACAGTGCCCACGCCGCCGACGAGCAGGACGATGGTAAAGATGATTCCCCGCTGAGAAAGGTCGTGCACCTCCCGGTAACCGACGGTAGTCAAGGTAATGATGGTCATGTAGAGCGCGTCCAGGAACCCCCAACCTTCAACAACCATATACCCAAACGTACCGAAAGCAATGGTTACGGTGATGACAATCAGAACCTTGAATATGGACCTTCGGAAATCCTGCAAGACCTTCCCGTTCCTTGGGGTTTCTATTGATTATAAACGATCTGGCCCGGGGGGGAGAATGAAAAAAATCCTCCCTCATCCCCGTTTCTCCCCTTCTCCTCCGATTCCTGATGACCCAGCTCCAATCGTCTTGTCCACTCTAGCCTTCGGGAACCCCGCTCTTAATTTCGTGGATTGAATTTTACTTCTGCGCAAAGACGGCGGCCCATAGAAGAGGATTCTTGCTCACTCATCCTTTCGTGCTTCCTCACTGGCTGAAACTGGCCTTGTTTTTGCACTTAATCCTTGAAACCGCGACATCAAGGCCTCCATTTTATTACCAATATGACTCCTAACATAACGCAATCATTAATTTTAAAAGATAATAAAAATATCGGGAGAGCGCCCAAAAAATGATTACAGGAAGATAGGTTTTTGACGATACTAATGAATGAAATGACAAAGAAACTTCCAGGGTCACTGATTTTTTGTTTATTCCTGCTTTTGACCCTTCCGGGACTTGAATCGCAAGCCGCTGGTTCAGGAGCAGAGCGGGGAATTCCCGTCCTTGTTTATCACCGCTTCGGCCCGGAGGTTTCAGACGGCATGACCGTTACTACTCCGGTCTTTGAATCCCATCTGAAGTACCTCCAGGAGAATGGCTACCGGGTGATCCCGCTCCGGGAGTTGCTGGAGAATTACCTGCCCAAAGGGGTGCCGCCGGATTCCCGGGTGGTGGCCATGAGCGCGGACGATGCGCATATCTCGGTTTATCGCAACGCTCTGCCGCTCATCAAAAAATACCGGATTCCCATGACCCTTTTCGTCTATCCGTCGGCGGTCTCGAATGCTTCCTACGCCATGACCTGGGATCAGCTGCGCGAACTGAAGACTACGGGCCTCTTTGATTTTCAATCCCATACCTACTGGCATCCCAATTTCAAGAAAGAAAAAGAAAAGCTTTGTCCGGCGGAATTTGAAAAGCTGGTAGAGATGCAGCTTCGCAAGCCTCGCGAGAAGTTGGAAAAAGAGCTGGGAGGAAAGGTCAACCTGCTGGCCTGGCCTTTTGGCATCCACGACCCCTGGTTGATGGCCAAAGCCGCGGAAGCGGGATATGTCGCCGCCTTTACCATCGAGCGGCATCCGGTCGGCCGGGAAGACCATCCCATGGCCCTTCCCCGTTTCCTCATGATCGACAGGGACCGCGGAAAGGCCTTCGAGCAAATTGTGAACGGTTTTATTTCTTCGGCAAAGAAGGGAAATGGAAATGGGAAAAAAGGGTAGAACCATCCTGCTGGGAGTTTTCGCTCTGCTTTTGATCCCCACGGCAGGTCATCCGGCGGATTATCCGAGCCTGAAAGTAGTGGACTACCAGACCGGCCAGCCGGTGGCGGGCGCCAAGGTGACGCTGAATAATGAAGTCCTGCTTTCCGACCCTCAGAACCTGTTCCCCCTCACCAAGGCAGGCGCCAAAGTGAGGGTGAAGGCTCCCGGATACCAAAGGCTGGAGCAGACTCTTCCCTGTTCTCTTCCTCCGAGTCCCTATACGGTCCGGTTGATCTCCCTGAAGCCCAAGGGGCTCTATCTCACGTTTTACGGGATCGGAGAGCGGAGCCTGCGGGACCCGGCCCTGAAATTGATCGAGGAGACGGAGCTCAACGCCCTGATCATCGATGTGAAAGGCGACCGGGGTTGGATCCCCTACAAGAGCTCGATCCCCCTGGCGGCCGAGGTGGGAGCGACCAAAATCACCACGGTGAGAGACATGCCCGCGCTGATGAAATCGCTGAAGGAGAAGGGGATTTACACCATCGCCCGGATCGTCGTATTCAAGGATAACCCTCTGGCCACAGCCCGTCCGGATTGGGCGGTGAAGACCCCCACCGGAGAAGTCTGGAGAGACCGGGAAAACCTGGCTTGGGTCGACCCATTCAAGAAGGAAGTATGGGAATACAACATTCAGATCGCCGTCGAGGCCGCCCAACTCGGCTTCGACGAAATCCAGTTCGATTATGTCCGTTTCCCCGACTCTTCCTCTCCCCGCTTCTCCCAGCCTACCACCGAAGAGAGCAGGGTCAGGACGGTCTCCGGTTTTCTCCAGCAGGCCTCCAACCGCCTTCTACCCTATAATGTCTTCGTCGCCGCGGACATCTTCGGCTACGTCTGCTGGAATCTGAACGATACCAACATCGGACAGAAGCTGGAGAGCCTGGTGACTCCGGTGGATTACCTGTCTCCCATGCTCTATCCTTCGGGGTATCAGTTCGGGATCCCGGGATACCGCAACCCCGTGGCCAATCCCCAAGAAATCGTCTACCTATCGTTGAAGAAAGCGCAGGAGAGAACCAACCACCCTTCGACCCGCTTTCGCCCGTGGCTACAGGCCTTCCGCGATTACGCCTTTGACCGGCGGGTCTTCAACGCCAAGGAAATCCGCGAACAGATCAGCGGCGCCGAAAAATTCGGATCCCAGGGATGGATGCTCTGGAATCCCGGCAACGTGTACTCTTCCGATGCGCTGAAGAAAGAAAAGTTCCCGACCTGGGTGACGAGCCTTGCCCCCGTTCCCAAAACCTTATAAGATAGACTGAGTACGAGATAGAAGGTTTTCCGAAAGTGAAGAAAAGGGGCCGGGTATTTCACCATCTATTTCTATGCCTGTTGGCCTCCTGCCTGATTGGACCTGTTCCAGCTTTTTCGCAAGTCCTCCAGCCCGAGCAGCTTTCCGGAATTTCTACGATCGTGGAAGGGGCGATCCGGGCGGGGCAAATCCCGGGAGCTGTCATTGTGATCGGCCACCAGGGAAAAGTGGTCTTCCGCCAGGCTTTCGGCTCCCGCGCGTATGCCCCCAAGAGAGAGGCCATGACCCTGGACACTCTCTTCGACATCGCCTCCCTCACCAAAGTGGTGGCCACCACCCCCGCTCTGCTTCAGCTCGTGGAAAGAGGAAAATTGAGCCTGGATGACCCGGTGGTCAAGCACTGGCCGAAGTTCAAGGGTCATGGCAAAGAGCGAATCACCCTACGAGAGCTTTTGACTCATTATTCAGGACTCCGGGCCGGCCTGCCTCTCAAAAAGAATTGGTCGGGGTACGATTCCGCCCTCGAAAAAATCGCCGCCGAAAAGCCCGTCCATCCCCCGGGTTCCCGCTTTCTCTACAGCGACATGAACTTCATCATCCTGGGCGAGCTCGTTCGGCGGGTCTCGGGGCAATCGCTGGATGCTTACTGCCGGGAGCATATCTTTCAGCCCCTGGATATGAAGAACACCCGCTTCCTTCCGCCCCGGTCCCTGTACGGCCGCCTGGCTCCGACGATGGAGGATAACCTGGGAGAGGTCCACGATCCCGTGGCTCTAAGGATGGGGGGGGTGGCGGGGCATGCGGGGGTCTTTTCCACGGCTGATGATCTGGGCCTTTTCGCCCAAGCCATCCTTGACGGGGGCAGCCATGCGAGCAGCCGGGTCTTGAGCCCTCAAGCCATAGAGAAGATGATCCTTCCCCAATCGCCGGCCGACAAAATTCCTCAGAGGGGGCTGGGATGGGCCATCCATTCTTCTTCTATTTCCAATTCGGGGGCCAGTTGGAGCGAATGCCTTCCCCCGGGGTCTTTCGGCCACAAGGGTTATACCGGCACCATGATCTGGATCGATCCTGGCGCTCAGACCTATGTGATTGTTTTGACCAATCGGGTTTATCCCAGCGGGGAAGCGGGCCGGGAGTCTGTGCGGGACCAGATCTTTGCGCTGGTGGCGCAGGCGACCGGGCGGGCCATATCCACGAGCCTGTGCTCCCAGACTTTCCCGGTCGTGTCGAACGGGTTGGAAGCGGCTGGCCCTCCGAAGGTAAGGACGGGAATCGACGTTCTGGCAGACCAGAAGTTCGCCCCCCTCTCGGGCAAGAAGGTCGGGCTGGTCACCAATCACACGGGGCGGGATTCGAGCGGACAGCGAACCATCGACCTTCTCCACAAAGCCCCCAAAGTGAAGCTGAAGGCCATCTTTTCTCCCGAGCACGGACTTACGGGCAAGGCCGATAGCAAAGTTTCTTCAACCAAGGATCCGATCACCAGAGTACCCGTTTACAGCCTCTACGGGGATACCCTCCGGCCTACGGCCAAAATGCTGAAAGGCCTGGATGCGCTGGTCTTCGACGTGCAGGACGCCGGGGCCCGTTTTTACACTTACATCTCCACCATGGGCTATGCCATGGAAGCTGCGGCCCAGAAAGGAATTCCCTTCTATGTCCTGGACCGGCCGAACCCGATCCGTGCCTCCATAGTCCAGGGCCCGGTGATGGATTCGGACCTGAAATCTTTTACCGGCTATTTCCCCCTCCCCGTCCGGCACGGCATGACGGTGGGCGAGCTGGCCAGAATGTTCAACGGGGAGAACAAAATGGGGGTGAATCTGAAGGTGATTCCCATGAACGGCTACCGGAGAAATGCCTGGTTTGATGAAACCGGCCTCCCCTGGGTGAACCCTTCGCCGAATCTTCGGTCCCTGACTCAGGCGATCCTCTATCCCGGGGTGGCCCTCGTCGAGGGGGCGAATGTAAGCGTGGGAAGGGGAACGGATATGCCTTTCGAGGTTATCGGGGCTCCCTGGATCAAGGCCCAGGAGCTGACCGAATATCTTCAACAGCGGAACATTCCCGGCGTCGAGTTCCAGCCCGCGGCCTTTATACCTGATGGAAGCCGATTCAAAGGACGGGTGTGTTATGGAATTCGGATTTCTCTGGCCGACCGGCAGGCCCTCGATTCAGCGGCCCTGGGAGTCGAAATCATCTGCGCCCTCAACCGCTGCTACCCCCGGGATTTTGAAATCGACAAAACCCTCTCGTTGATCGGGTCTCGCCCCGTTTTCCAAGCCATCAAAGACGGCCAGGATCCCAAGTCAATCGCCGCTCTGTGGCAGGCCCCCCTGGAACAGTTCCGCCTTCTGCGATCCAAATATCTGCTCTACCCGGACTAATCGATCCATACCGTCCTGCCTCCCCCATATTTCCTATGCTATATAGAGCCGCTAGCCCATTTCTATTCGTCGGCTTTCAATAGCACCACATCCATGGCGAGAGACTTAGCCCGACTTGGCGGATTCGAGTCGTTTNNGGAGGCGATGGCCAGATGCAAAGCGTCAAGGGTTTTCAGTTTTGTCGTAAACAAGCCCATCCAGTCGCCGGCTAATCGATAGTGGTGCGATTCAACAGGAATATATTTGAAGAAATGGCCTTCTACATGACCGAGGAAATTAGCGATAATTCGGCTGCCGGCCCTGCGGTTCAAGCCCCCTTCGCGGATTTTCCTTGATATGGCCGAGAACATCTCCAGTTCACTCAGGGAACTGATGGCCGGCCGGGTATGATTTGTAAGGAAATCTTCGGCTTTTCCACTCAAAGCCTCCGGACAATAGTACGTCACGATCACACTTGTATCCAGATAAAACATCAATAACGCTCCTTCATCCTTCCTCGTTTCACCGCCGCACTTAGGGGTTCGCCCTTCATACGAATCGCCGCCCGGAATTCTTTCAAACTGGGCAAATGCCTNNCTTTCTCCGCGGGGAGGTACCAGGCGGGCCACTTCTTTCCCCCGACGACGGATAACCACTTCGTCACCTCCCTCCACCAGATCGAGGAGCGAACTGAAACGGCTCCTGGCTTCTTTCACGCTTATTTCCATGCCCTCCTCCTTTCCTGGCTTTCTTGCCTATAGGCGAAATGTACACTTGATAATGATAAGTGTCCACCCAAGATGATCCCAGGGGCGGATTCCTGCGGCGAATGGAGGGAAGCGAGATTTTTGAACTTGAACTGGATCGCTTGCTCGTTGCCCATCTCCCAGGAATAAATCAAGGCTGCGTGATCCAAATGGAAAGTTGCATTTGAACGCACGCCGCTCTGTTTCCAAAACCCACCGGCGTCCCCTTCCAACATCCCCGGCTTAAATCCTTATTGAGTCCCCGAATTTTCAGATAGCTTATGTAAAGTTTGCGCAGGGGCGCGCAGCGCGCGCCCTCGGGATCAGCGGATTCCGCAAGGCCCATCAGGCCATGCGGCTGACGCCTCGCTTTTTCACCCCCACTCTGTCCTCCCATTCTCCTAACCCTCCTTCCTGGGATGTCGGCAGGAGTTATGCAACGTAGGACACAACGCCCCCAAGATCGTGCGGAACGACCGACCCGAGGAAGGAATAACCTTCATAACCGACCAGCGTCCCCCCGTCTGCGCACATTGGCTAAAGACATAATAAAAAAGGCAGGGCCATTTCTGACCCTGCCTTTTGTCTCCGACAATTCAATCCAGCTTTACTTCTTAATCCTTCTCCTGAATCCCAAAAGACCAAGCAAACCTGTGCCAAGCATCATCATTGTTGCCGCTTCTGGAACGGCCTGCTTATTTACCACGAGGTTGTCAATTCCCACCTCACCTACGTAATCATCGTGAAACCTTAGTGCTGTAATTGTAACATTGACCGGGAAAGATATTGTACCGGAATTGCCTATTTCGACACCAACATAGCTTTGATTAAAGAAGTTTGTCCAGGTGGTACCATCAAAATAATCTGCGTGGAACTCGTCGACGAGTTGACCATAATCAAAAGAGGCAGATGTAATCGGAACAGTAAAGTTGATTTGGATTAGGTGTTCTTTAAAGGGCTCGCTTTCGATATATCCATCCCCAATACCGCCCAGTAAAGTAAAATTGCCGGTTTCTGAAGATGGGGAATTACCTGTAACTGTTACAGTTGATCCATAGACACCCGTCATATAATTCCCGATAGCTGTTGCGTCGGAATTATTAGGTAAACCAGCAGCCGGATCAAAGTTAAACGTCACGAGATCCGCCTTTGCACCCGCGGCAAAGCCAAAAACCATCAACCCTAGACACATGACCATTGCCAATAGCTTCTTCATTTTCATTCCTCCCTTTAGTTTTTTCAATTTACTGCTCATTTTCTTTGAGAATACTTAAATACTTGAGCATAAAGCATACCATCCCCCCTAAAAGAATGTGCGCGGTGGGTATAGGTCCTTAAAATTAATAATTTTTTTATAAAAGAGAGCTTTCCTCTACCTTATGAGCACTGAAGATCTGAAGATTAATTTTGTAAGGGCTGCCGACGATTTCTGGGAATGGGAGAGGAGACCGTATTCGATTTGTTTTGAAAATAAATAAAAACTATGAGTTATGGTCCGGTTACGGTTTAAGAAAAAAAGTAAAATTTTCCTACAAGTATAAATATATTTTTATATGTAGGGCGGGAGGCCTATCGGATGGATAATGAAGAGGTGGTGAAAGGTTTACCAAACTAGGAGTATTTTTGGCGGATGAACTAACCTTTCATTTTCATAAACATATTTATTTAGTTTTTATTATTGTTTGGCGGCTCAGTGGAGCCCGAGCGGATGCCAGTTTCGGTGTTCGGCAATCCTGTGGTCGAGGCCATCAGCACATTTTTGGCATGTCAAAAATTAGCCAGGCCATCTTTTTCCGCTCCTTCCCGGAATTTTTGGTCAAAAGTTAGAGCCACTAACTCCGGGATGTCCCTTTTGAGAGTCAAAGCCAAAGCCAGATGCCAAAAATCGATTCCCCGCAATGAATGTTTCCCACGGAGGGAATCCATTTGCTCCCGGGAGGGGCATGCATTCAGGAACCGCCATGGGCCTTCGGCCAAACCTTGAAAGGCCGATCGGGCCAGAACTTCGGTAAAGATTCTTTCTCTTTCCATCCGGTCCAGAACGGAAAGAACCTCCGCGTAGGAAAAGGTGGACAATAGATGGAGACCTTCTTTCCTGACAAACTTCAAAGCCGTTTTGCTATGGGAATCTCATACCAGAACGGAAAAGACGGCGGAGGCATCCCAGTAGATAAGGGAGCTTTCCTCTCTATCCACGGTCGCGGTTCTCCTGGAGGAATTTCTGGGCGGGGCTACCCTCTGCAGGAATTGGAGGGGGCAATGGTTTGAACTTGGACTTCCTTTCCTCAATGACTCCTCGGATTTCCAAATCGCCGATTCGTTCGGCCAAGGAAGCTCTCCCTTCACGCAGGGGGATGATTTTCCCCACAGGCCTGCCCCTGTCGGTAATGACAATCTCCATTCCCCGCTGGACCTTTTTCATCAACTGACTCAGGTGAATTTTGGCCTCGCGGATTCCTACGGAACTGGCCATGGCTTGTACTCCCGGAAAAGTGACTATAATAATCACAATCTATTGTAATTATTGCAACTACAATGCGACTAAGAGTCAAAGTCGAAAATTCTTAGGGACACTGGTAGGATTTGAAGGTTTTCGGCGCAGCCGGAGCTACAGGATCCCGCAGTTATTTTGGCCGGTCACTCACTTCGCATGATCTACCCTACGAAATTCGAATTCCCTACGGGCCCGCGGCAGCGCGCCCCTACAATGGCCAAGCCCCTGCCAGCGTTTTTCCAATTCCCAATGCGCAATGCGAAATACGCGATCTATTTTGTCCGGTGTTCTTCCAGCTTATCCCAGNNGAAGCGTTGGGCACTGCGGCTAGGGTGTGGACGTGAAGGTCATGGACTCCGTGGGAGGTTACGAGGAGATTGTGAGCTTCTGCAAGGCGGGCTACCTTCATCCAAACAGAGATTCCGCCGCAGTTGGAGACGTCCGGCTCCGGGAAGGAAACCGCCTCTGCGCTGATAAAATTCTGAAACTCGTAGAGGGTATGCATGTTCTCCCCGGTGGCGATAGGCAGGGGCGCTTCCTTGGCAATCCGGATGTGGCCGGCCAGGTCATCCGGAATCGTCGGCTCCTCCAGCCAGTAGATGTCGAATTCGGCCAGGGCCCGGGAGGCTCGGATGGCCTGCTCCTTGGTCCAGCGCATGTTGGCATCCACCATGAGGGGAACGTCCGGCCCGATGAGATCACGGATGGCGGCCACGCGCGATAGGTCTTCGGAAAGCTTGGGCCGCCCTACTTTCATTTTGATGGCCCCGTATTCCTGGGCCAGGAACTTTCGGGTTTGCTCTTTCAACGCATCCAGGGTGTAATAGAGATCAATTCCTCCGGCATAGACTTTGACCCTCGGGTGGTGACCGCCCAGCAGCCGCCAGAGAGGCTCTCCCCTTCTCTTCCCGGCCATGTCCCAAAGGGCAATGTCGACCGCCGAGATGGCAAAGGAGGCTGGTCCCCCTCTGCCTGCATAGTGAAGCTTCCACCACATCCAGTTCCAGATTTGCTCAATCAGGCCGGGGTCCTGGCCCAGAAGGCCTGGTTTCAGGTACCGGTCGATCAGGGCATGAATGGCGGTGCCTCCCGCTCCGACGGTATAGGTATAACCCAGGCCTTCGCATCCCTGGTCATCCTTGATCCGGACGGTGATCAATTCAAAAAAGGTCATTTCCCCATGGGTCGAGTCGGATACTGGAGTGGATAGGGGGACGTTATAAACGGCTGAATCGATGCAGGTGATTTTCATGAGTCATTCCTTTGGGCGTGCGCCTCGGGCAATAGTTCCCAGAGAATATTCCGAACATCCTAGGGGCGCGCGCCGCGCGCCCCTACACGCTCCAAGCCCCATCCGGGCGGTCTTTCAATTCGCAATTCTTTCATTCCGTATTCGTTGTCTTTCAATCCGCAATCCACAATCCGCAATCCGCAATTTATCTTTTCAGTACCCTCCCCCCCAGCTTTCCTGTGTGCTGACCGCCTTCCACCGACAGGACTCCGTTTACGATCACCTGCCGGATTCCTAGAGGATACTGCCTGGGATTATCGTATGTGGCCCGATCGGCTATGGTGGTAGGATTGAAAACCACGATGTCCGCGGCCGCCCCCTCGGCCAAAGTCCCTCGGTCCTTCAGCCCCAGGCGCCGGGCAGGCAGGGAGGTCATTTTGCGGATGGCTTCTTCCAGGGACAGATCCCTCTTCTCCCGCACATACCTCCCCAGGATTCGGGGGAAAGTTCCGTAGACCCGCGGATGGGGCCTTCCCCCCAGAAGGCCGTCGGTGCAGACCATGCCCAGGGGGTGGCGCAGTCCCATCCGCATCCTCTCCTCATCCATGCTGAAAATGATCATCCCCACACGGGCATTTTCTTCCAGTAGCAGGTCAAAAGCCGTATCGGCGGGGTCTTTGCCTTCGCCCTCGGAGATGTCGGCGACCGATCGCCCCACGTAGGCCTGGTTCTTTTTGCCTTCCACGGAGGAGATGACGATGTTCTCCCACCCCGCATTGTTGACGTAGTTCTCCCACGGGGGGGCCCCGGGTTCGGGGGCTGGAGGGGTGAGGAACTCACCGCTAATTTTAGCCCGGAGCGCAGGGTCGCGGAGCCGTTCCAACGTTTTGGGCGTCCCGCCCTCCTGGGCCCAGGGCGGCAGGATGGCCAGGAACATGGTGCTTCCCGCGGTATAGGGGTAAATGTCGAAAGTAATATCCAGTCCTTCCCGGTGCGCTCGATCCACCACTTCCAGGGCTGTTTCCATTTTGTGCCAGTTCCGTTTGCCGGCGGCTTTGAAATGGGAGATGTGCAGCCCGATTTCCGCTTCTTTCGCCATGGAGACCACTTCTTCAATAGACTCCAGGAGGCGGTCGCCGCCGCTCCGGATGTGCACGGCCCAGAACCCGCCCATCTTCCCGCATGCCTGGAGGAGTTGGGTCAATTCTTCCCGCCGGGAAAAGGTACACGGCAGGTAGATCATCCCCAGAGAGATTCCCACCGCCCCTTCTTCCATGGCCCTCCGGACTTCTTCCTCCATGGCCTGAGTCATGAAGATATCGGCGGGGACGTTCTCCAGTCCCAGCATCACCATGCGCACATTCCCCTGGGGGACGAGGAGCGCCAGATTGGGTCCGGTTGGCCTTGCGGACAGACGCTGGGCATACTGGCCCAGAGATTCCCAGTCCCAGGAGATGGGAGGGTCCCCGCTCAGCCCGGACAAATACTGCCTCCAGGGCGCGATATACTCTTTGCGCATGGGGGCAGCGCCGATCCCGTCTTGCCCCAGGAGTTCCGTCGTCACTCCCTGCATGAGTTTGGGGAGCAACGCGGGGTCGGCCAAAACCATGAGGTCCGAGTGGCTGTGGGTATCGATAAAACCGGGGGCTACCACCGCCCCGACCGCGGAAAATTCCCGGACCACTTCGTTCTTTCTCACCTGACCGATGCGGGCGATCCGATCCCCCTGGATGGCCACATCCGCTTTTCTTCCGGGGGTTCCGCTCCCATCCACCACCGTTCCCCCCAAGATAGCTAGGTCAAAAATGGCAAGTCTCCTTTCCCTTTAAAGTTCGTTCCCAGTTGCTGGTTTCTGGGTGCACGTTGCGGGCCGTTCCCTCAAGTCAGTTACGAACAACCAGCAATGAGCAACTAGTAACGTTCCCCTCCTGGCCAGCAACCCTCAGACTCAATTCAACCCGCTCATCACTCCCCTAGGATACCGAAAAGGATCTTCTGGGCCTCTTCCACAATCGCTTCCAGGTGCGCCTGGCTCTTAAAACTCTCCGCGTAGAGCTTATAGATATTCTCCGTTCCGGAAGGCCGGGCGGCGAACCATCCGTTTGGGGTTACGACCTTCAGCCCTCCGATGGCGGCCCCGTTGCCCGGAGCCCGGGTCATCTTCGCCACAATAGGCTCCCCGGCCAGTTCCTTGGTCGGGACGTTCTCCGGCGCCAGTCCTTTCAGCTTATTTTTCTGTTCGGGAGTGGCGGGTGCATCGATGCGGAGGTAGTACGGAACTCCCAATTTGGAAGTGAGCTCTCGGTAGTACTCCCCCGGGTCCTTTCCCGTGCCGGCGGTGATTTCCGCAGCCAGGAGGCCCAGGATGATGCCATCCTTATCCGTATTCCAGACCGTACCGTCCATCCGCAAAAAGCTCGCCCCGGCGCTTTCTTCCATCGCAAAGCAGAGAGCCCCTCCGAGCAGCCCCTCTGCATACCACTTGAACCCGACCGGAACTTCGAAGAGTTTCCTCCCGTAGCTCCGGGCCACTCGGTCGATCAGGCTGCTGCTGACCAGGGTCTTTCCCGCCGCCGACGCGGGAGACCACTTGGGCCGGTGGCCAAGAAGGTACCCAAGGGCCACGGCCAAATAATGGTTGGGATTCATGAGGCCGGCGGATCGAACCACGATCCCATGCCGGTCGGCATCCGTGTCGTTCCCGAAGGCCACCTGGAACTGGTCCTTAAGCTCCACCAGATTCACCATGGCATAGGGACTCGAGCAATCCATGCGGATCTTTCCATCGTGGTCCAGGGTCATGAAGCGGAAGGTAGGATCAATCTTGGAGTTCACCACGGTCAAATTGAGCCGGTAATGTTCCTTGACGGGCTCCCAATATTCGACCGAGGCCCCGCCCAGAGGGTCCACTCCAATCTTGATTCCCGCCGAGCGGATACATTCCAGGTCCACGACGTTGGACAAATCCTTTACATAAGGCCATACGAAGTCCCGCTCATGGGTCGTAGATGCTCGAAAGGCCTGGCGGTAGGGCATTCTTTTCACCCCGCGGTTTTCCGACCGGAGGAGGGAATTGGCCCGATCCTGGATCCAGCCGGTCACATCCGTATCCGCCGGACCGCCATTGGGGGGGTTGTACTTGAAGCCCCCGTCTGAAGGGGGATTGTGAGACGGGGTGATGACGATCCCATCCCCGATTCCTTCCTTCCGCCCCCGGTTGTGAACCAGGATGGCATGGGAAATCACCGGCGTCGGCGTATAGCCGTCCCCGCTTTGAATGAAGGTATCCACGCCGTTGGCGGCCAGGACCTCGAGGGCCGTCTTCTGCGCCGGCCCCGAAACGGCATGCGTATCTTTCCCCATGAACAGAGGGCCGGTGATTTTCTTGCTTTGGCGGTAATCGCAGATCGCCTGAGTGATAACCAAAATGTGCGCTTCGTTGAAGGACCCTTCCAGGGGGTTTCCCCGGTGGCCGCTGGTGCCGAAGCTCACTCTCTGGTTGGGATCTTCGGCATCCGGCTTCTTCTCGAAATACGCTCTTTCCAATCGGGGAACATCGATCAGGATTTCAGGGGGGGCGGGTTTTCCGGCTAGGGGATGTGTGCTCATAGTTTCCTCGAACTAAAGCCTCCAAACGGTGCGATCGGGGAACGCACCCAAGATTTTTACTTAACTCGAGTCATTGCGGGCCCGGTGGGCGTGGCAATCCTATTTCTTGTTTGCTGCCTGGATGAGAGATTTGACCCCTGCTTCCACGCCACCCCTATGGCCAAAGACCGCATTCCCAGCCACCAAAACATTCGCCCCGGCTTTCACTACCCTTGGGGCGCTCGTCGGGTCGATCCCCCCGTCCACTTCCAGCTCGCCGTCAGGGTTCCGCCGGTCCAAGATCTCCCGCAACTGGCGAATCTTCTTCAGGGGGTATTCCATGAAGCGCTGCCCGCCGAAGCCGGGATTGACGGTCATCACCAGGATCAAATCCAGCTTCTCGATGATTTCCTCAAGGACCCCCGCCGGGGTGGCGGGGTTCAGGGCTACCCCGGCCCTTTTCTTCAACTCTTTGATCCCCTGGAGAATCCGGTCCAGATGGATCGAGTTCTCCTGGTGGACGATGAGGATGTCCGCCCCTGCCTGGCTGAAGGCTTCGATATAGTTCTCCGGCTGCTCGATCATCAGATGGATTTCGAAAGGAAGCCGAGTCCCGCCCCGAATGCTCTTCACTACCGGGATCCCCATGGTGATGTTGGGAACGAACCGCCCGTCCATCACATCGATATGGACCCGATCGGCTCCGGCCCTCTCCATTGCTTGGATCTCTTCTCCCAATTTAAGAAAATCTGCCGAAAGGATGGACGGCGCGATTTTGATCATCTTCCCCCCCCTCAATTCGGATATAACCGCAGAGAGCACAGAGCGGCTGAGCCGCAACCAAAAGAAAGTGCCTCAAGTGCCCTAAGTGCGCTCAAGTGCCTCAAGTTAGATAAAACTCGGGCAATTATTTAATCCAGGGTTCCATACTCCTTACAAAATTTAAAGAGTTTGCAGGGGCACGAAGAATCGTTCCCCTACGGCTCGGAGGAAGGGTATTTCCTTCTTGCCAATCCCGCGAAGCGCGGGATTGGTTTGAGTCTGCCGCTAATGGCCCAAATTCGAACCACGAGATTCAAAACCATTGCCTTCGCCGATCCCTCTTCCTCATCCGTCCCTCAATCCTTTTTCCCTCTGCCGTAACGCTCCTCCATGACCTTAATTTTGGAGAGCCGGCGCTTGTGTCTCTCTTCTCCGCTGAAGGTTGCCCCCAGAAAGGCTTTTACCAGGTCCTGGGCCAGGTCCGGGCCGATGACCCTGCTTCCCAGGACCAGAACATTCATGTCGTCGTGTTCCACCCCCTGGTGGGAGGAATAGGTATCATGGCAGAGTCCCGCCCGAATCCCCGGGATCTTGTTGGCGGCGACGGACGCGCCGACTCCGCTGCCGCAGATCACCACCCCGCGGTCGGCTTTCCCCTGAACTACGGCCAGCCCGACCACCTCGGCAAAGTCAGGATAATCGACGGGGTCAAGGCTATGGGTCCCGAGGTCCGTCACCCGGTGCCCCATCTCCTGCAGGCAGACCTTTACTCTCTCTTTCATTTCNNCTTCCCCCCTCCAGGAAAGCTTCGAAAGGGCGGAGGAATTAAAATCGTAGGTGACCACGATGACGTAGAGGACTCCGATCAGGACAACGATCAGCGATCCGACCAGGCCGGCGATCCATTTCCACCGCATCAGACTACCCCCTTTCAGACCCAAGAGGGATGAACGCTCAGGAATTTAATCCGGCCATATTTGAAGAGGAAAAACAGACGAACCCGCCAAGATCCAAGCCGCGAAAAGGAAATGTTTTTCATTTCGCAATTCCCAATTCGCAATCTACAATTGATCAGCTGTGCCTAGAACCGGAAGAAATGAACTCCCCATGGAGGAAGGTCGATGAACAGTCCCGGGCTTTGCATCTCCCCTCCGTCCCGCTCATAAACCTCCCGGGTAAATTCGTCGAAAAGACGCCATTTGCGCCCGGCCAGCTCGTTCCAGGAAAGCTGGACCCGAGCCTGAGCGCTGGAACCGGACAGGTTGACGATCACGAGGGTTCGCTCCCCTTCCCTCCTCCAACACCAGGCAATCAAGTTCAGGTAACTCCGGTTATCCGGCCATCCGCTCCGCTCGCAAAGACGCCACTCCCCTTCTTGGAAGGCGGGCCGACGAATGATCCGAAGAAGGGTTTTGTAAAATGTCTGAAGCTCCGCGTCCACGGGCTCCGGGGGCCTTCTCACCAGGAATACGGGGGGTCTGACCTTTCTTCCCTCCAGCTGTCCCTCATAGAAGAGCTTGGCTCCGGGGAGGCTGGCAAAAGCCACTGCTGCCGCCCGTTCCTGCAGAGGAGAAAATTTGGCTGCGGCGCGCGGCTCATCGTGATTCTCGATGAAACGGACCAGTTTATCCTGGTAGGCCAGGTCGGCGCAGAGATGGAGGCGGATGCCTTCGCCGTTGTCATGGGCCAGACGGTCATAGAGCCTCTTGTCGTAACAGTAGTCGAACCCCTGCCCCTGGAGTTCCCATTCCAGGTCCCAATAGGCCTCGGCCATGAAAAGGAAATGAGGGGAAACGCGGCGGACTTCCGGAATCACCTCCGACCAGTAATCGCCGGCCGGCGGGGCTCCGGCCCGCTGGCCCCAGGTGCACTGGAAGACCTTGTTCATCAAGAGCATGGCCATGTCGCAGCGGACTCCATCGCATTGGGCGGCGATTTCCGAGACGGTCTCCACGACCGCCTGTCGAAGCCCCGGGCGAAAAGCGTTGATCTGGACCACATCCTCCCAGGCGGGGAAATAAGGGTCTCGCCCGCAGGCGAAGATTCTTCCCCCGCTTTGGGCAAAGGAGATCGGGTCTCTGGCCAGGTCTTGAGCATCTCCCTGGATGAAAAATTCCGGGTGTCCCGAAACCCAGGGATGGTCCCAGGCCACGTGATTGGGCACGAAATCCAGGATGAGCCGGACGCCCCGCGCAGCCAGCTTTCCCCGGGCGGCCGCCAGACCGCCAGGACCCCCCAGGGCTTGATCCGCGAGGTAATTGCGGATGCAGTAGGCCGAACCCGCATTGTCTCTCTCCGTGAAGTCCGGGAGGGCTTGGCGAAAATCCGCCAGCAGGTTCTGGTTTTGCATGGAGATCCGGATCCCCGTCGGGCTCCGCTCCCAGACCCCCATGAACCACACCGCATCGATCCCCAGGGAACCCAGGCTGTCCCAAACCTCCGAGGGGACATTTCCCAGGTCGATCGGCCGCTGGTATTTCAGGCTGAGGTCATGGAGCCAGACCCGGGTGTTGATTTCATAAATGACCGGTCTCTTAGGCCAGGGCAGCATGTAAACACCTCCCTTGAAATCCGCAAGTCGCGAGTCGTAAGGCGTGGGACCGCAAAATTTCTTTTACCCCCCTGGCGCCCTCGCGCCTTGCGGCGTTCTTACTCCCGGAACTGCGTCTCGGGCTTCACTCCTTCATTCAGGATGATCACTTCCACCCGCCGGTTCTGCTGCTTGCCGCTTACCGTATCATTGCTGGCCACGGGATATTTTTTTCCGTATCCCTTGGCGGTAATCCGCTCCTCCCCGATCCCTTTGCCGGTCAGGGCTTCTTTTACCGAATCGGCCCGCTTCTGGGAAAGGGTCAGGTTGAATTCATCGCTTCCCACGCTGTCGGTGTGCCCCTCGATCAGGACATTCCGGTTGGGATGCGCCTGGAGGAATTCAGCCAGTTTGTCCACACTGCGCAGGGCGTCTGAAGACAAGTCCGCTTTGCCGGTCGCAAACAAGACGTCTCCGATGGTGAGGACGATCCCCCGTTCGGTTTGCTTGGCCTTGAGGTCGGAAAGCTCTCTCATGAGTTGATCCGCCTCGGCCTTCGCCTTGGCCGCTTTTTCAGATTCCGCCCGCGCCGCCAATCTGGCCTGCTCCGCCTCCGCCTTGGCCCTGGCGGCCCTCTCGGATTCCGCCTGTGCCGCCATCCTGGCCTGCTCCGCCTCCGCTTTGGCCTTCGCTGCCTTTTCGCCTTCGGCCATGGCCAAAAGCTTGGCCTGCTCGGCTTCCTTCTGGGCGACCCGCGCCTCCTGGGTCCGCTTCTGAGCGATGATGTCCGCCGTCTCCTTGCTCACCCGATCGGTATCCCTTTCCGCCATCCGGCCTTCGGCAACGGCCGCGGCGATCTGCGCTCTCCTCTCCGCCAGATAAGCCAGCTGCTCTCTCTCTTCCGGGTTTTTCGCCTGCTCCGCCGCCTGGAGAGCTTTCCCGGCTTCGGCAAAAGGAAGCGGGGCGAAGGCTTCCACATTCCGGTCGGCTTTGACCTGCGAATAGGCCGAGCGGGCGCGCTCTAAACGGTCTTTGGCGATGATGTCCTGCTGCGACGGAGCGCATCCCCCGAGGAGAAGGACGGCGAAAATTCCCCCGAGGCACAATCCCAACTTCTTTTTCATCGATCCATCGATTATCGAGTGCACGTTCGATTCCTCCTCTTAGGATTATTGCTTGGACAGGCGGTCAATTTCCTGGCTCAGGGCATCGATGTTCTTGCGCATCTCCTCCACCCGCTTCTTCGCCTTTTCCGTGGCCGCTTTGGTGCGCGCGTATTCGGCGTCGACGGAGGCCCGCTCCGCCAGGCGGGTGGCCTTCTCATATTCCTTCTTGGCGTAAGCCTCCCTGGCCTGGGTCAGATTCTCTTCGGCCGCATTCAACTCCGCGGAGACGGTCAGGGTATCGTTTCCCTCCCTGGCTTCCATGATGGCTTTCTCCCCCGTCGTTATTCTCTGGCTGGAAAGAGTGCCGTTGGAAGCGCACCCCGCCAACAGGAGGACGAAGACAGCCGCGACCGCTAAAAACGGAACGATCTTTCTTCCTTCCATTTTCTTCTCCTTTCGGGTGAAAATATTCGAGTCAGTGTCGGTGCGAGGGTCAGTCAAAGAGGAACCGTAATTCCAGTCGAATCTGACTGCAAAATTTCTCCGCGCCCTCGGCGGCTGAAAAAATCTTATTTACCAAAAGGCGAAAAGCCATGCTCCTGGGGACCTTCTAAACTTTCATGATTTCTGCGAGAACTTCGGCGCGAAAAGTCCCTTAGAAACCCGAGAGCCAAGATCCTGAGGATTTCTCTCATGAAATTTCGTCTCCTCGTCCGTGAACGCCGGGGAATTTCATCCATTATAAATTCTTTCGATTCTCCTTGCCACTCCCTTTCTCCGGCGAGGAAGACTGAACGGGAAAAGCCTTTTCCCCCTTGCGTCGTCCCGGGAATGAACGGGTCCCGCGACTTTGGCCCAGAAGGGGCGCGGTTCCTTAAGGCTTGTTGGGGATCTCCGTCACCGCCTCGTCCATTTCCCCTTCGACCCACGCTTCGAGAAGCCGAAAGGTGACGGCGAGCACCACCGGGCCGATAAATATTCCGATGATCCCGAAGGCGATGAGGCCGCCGAGCACCCCCGTAAAGATCAGGACCAACGGCAGGTCGGCCCCCTTCCTGATGAGCATGGGGCGCAGAAGGTTGTCCAGGGAAACAACCACAATCGCCCAGACCAGGAGGACGGTCCCCCCGAAGTTATGGCCGCCCCAGTAAAGCCAGATCACCGCCGGGACCAGAACGACCCCGGCACCCACCTGGGCCACGCAGAGCATGAACATGACGGCGCTCAGAACCACCGCGCCCGGTACCCCCGTCACCGCCAGGCCGATCCCGCCGAGGATTGACTGGGCCAGCGCGGTTACGACGATCCCGAGGGCCACGCCCCGGACCGCCTTCCCGGCAAGGATCACGGCCTCCTCGCCCCGATGTCCGCCAAGCCGACCGACAAATCGGCGCACACCTCCGGCAGTGGCCTCTCCTTTGGAGTACAGGATCGCGGCGATCACTACGGTGAGGAGAAATTGGACCACCATCATCCCCACACTTCCGGCCTGGGCCGCGAACCACTGCACCAGCTTGCCGGCGTAGGGCGTCAGGCGCGCGGACCATCCCTCCTGTCCGGCGGAGGCGATCTCCTGCCAGGCGGCCGAGAGTTTCGGGCCGGCCAGGGGAATTTTTGCCACCCAGTCGGGAGGCGTCGACAGGGCCAGCGTCCTCAAAGACTTGGCCCAGTCGGCGATCAAGTCCGTGTTCCCCACGATGGTTCCCACGGCAATGGAGAAGGGCGCGACAAAAACCAGCAGCAGGGCCAACGTCATCGCGGCCACGGCGAGCCCACGCCTGCCCCAGAGCCGCCTCTGCACCCGCAACATGAGCGGCCAAGTAGCCACGACGATCATCGCCGCCCACACTAAGGAGGGCAGGAAGGGGCGCAGAATCCAAAAGTTGGCCACAATCAGGACCCCGATCCACAGCACCGCCAGCGTCGTACGCGTGAGGTCTCGCGCGGGAGGGGTGTTCCTCTCAGGCCCTCTTCCCTTGCTGTCTTCCATAACGCCCCCTTCCCTACCCCGCGAATATACGGGGTCTGGAATGATCATTTTCCGCTCTGACCCTGGATAAAGGGGGGAGGGGATAAAGCGAAGGCCGCCATTTCCCCCGTCAACGGAAACGAACCCCCACGCCCAGCACGGCCGTTTCCAATCCGATATTGGATTTGGTAAACCCGAATTTATTCCACAACTGGGCCCCGTTGCTGAAATGCTCCGCCCGCAAAACCATATAGAAAGGGATTTTGTAGATCTCCCGTTCAATGCCCAGACCGGCCATCAAGGAAAAATTCCAATTCGTCCCGTTATCCACCAACGGCTTATTCAGCCAGGCGAACCCCGCGCCGAATTCCGCATAGGGCCTGGTCTTGCCGGAAAGCGGATAATAGAGCCGGTAAAAAGGGGTAATCCCCACCTGGTAATGATCCCAGTCCGCTGTAGGCCAACGGCCCTGCTGTCGGGCTTTATCGAGGTTTTCCCGAGAAACTTCATCGAGCATCAAAGGGATATTCTTGCCCCATATTTTGGAGAGGCGAAATTCGGCCAGCAGGGATTCGACGAAGCCGTGCTTTTCGGGAATAAGCAGAGATCCGAACTCCCATTCCCTTGAAAGGGCGATCGTCACCGCGCGATAGTTGGCATATTTCTGGTGGGAAAGAAACTGCGCCGGCCATCCGTATTCCAAAGAGACCAGATAACTTTTTAACGGGCGCCCCGGCTCTTCCGCGGGCGATCCCGGATCGGCCCAAACCGGATGGATCAGGAGGAAGAGGGCCGACACGGAGAAAAGCGAAAGGACCCCCTTCCCCAAAGCCTTCCTGAAGAAGCGATATTTTCTCGCACCCCCACACAATCTCCCCGAATTCCGGGGACGACACTTCACCGGGAAATCTCTTTCTATCTTGTCTTCTTTCATCCTCGCCCTCTTATGTCCTCTGCCTTTCTCCGCCCGTTCTGATTGCCTCAGGATTCAGAAATCGTCAGGTTCGATGAAAATGCTTGTTTGTCGGCCGGCGATGGGCCTTAAGGTATTTAATATAGCAGTTCGGGTGGCCAAAAGTGAATCCTAAAAGTTTCCGGGGGAACCACCACCTATTTTGGCTGCACGCATCGGCCCGACTCTCGGCTCCTGGCACCAGGGCTGACTCGGTCAGCTTATTCCCCGGACCCAACACGACCTTTACTTTTGGAGCCGCACCGGCTAGGCTGTTTGAAAGAAAGCGAATCTGAAAGGAGGAGGTCGCCATGAAAGTCGTAGCCGTCAACGCCAGTCCCCGGAAGGAGGGGAATACGTTTATCCTGCTGAATGCGGTGCTGGACGAACTGAAAAAGGAAGGGATCGAGACGGAGATTCACTCTCTTTCCGCCAGGCCGATCCAGGGGTGCATCGCCTGCTACCAGTGTTTCCAAAAGAAGAACCGGCGTTGCGCCGTGGACAAGGACGCGCTGAACGATTTCATCGGGTTGATGGAAAAGGCGGAGGGGATTCTTCTCGGGTCTCCGACCTATTTTGCGGATGTGACCTCCGGGATGCGGGCCCTCATCGAACGGGCCGGGCTCGTCGCGCGGGCCAACGATTACATGTACAAACGCAAAGTGGGTGCCGGGGTCGTGGCCGTCCGGCGGGCCGGCGCCATTCCCGCCTTCAGCGCGCTGAACCTGTTTTTCCATTACAACCAGATGGTCATGCCGGGTTCGAGCTACTGGAATATCGCCATCGGGCGGGAAATCGGCGAGGTGAAGCAGGATGCCGAGGGAATCCAGACCATGAAGACCCTGGGCCAGAACATGGCCTGGCTTATGAAAAAGCTGTACGCCTGAATAGAATGGACGAGAGTTGAGAGTTGTGAGGTGAGAGTTGTAAGGAGGGAAGAGTGAGGGGTGTGGAGTAACGGCTTTAACAACTTCCAACTCCCAACTCTCAACTCCCAACTCACAGCCCCATGTAGGCCTTGCGGACCTTGTCGTTCGATTTGAGTTCCTGGGAGGTTCCTTCGATGACGATGGAGCCGGTCTCCAGCACATAGCCCCGGTTGGCCAGCCGAAGGGCCATCTGGGCGTTCTGCTCGATTAGCAGGATGGTCACCCCGTCCCGATTGATGGTTCGGATGATTTTCCCCACCTCCTGGACCATAATCGGGGCCAGCCCCAGGGAGGGTTCGTCGAGCATGAGGAGCTGGGGAGAAGCCATCAGTCCCCTCCCCATGGCCAGCATCTGCTGTTCTCCCCCGCTGAAGGTGCTGGCGAGTTGAAGTTTCCGTTCTTTCAGAATGGGAAAGTAGCCGAAGATACGATCCATCCGCTGTTGGATGGCCTGGCGGTCGTTGGTCAGGTAAGCACCCAGGCGCAGATTTTCCAGCACGTCCAGGTCGGGGAAAAGACGCCTGCCCTCCATGACCTGGGTGATGCCCTTGCGGATAACCCGATGGGGGGGGAGACGATCGATCCTCTCCCCCTCAAAGACGATGGACCCGGAGGTCGCGCGCAAGAGGCCGGAGATGCACTTCAGGGTGGTGGATTTCCCCGCCCCGTTCGCTCCGAGAAGGGTTACGACCTCTCCCCGGTTGATCGTCAGGCTNNACCTGGGGGTGGCGGCTGATCTCCAGGGGGGTTCCTTCGGCGATCTTTCGGCCGTAGTTGAGGACCACGATCCGGTCGCAGATCCCCATCACCATCTGCATATGGTGCTCGATCAGGAAGATGGTGATTCCCATGTCGCGGATCTGGCGGATCACCTGGCTGAGGGTCTGCGTCTCCTCGGGGTTCATTCCCGCGGCCGGTTCATCCAGGAGCAGGAACTCCCTCCGGGAAGCCAGGGCGATCCCGATCTCCAGGCGCCGCTGGTCTCCGTAAGAGAGGTTCCGGGC
>PMCE01000557.1 GCA_003154025.1 Syntrophaceae bacterium
CTCCGGGACCTTTACCTGGCCATCGCCACCCTGGCCTTCAACATCATCTGGGTGGTGGTGGTGATGAACATCGAGGCTTTGGGCGGCGCCCTGGGGATTTTCAACGTACCCAAAGTGACCAATAACTGGATCGTCTACATTTCCCTGGGCGTGCTCCTCCTCTTCTTCTACCGCCTGAAAGACTCGAGGATGGGAAGGGCTTTCCGGGCCGTCGAGGAGAATGAACAGGCCGCGAGGGGCATGGGGGTGAATGCGGTCTACTACAAGGTCTACGCCTTCACCCTGGGGGCGCTCCTGGCAGCCTATGCGGGCGCGCTGTACGCCCACTTCGTCACCTTCATCTCTCCCCATGATTTTGAAGTAGACCGGTCCATCGAAATCTTGCTCTTCGTGGTTCTCGGGGGAAGCCAGACCTTCATCGGCCCGGTCATCGGCGCCGTGTTGCTCACCCTGGCCCCCGAACTCCTGCGATTCCTGGCCGAATACCGTCTTTTGGTCTACGGCCTGATGTTCGTGGTGATTATGTTGATCCGCCATGAAGGGTTGATCGAAGAGGAGACTCTCTCCTGGAAACGTTGGTCCAGAATCTTTCGGAGGGAAGGCCGTGACCCCGCTCCTTGAGGTAAAAGAGGTCAGCAAGGTCTTCGGCGGGTTGAGAGCGCTGGAGGGCGTCAGCCTGGAAGTGCGCGAGGGGGAGATCTTCGGACTGATCGGCCCCAACGGGGCGGGCAAAACGACGCTCTTCAACCTCGTCTCCGGCACCTTCCCGGTTTCGGCGGGGCAGATATTCTTCAAGCAAAGAGAGATCTCCGTCTTTCCCGACTACCGGATCTGCCGGCTCGGGATCGCCCGCACGTACCAGAACATCCGCCTCTTCGGAAAAATGACGGTCCTGGAGAATGTCCTGGTGGGGCGGCACAGCCGCACGCGGGCCGGGCTTGGGTCCATCCTTCTTCGACTTCCCCGGGAGAGGGCGGAAAATGCCCGCTCCCGGAAGATGGCCGAAGAGTGGCTGGAGTTTTTCCACCTCCTGGCCAAGAAGGAAGAGAAAGCTTCCAACCTGGCCTACGGGGAGGAGCGGAGGCTGGAGATGGCCCGGGCCATGGCCGCGGAACCGTCGCTCCTCCTTTTGGACGAGCCCTCGGCCGGAATGAACCCCCAGGAAGTGCGCGACCTCAACGAGCTCATCCTGAAGATCCGCAAACAGGGCAAGACCATCTTCCTGATCGAGCACAACATGAGGGTGATCATGGATATCTGCGACCGAATCGCGGTCCTGGACTTCGGACAGAAGATCGCCGAGGGGCCGCCGGAGGTCGTGCGGGCGCATCCCCGGGTCATCGAAGCGTACCTGGGCAGGGAGGCGTGAATGCTCCAGGCCCGCGACCTTCANNGGGGCGGGCAAGACCACGCTCCTCAACACCCTTTCCGGTTTCAACCGTCCGAAGAAGGGGGCCATCCTGTTTCGCGGGAAAGAGATCCAGGGGCTTTCTCCCCATGAGATTGTGGGGCGGGGCATCGTCCAGGTTCCCGAAGGGCGGTCCATTCTCACCCAGATGAGCGTGATGGAGAACCTCGAAATGGGGGCCTACATCCGTAAGGACCGGGTGGAGATCAAAAGAGACCTGGATAAGATCCTGGGAAAGTTTCCCCGCCTCCATGAGCGCAGGACCCAGCTCGGGGGGACCCTCAGCGGGGGGGAGCAGCAGATGCTGGCCATCGCCAGGGCCTTCCTTCGCCAGCCGAAGCTCCTCATCTCGATGAACCTTCCCTGGGACTTGCTCCTCTAGTTGCCCGTATCGTATGTGAGGCCCTGGTAAAGATCAGTAAGCTGGGAACTACGATCCTGCTGGTAGAGCAAAATGCCAGGCTGGCGCTCAAGATTGCCCATTACGGCTATATCATGGAGGCCGGACGGATCGTGCTGAAGGGAACCGCACAGGACTTGAAGGAAAATCCCGATGTGCAGGAGCTCTACCTCGGCCTTGGAGGAGAAACCGCATCTCCAATAGGCTGGCGACTTTACAAGAAGCGAAGGAGTTGGTAATGAAAGCGAAAAACTTCCCCACTCTTTTCTTTGAGCAGACCGAGCGCCTTAAGGATCGCGTCGCCTTGCGACATAAGGATTTTGGAATCTGGCACCGCATCTCCTGGGGGGAATATGGAATGCGGGTCCGAGAGGTAGCGGCAGGCTTGATATCACTTGGCGTTGGCCATGGTGATCGTGTCGCCATCCTGGGAGAGAACCGTCCTGAATGGCTGATCTGCGAATTAGCGGTGATGACCATTGGAGGCGTTACCAGCGGTATCTATACTACCTCGGCGCCGGAAGAAGTGGCTTATATTGTAAATCATTCCGAGTCTAAGGTCATTTTTATCGAAAATGAGGAACAGGTAGACAAGATTCTACAGATTCTGTCGGAAATAAACCTAAAGAAGATCATAGTCTGGGACAACAAGGGGTTGTGGGGGTTTTCCCAGGAAAAGATTGCTTTTTATGCAGACTTTCTTGAAGAGTCAAAGGAGTACCTGAAGAATAACCCTCGCTGTGTGGAAGGACGGCTAGCTCTTGTCCAGCAGGATGACACGGCCATGCTTATCTACACCTCCGGTACTACCGGCCGTCCCAAAGGGGCCATGATTTCTCACTACAATATTATGAGAATCACCGAATCCTTTGATAAGGTTAATCCGGTTTATGAAAGCGATGAGGTGGTATCCTATCTCCCCCTGTCCCATATCATGGAAAACATCTCCTCTCTTTTTCAGTCCATCTGGTCCGGGTTCACGGTCAATTTTGTGGAGGGCCCTGATACGCTGCCCCAGAATCTCAGGGAGGTTTCCCCCACCATCTTTGGCAGTGTGCCCAGGCTGTGGGAAAAGTTCGCCTCCTCGGTTGAAATCCGTATGTCTGACGCCCCTCCCGTAAAAAGATCTGTCTACCGTCTCAGCGTTTGGGTGGGACGCAAGTATGTAAGGACGGAAAGGAAAAGCAGGGAGCGCCTCTTATGGGGAGTCGTCTATTGGCCCTTGTATTTCGCCGTCTTTTACCACGTGAAGAGGCAGATGGGGTTCGAACGGATGCGTTTGGCCATCTGCGGCGCTGCCCCAGCGGCGCCGGAACTATTCGAGTATTACAATGCCCTGGGCGTTCCCCTGAGAGAGGGTTACGGCCAAACCGAATCCACGGGGTCTATTTCCATGCAGCGACTGGACCGTCCCCGTTGGGGGTATGTGGGTGAACCCCTCCCCGATGTAGAGGTCAAGATCGCCGAAGATGGAGAAATCCTTGTCCGTGGTCCGAATGTATTTCAAGGTTACTTCAAGGAGCCCGAGTTGACTGCGGAAACAATCAGGGACGGATGGCTCTACACGGGTGATGTGGGGATCATGGACGATGGATTC
>PMCE01000520.1 GCA_003154025.1 Syntrophaceae bacterium
CGGCTTTCGCCGGAATGACGGAAAAGCCTGGTTTTCGACTTTTTACGCATTCATCAATGTTTAGATGGAACCGGGAGGCCATCAGGAAATTTATTTGACTTGACTACGTGTCGCAGGGCTAAGTAGAACTGGTCTTGGGTGCCGCGGCCGGTTGGAGACTCACAACTGAATCTCCTCCTTTCTCCAGCTTACGAATCCACATCTCGGCAAGAACCCGCAGTTCTTCAATCGGGCTTGCTTGCGAGCTTTCTTTGTGATCCAGCTCGTCGAGCACTTCAAACTGAAAAGATGATTCTCCAAACGAATTCCACTCTTCCTGCAATTCTCTGTTTCGATGACTTCCGAATTTCAGTTCAGCTTTGTGTCTGTTGATTCTGGCGGACAAATCCCTGTCGAAACCGACATATGATTTATTGTTTCGGGTATTCCTGATTCTATATACTCCCATCGGCCGCTTAGCCTGCTTGTACTCCTTCTTTGCCGCCGATTTGTCCATTCCATTTCTCCCTTCCTTGTCTCTACAATATTTAGATGCCTCTGCATAAAAACCGGGTTGCTGCACCCAAAGGATAGCCAAAAACACGATTGTATCGATTATGGGTTGAAAGCCGCACTTTTTGAAAAGACTTGTTAAATCGCGCTTCCAGAAGATGCGGCGGGGTCATGGTATTGAATGTGGATTCATGAATTCCCCTATGCCCTGGCTTAAAATTGGGGAAGGAGGAGATTACTCTTTTCATATTGGGTGGCTTGCGAGCATGCAATTATAACAAGTTATCTTCGAATTCATCTCAACGGTTCGCCGGAAAGGGCGACGAAAGGCAAGGTGGCGGGTCATGCTTCCGTGCCAATAGACCTCGGAATGAGTCCAGCTGGGGACGGCTATGCCATTATGTTTTTAGTCGGTTCTGTCCCGATGGTTTTCACTGGGGATATCAGATTTTGAATTGGATGGCAAGTGTCGGCCAGCATAAAAAAACCCCAAGGATATAAAAATGGTAATGCAGGCTACTGTGAATGCGAGTGATTCTCCATGCCATAACCCGATAAACCAGCGCCTGAATTCATCCGCAAGCACATTTGCCTTTCCGCCGTATAGTTCCAAATCCCGTAAATACTTCTTGGAATCTTCAGGCCTAATCGGATAAACAGATCCATCCCCTTCTGTGTAACCCAAAACGCCGTTCGAACCATTCTCAGCTGTCCGATAAATCAAGATGGCGCTACCCAAACCAACCAGCAATATGATGGCGCCGATGAGATTAAGGCATGTATGCCGATCCGCGATTTTCCACTTCATGTTGTGTCTATTTTTGCTGTTATATCTCTACAAAGGTTGATTCATCCCACCCGAAAATTCATCCTGCTTCCATCCTCTCTTCTCAAACAAATCCCCGAATATTATCCGTTTTTTTGAAAAAGTATAAGAAGAAATGCCTTGTGTGTCAATAAAGGAGTTTCTCGAAGGGCGTGTGCGGATCTAGCTGAAGCGGAAACATCTTGAGAAAGGGAGGGAGGGTATAAGGCCTATCCCGGCTCCTTTTTACCCCTTCGCCGCGGGATCAAAAAATAAAGATTTCCTGAAAAGATTCCGATAATTCATTAAGAACGTCAGGCGGAGAATCCTATTCGTTCCGGCTTCCTGTATGGGTAACGGCAAAAAGCTTGGCGTATTGTGAGGAAGGGGTCATGATTAAAAAATTGATCCGCTGTTCAGCCTGTAACCGGGTGATTCCCAATTACGACGGGTACGAGTTGACCCGGGCCCAAGGCCTTCCCGGGGTGGAATGGTCAAACTCGGATCTCGCCGGGGCCAAAGAATTTCTTCGCACCCATTCCGGTCACCCCCTGGAAGAGCTTTCGGTTGAAGAAGAAACCTGGGTCAGCGCAAAACCCTGCTGGGAACCCTTGCGGGTAAGCTATTTCCTGGCCGGCAACGCCGGAGGAAAATTCCTGATCCAGCGGAAAAAACCGGCCTTGGACGAGCCGGCCGCTTACGAAATCCTTCCGGGAAAATTGAGGATCTCCAATGTCTCCTTGAGGGTTCAAGAAGAGGATTTCCGGAAGCAGATTGCCGGGGACCCGGGGGTCTCTCCTTTGCTGAAAGAAAGAATGGAAAGATTCATTCAGGTGTTCCGGGATGAGATCGCCGGAATTTCCCCAGAACGGTTCGAAGAGGAGGCCGGGGAGATCGAAGAGGGGGAGACCTTCCTTTCAGCCTATGGGGGGCTTAAAGATTCCCGTTGGGCGCGGGTCGTGAATCGGTGCCGCCTGTATTTTGACGAATTTGAGCTGAAGGTCATCAACCGGCTCATAGATGAAAACCGCCATCCCCCCGATGTTTTGTCCATCCGGGTGGACAGGCGAATCTCGGTTATTTCCCTGACGGGGGCGGAGTCGGCGCTGGACCTTTCCGACGGGAAGGAAACCGGAGAGGCTATGGAAGCTCGGCCCGTTGCCGTATCCCAAAGAAGTTGAGAAGACGCCCCTGAAAAGGCCGCGAACGGCCGTAGGAACCGGAATCCTGCTGCCCGGCATGCCGCGCAGGCCTCCGCCCGGAATGGAGACGCTCTGCCGACCATCGATGAGGAGTGAATCTGCTCCCTTCCGAATCCGGCGAAAAGGCAAAAAGCATTCAGGATGATCCCTTCTTTTTCTTCTTCCGATCCAGTGCCCTGCGGATCACCTTGGCCAAATCCTTCATCACCAGCGGTTTCATGACGAACTCTTGAATCCCGAGCGCTTGGGCCCTTTCTTCGGTGATGTACTCGCTGAACCCCGTGCAGAGGATAATCGGCAATCCCGGACGGAGGCTGAGGATCTCCTGAGCCAATTTATCCCCGGTCATATTCGGCATGGTCATATCGGTGATCACCAGGTCAAACCGATCCGGATTCGCCCGAAACATTGCCCTCGCCTCAATACTGCTCGTCCTCACCTCCACCTCGTATCCCAGGCGCTCGATCAGGCCCTGGGCGATTTCCACGATGGCCTTCTCGTCGTCCACAAACAGGATCCGCTCGTGCCCGCCCAGGGGCAGGGGTTCCATTCGGGCAACCTGCGCGGGTGGCTTGACGGGATAGACTCCGGGGAGATAAATTTCGAAAGTCGTTCCCTTCCCCGGCTCGCTGGAAACCGTTATGCCCCCCCGGTAGCTTTTTACGATCCCATGAACCACGGCCAGGCCCAAACCCGTCCCTTCACCGACCTGCTTGGTTGTAAAGTAGGGGTCAAAAATCCTCCGCTGGACTTCAGGGGGCATGCCGTGTCCCGTGTCGCTTACCCGTAATTTCAAATAAGGACCGGCTTCTAACTCCGGATAGGCGGAAGAATATTCTGAAGTCAGGCTAAATCTGGTCAGGGATACCTCCAGGATCCCTCCCTTTTCGCGCATGGCGTGGGCGGCGTTCGTGCAAAGGTTCATGAGCATCTGGTGGATCTGGGTGGGGTCTGCTTCGATCACCCCCAAATTCCCTTCGATGTTCTCCCGGATTTCAATGGTGACCGGCAGGGAAGCGCGCAAGAATTTCAACCCCTCTTTGACGATCGGGCGGATATCCATCGGCTTGCGCTCCTGTTTCCCCTGTCGGCTGAACGTCAGGATTTGCCGGACCAAGTCCTTAGCCCGATGGACTGCCTGGAGGCACTGCTGCAGGTTCTCCATGACCTCGGAATCTTCCGGGACCCTCAAAGACGCCAGTTCCGCATATCCCAGAATGGCCGCCAGGATATTGTTGAAATCATGGGCGATGCCCCCGGCCAAGGTCCCGATGGCCTCCATCTTCTGCGCCTGCAGAAGCTGGCCTTCCAGCTTCCTTTGCCCGGAGACATCCTCCAGAATGGCCTGCACCCCGGTAACCTTGCCCCCCGGGTCCAGGATCGGGGTCAGGTAGTACTGCAGGTAAATCTCCTTTCCCAATTTCGTGCGATAGGGGCTCTCGAAGACCCCCCCCTTTCCGGTCTCCAAACAGCGGTGGAAATGGTCCGCAATCCCCGCTTCCGCCACCGGAGGGAAAGTGAATAAGTTGATGGCCCGGGTGGCCTCTGCCGAGGGAGAGCCGAGAATGGAACGGAGTCGAGAATTGATATCGATGATATTCCCGCTTGGGTCCATGGAGAGAATCCCCAAAGGAGCGTTCTCCACCAGCCGGCGGTAGCGTTCCTCGCTCTCCCGCAGCCTTTCCTGGGCGAGCTTTTCGTCCGTAATATCCGCAAGAACCCCTTCGATGTACCCCCTTTCCGGGAAAAGGCGTGCGGTTAAACGGGCCCAAAAGAAGGTGTCGTCTCTGCGCGACAACCTGGCTTCGAAACTCTGAACTTCTCCTTTCTTCTCCAGTTCCGCGAGCAACCGTTCCCGAGTTCCGGGGTCCAGATAATGGTCGGCGGTTCGAAAATTTCCGATGAATTCCTCGCGGTTCTCATAACCACAGATCTGGGCCAACCGGGTATTCGCCTCCAGGACCATCCCGTCACCGATTCTCGCCCGGTATAACCCGATCTGGGCGTTGTTGTAGATATGCCGGTACCGCTCCTCGCCGGCCCGCAGCTCCTCCTGCGCCCGCTCCCGTTCGCGGAAGAGCTGGGCGTTGGCGACGGCTCCGGCGATCTGCGTGGCCACCCTCTCGGCCGTGGCCAGGTCCGCCCGGGTGAAGGCATCCGGCCTGCGGGAGGCGATATTCAGGGTTCCGATGACCTGGTTTTTGGAGATGAGGGGGACGATCATCATGGCCCTCCGGCCCGCTTCCCAGGCGGGCCGGAGCCCCGGGATCCTCCTCACCGTTTCTTCCATATCCTCCGCTTGCAGGAGCAGGCTGGAGCGTGTCCCGTGGATTTTTTCCAGCGCCGTGCCCGCCAGGGGAATGACCGTGCCCACTTCGCGGCCGGCCACGGTCGTCCCGATGACGTGGGTAACGGTCGAGGAATTTTTATCCGGGTCCATTAATAGCACGGTTATGTTGTCAAAATTCAACAGCTTCCGGACTTCTTGGGCAAACCGGTCGTACACCTCCTCCAGGTTCAAGGTTGAACCGGCAATCCGGCCGATTTCGGCCATGATGGTATTCTGCCGGGCCAGGTGATGGGCTTCTTCCTCGCTCCTTTTCAAAGCCTCCTCCGCCCGCTTGCGCTCGGTGATGGCGTCAAAGACGGCCACAAAGTATTCTTTCTTCGGGCTGTAAACCGAAATCCAGAACCACTCCCCGAGCGCCTCCAAATAGATTTCAAACCTCTCGGGTCGTCCCGACGAAGCCACTCGGCCATAAACCGCAAACAACTCGGGATCGGACTCCCGTATGCCCGGAATGACTTCGGATACCTTTTTCCCGACGACATTTTTCAACCCCGTTAAGGCCTCGAAGGAATGGTTCACGTTCAGGTATATGAAGTCCTGCGGCTGATTTTGGTGAAAGAGCATCTTGCAGTAAGCAACTCCATTCAGCATGTTCTCGAATATGGAACGATATAATTCTTCGCTTTCCCGGAGCGCTTCCTCCGCCTCCCCGCTTGATTGACGGACAGCGGGTGCTTTCTCCAGTTGAGCGACTTTATTCTTCAGCGCGCTCAATTCCTCTATCAACTGGGCTTTGGATTTCTGACTGTTCGTGGTCATGCCAATCGCTCACTCCCCAGCAGGAATCTCACCTTCTCGTCCTTAAAAGAGGCGTCTTTCCCCGCGCAAAGATCCGTGAAGCCCATCAGGGCGTGGGGGACATTTCACCATGATATGAGGAATGAAAATAAACGGACGAATCGCCCCTTGCTATATCTGTTCGGCAAATTTCGATAAACCTGCATCCTTTTTTCAATCAGCCATTTCGAGGTTCATACCCGGGATAATAACAAATTTCGTGAAGATATCAAGAATTTTGGTGGCGGGCCCGCATGCTTCTGGATACCGGGAACCCCGCCTGATTCATGTCTCCGGGGGCCTGAGGCCCGGCCCGGCACCCGGCGCGGAGATCAAGAGGCCCGTGGAGATTTTCGTCTCCCATATGATTGAGAAGATTGGAATGGGTGTCCGAGCCCCGCCCTTTTCTCTTTCCCGTTCCGTGATTTCGTTTGACTCCGGAGGGAAAAGACGATAAAAATACGAGGGTCTCCGGGTGAGCCGGATAGGGACGCTCCCAAGATCAATCCGGGGATCATTTCTCCGGAGAAATCCGGGCCGCAACCGAGGGATGAAGGCAGGTCTGAAGGCTGCATTTCCAGGAGGGAAAGATGAACCCAAAATGTTTGTGCTGGCAAAGGATTGTCCGGAGAGAGAATATAAGATTTTCGATAACCGCCGTCCTGGCCGTCTCGATCCTGCTCCTCTCGGCGGGGATTTCCCAAGCCCAGCAGGGCAAAAGAATGATTTCCGTCGCCACCGGGGGGACGGGCGGGGTTTATTATCCGTATGGAGGAGGGATCGCCAATATCATCTCCAAATATGTTCCCGGCGTGCAGGCGACCGCCGAAGTGACCGCCGCCGCGGTGGATAACTGCAAATTGATCGATGCGGGGAAGGCGGAAATGGGCTTCATGGGGGCGGATGTGGCCTGGGACGCCTTCCAGGGGCAGCTCAAAAATTATCCCAAAAAAGTTCCTCTCCGGGCGGTGGCGGTGCTCTACCCCAATGTGACCTCTCTGATCGTGCTGGAGGGTAGAGGGATCAGCCAGATTTCCGACCTCAAGGGGAAAAGAATTTCCACCGGGGCCCCCAACAGCGGGACCGAGGTGAAATCCATGAGGATCCTGGAGGCTTATGGAATCCATCCGGACAAGGATGTGAGGCGGGAAAAACTGAGTTTTGTCGAATCCGCCGGGGCCATCAAGGATCGAAAGATCGATGCCATTTTCGTGGATGGAGGGATTCCCATGTCTGCGGTCATGGACCTGGCGGCAAGCCCCGGGCTGAAGATAAGGCTGCTGGACCATGGGGAGGCGGTTCCCAAGATGGTGAATAAATACGGCCCGGTCTATTATGTGTTTGAAATCCCCAAGGGTACCTATCCCGGCATCGATTACCCGTCCAAGGTGGTCGCCAATGCAAACTTTTTGGCCTGCCACGAGAAGATGGATGAAAAATTGGTTTACGCCATTACCAAGGCGCTGTTCGAATATAAGCCGGATTTGGCGAAGATCCACAAAGAGGCCGAAAGCCTGACCCTGGAAAGCGCCGTCAAGGGTTCGCCCGTTCCCTTCCACCCCGGGGCGGCGAAATATTACGGCGAGAAAAACCTGAAGGTGAAGGTCCAATAGTCTCCGCCTTTTTCGCCAGAATATTTTCCCGTCTTACGGCTATTCTCGTGGCCTTTGGGGGGTCCAAAGGAAAGAGAGGGTTGGGGAATCCTCAAGAAGGCCTTTTCCCCTCCCTCACAAAGGACAGGCGTGATCTCCCGCCCGGGATCTCCCCCTTTTCCCTTACCGGGTTCCTTCTCTTCCACCGCTTTTCCACCTTCACTTTCGTTACATCGGATGAAAGTCAAGGTCTTGGAGGCTTTCTCAGGCAAGGGATATCTCCAAAGTGAAAGTGGGCAGGTCTCTCTCCCGGGGTTTGATTAACTTTCGGATCCGAAGTAAAATTTAAGAGTATATTCCGAGCGACTCTTGCGGATCGCGGCAAACAGGAGAATAACCCAGAGGAGGTGAAAGATGGCCCAATTTACGGTGAACCCCCAGCGGTTCGATCCCTACAAGAACTTCAAGTTTCGGATTAAATGGGATGGCCGCTACGTGGCCGGGATCAGCAAGGTCAGCGGTCTGAGGCGGAAAACCGAAGTGATCGTGCATCGGGAAGGGGGAGACCCCAGCACCGGCCGCAAATCTCCGGGCCGGACGGAATTCGACCCGATCACCCTGGAACGCGGGGTCACCCACGATTTGGAGTTTGAGAGATGGGCCAATAAAGTTTGGAATTTCGGGGCCGGGCTGGGGATGGAGGTCTCCCTGAGAGATTTCCGCAAGGATATCATCATCGAGCTCTACAACGAAGCCGGCCAGCTGGCCATGGCCTACAGGATTTACCGTTGCTGGGTTTCCGAATACGAGGCCCTGCCGGGGTTAGACGCCAATCACTCCGCAGTGGCCATACAGACCATCGTATTGCAGAATGAAGGATGGGAGAGGGACTACTCCATCCCCGAGCCGACAGAACCGTCCTTTACCGAGCCGGCCTGAATCATCCACCTGCGGATTTCCGCTTCCGCTCATCCCCTCATGGCTCGAGAGCCCAGGGGTAAAGGAGTTTCGCCCGATGAAATACCCCCGATCCCCGGAAGTCCAGAAAGGGGCCTTTATTCAAATCGATGGACAATCCCCCCATGGGCGGGTGATTCCTTTCCAGTATAACCCGGAGACCATTTCCCGGAAAGTTGCCGCCCCGGAAACCCCTGAAGAACAACGACGATCCCCGCGGGAGACGATTACCTTTACCTTGGTATACGACGCCGCCGATTATTTGGAGACTCCCGACCAAAACAAGCGCATCGTGGAAAGTGGAATCTATGCTGAATTATCCGCCCTGGAGCTGTTACTCCACCCGGGGAACCCCGATGGAAGGGAAATCGGCTTTCTGGGAATCGGAAACGCCGGTGAGAACCGGGAATCCCTGACCCTGTGGGCTTGGGGGGATAGAAGAATTTTGCCCGTCCGGATCACCGAACTGCAAATAAAGGAAAAAATGTTTGATCCCCGGCTCAACCCCATTCGAGCGGAGATTGAAGTGACGATGCAGGCGCTCCAGGAAGAGGACCTGACCAAGGACCAAAAAGGGTATGAGATCTGGAAGGCCCACATGTCCGCCAGGAACATCCTGGCCCAGGCGGTCTACCAAAAAGGGTCAGGCCTTTAGTAAAAGCGGAACCCGGCCAGCCTCGGCGAGGCGGTCGAGACTCCACACGAGGTCCAGGACCTGGCGGGAGCGGGGGCCGATGACCGGCGTGGCGAGGTCCAGGAACTTTTCAGCCAGGGCCTCATCGGACAGCGGGTTTTCGGCGGTGCCGGAGCCCCGGGGGACATGTTTTTCCCGGTTCGTGCCATCCGTCAGCCTTACTACAACCCAACATTCGTCTCTCCTGATGGATTCATCGGGGATTAAGGTGACTTTGCGGCGGAGGGCTACGGCCGCCGGGTCGTTGACCCGGGCATCGGTGAACTGGGCTTTGCGCGCCGTGCCGTCCAGAAGAGCCACGGCGGCGCAGTGATAGGCGCTGAACTTTCCCTGCAGGCCGGTTTGGGGCTCGGCTTGTCCGGTCACTTGGAGCACAAAAGGATTGACCCTTACGTCGATGCGCCCGACCTGATCCGGTTTCAACCCTTCTTCCCGGAGGGCGACCAAAGCGTCGATTACCGGATGGGTGACGACTCCGCTGGCATAGGGCTTGAAGCCGTTCTCCAGGATCAGGTACCTTTCCCCCAGCCGGTCGGTCAGTCTTTCGACAGCTCGGTCGTTGGAGGCGACATTCAAGTAACCCTGGGGATGGGTCAAAGGTTCCGGGGGCCCGTCAAAGCCCATCTCCGCCAGCAGGGCCGCCCGGACCCCCGTCTCCGCAGCCTTCCCGCACTGGTAAGCTTTGGACATGGAGCCGAACATGGCCGTCACCCCGCCGCTGTGGGTGAGAGCGATGCCGATGGCATGTCGCATCTGGATCGGCGGGAGGCCGATCAGGAGGCCGGCTCCGGCGGCGCTTCCGACCGGCCCGGTGGTGGCGGTCACATGCCAGCCGTCGAGCAAGTGGCTGCGCCCGAGGGCCAGGGCGAGGCGGGCCTCAGCCTCGAAGCCCAAGGAAAAAGCCCGCAGGACAGCTTTGCCGGATGAATGGCGCTGTTCAGCGAGGGCCAGTAAGGGCGAAAGGAGGGGAACGGTTCCGTGAAGGGCCGTCTCCGGCGGCAGGAAGGTGTCGTCAAAGTCGAGCACATGCCCCTGGTGGCCGTTGATCAGGGCGGCAAGTTCCACGGGCAAACGGTCCTGGTGTCCCCAGGCTTGGGCCTGCGGGTTTCCGCCCAAGGTACGGCAATAGTTCAAAAGGATTTCGGCCGAGGGATGATCGGCCCCGCCGAGGGCGACTCCGATTCCGTCGACGATGCAGCGCTTGGCCTCGTGGATGACTTCGGGGGGAAGGGCCTCGTAGGAGGTTTCCACGAAGAACCTTGCCAGGTGATCCGTCACATTCGTTGATAAGTTGGCTTCCATACCGATCCTTTACCTATTCTCTACTCGGATTCATCCAGGAGGCTTTGGACAATTCCCTTCATTGCCATCCGGGCATTGGACCGGGGGGATGGGGCGAGGCCTTCCAGGCTGGCTTCGCTGATCCGGTCATCGACGAAAAGAACCCCTAAAACTTTTATATTTCTCTTCGCCATCTCCGCGGTGATTCTTTGCCCGATTTTTTCACTGGGAATTTTATTGGGGATCCCCCTTACCTTCTTTACCCCGATGCCGTCGGCCAGGTAGCTGATCTTTTCGGCCAGGGCCAGGGATTCGGCCGAAGGTTCGGCCATGATCACCACGGTGTCGGCAACCCTTTCCACCCCCCGACCAAAGCTCTCGACGCCCGCTTCCGTATCGATGAGGAGAATCTCCTTTTCCTCCAAAACCAGCTTTTGGACGAAACCCCGGGCCAGATCGGCCATGGAGCAGGCACACCCCTGGAAAGGATCGGCGATTTTGCCGGCCATCAGGAATTTCACCCGGTCTTCTCCGTCCAGGTATTCGGGGGGAATATCCCGGATCCCCAGTTCCTCCCGGGTGAACCATCCCTCCTTTATTTTTTCTTCCCGGGGGAGTCTTCCCATGACCGCCATGAGAGGCTTGGGCTCCCGGCCAAACCCCAACATCCTGCGCAGGCCCGGGTTCGACTCGTCCAGGTCGATGACCAGGACGGAGTATCCCAATTCCCGAAAGGCCCCGGCCATGAGCGCCACGGCAGTGGTCTTGCCGGTGCCCCCTTTCCCGCAAACGGCGATCTTCCGGCTGGGACCCTTCCGAGNNGCGATCTGTTGCGGAATATGCTCCGGCGGGCGGACGACCTTCATGGACCGGGCCTCGTTTCGGCAGGAGACCACGCAACTTCCGCACCCCATGCATTTCTCCGGGTCGACGGAGGAATATTCTCTTCCCGTTCCCGGGTCGGTTTTCATCCGCACGGCGCCGAACTGGCATTTGGTCAGGCAGACCTTGCAGGCTTTGCACTCCTGAGGATCCACCGCCGCTTCGAACCGGCTCTTGGCGATCCCCGCGGTGAAAGCATGCTTCTTCTGGCTGAACATATGAACCATGGGGGAGCAGCAGCAGCGGTGGCAGTTGCAAATCAGCTGATTGACCTCGGTCTGGTTCAGGGAGATGTGGACCATCGGGTATTTGTCGGTCTCTTCGAGAACTCGCAGCGCCTCTTCGGCGGAAATCTTCTTTCCCGCGCCGCGGTTGATGTTGTATTGGGCGGTGCGGCCCACGTTGATGCATACCTGGACGGGGACTCCGCAGGACCTCTTCCGGTGTTCCCTTTTGCAGGGGCATGGAAGCAGGGCCAGGAGGTCCTGTTTCCGGATGATCGCGCGCATATCTTCGCTGGGCAGGATCCCGGGCGCATTCCGGATGGATTTCCATCGGGGGATGATGCGAAACCGGGGGCCTTCCGGAGTCACGTAAATTTTGGTCATTTCGTCGAGGACTTCATGGTCCATGAATTCGGCGAAGAGGTCGAAATACTCCTCACCCAGCTGTTCATCGTACTTGGGGTTTCCCAAAGCGGCATCGTGAAGCTGCTCCATGGTTCGGGCCATCTGAGGGCCCTTCTTCGTGGGAAAGACCACGCCCTTCTCCAAGAACTCCTGGAGGTGCCCGTCGACGGCGGATTTCGGGAGGTTCAGTTTCCGGGCGATCTCTTCGGAGGGGGCCGGCAGCTCCCGAAGAATCTTCGCCTGTTCGAGGTTGGCCAGCTTGGCTAGTATTCGGGGCATGTATTTCGATTTCGCCTGCCCCAGCCTGGCCGCCAGCTCCTGGTAGATGGGATCCAGGTCTTCCATGACGCTCCGTGCCTCCCTTGAGTTTTCCCGGGCATGAGATTGGGGAAAGAGAAGCGGACTTTCCACCGTCTGACCGGATCCCCCGATGGAATGGAGGAGATTCCGGTTCATCCTGGGCCGCCTGCAACCCGGGTGGCTTGATTATGGGGGAGGGAGACTATCTTGTCAAGAAAATCTGAGCACTGGTTGTCCCCTGGAAACTGCGACTCCTTCTGATCTCCGGGGTGAAGATGAGAATTCCCCCCGAACCCTCTGAACGGGTAAGAGGGCGGGGGGGGAATCATTCTGCGGTTAATCAGCCGATTAGGTTCCCGGATGACATGCACTCACGTCATCGGCCTGGTCGATCAATGCCAGCCCATTCTGGGAAGAAAGCCTATGAGCTCTTACCAGCATCTTGACCTGATTGGTGAAGGCATCCAGGATATGACAGGCTCTCTTCATCTTCTCGCGCTGGATCTTTTTCAAGGCGATCTCAAGCTCAAAGATCAGTACCTTCCCGAATTCTTTTTTCAAAGCCCGCGTCCGAATCAAGCCCGCTATGTCGTCGATCAACTCCTTCACTTGATCTTCCGGGGTCAGGGAGGGAGCCAACCAGAGGGTGGCATGGGTTGCATTGGCGGCATTCCGGCTGTCCCCGATGATCTGCCCTTGGTTGTTGATGGCATGGGCCAGGCCGTAATTGCCGCCCAGGGTTCCCAGGTCCACCATTCCGCCCTTGGCGGTCCAGAGGAAAGCGTTCCAATCGCCCGAGGCAGTAGTGCTCCGGCCTACCACCTGGCCCCGGTCATTGATGGCCAAGGCTTCGCTGTAGGTTCCGCCCAGAGTTCCCAGGTCCACCATGCCGCCTTGAAGGGTCCAGAAGAAAGCCCGATAGGTATAGGATTGGGTGTTGCTCCTGCCGACGACCTGTCCCAGGTTGTTTAAGGCGGCGGCTTCGCTGAAGTCTCCCCCCAGGGTTCCCAGGTCCATCATTTTTTGCGCTTCGGGGGTCCAGAAGAAGGCGTGCGTTTCCCCGGAAACAGTGCCGCTGCCGCCCGCCACCTGGCCATGGTCATTGACTGCCAGTGCATAGCTGAATTCCCCCCCCAGGGACCCCAGGTCTTCCATTAGACCGTTCGGGGTCCAGAGAAAGGCCCGGCTTGCCCAGGACTTATTGAGGCTCGACCCGGTGATCTGGCCCTGGTTGTTCATGCCCGCGATTTCGCCGGAATCTCCGCCGAAGCTGCCGATGTCCACCATCCCTTTTTCCGTCGTCCAGAAGAAAAGGCGGTCGGAACCGGAGGCGTCGGCGCTGGTCCCCGCCACCTGGCCGAGGTCGTTGATCAGCAGGGCATGGCTGGAACCGCCGCCCAACGTTCCGATGTCCACCATTCCGCCTTGCGCGGACCATAGAAACGCGCGCGAGCTCCCGTCCTTGGTGGAACTGCCGCCCACCACCTGCCCACTCGTGTTTACGGAAAGAGCTTCGCTGTAATCACCCCCCAGTGTTCCGAGGTTTTTTATGCCCCCTTCCGGAGACCAGAAGAAGGCGTGGGGCATCCCCGAAGGATCCGGGCTGCTGCCTACGATATGACCTAAACTATTTATCCCCAGGGCATGGCTGTTATTGCCGCCCAGGGTTCCCAGATCTGTAACCGAAACGGTTTGCCCCCCCAGCGCCGTTCCGGGTACGATGAAAAACAATGCCGTCAACAGAATGAGCCACTTAAGGTTTTTTGCGGATTTCATCCTCATCGCTCCCTCTCCCCTATTCATGATTTTTTTATTCTTCAATTACTCCTGCGGCGTTTCTTGGGGGTATAAACGAAAAGCCTCCAAAGAACCCCCCGCCCCTTTGGAGGCCCCCTATGGGGAGTTTCAACACCTTCGGCTTCATAGAAACCTCCCGGTCTGTGGAGCCGGGCGTTGAGGAGAAGCTTTTATTTCTGTTTCCCTTGCCCGGCTCGCATTCGGCGCTTCCTGAAGAGCAAAAGAGGGGCCAAAGGGGCGGGCGACCAGGATCAAGATTTCAATGGGTTTTTGGAGGAAGGAGGGCGGAGGAATGCCCAAATTCGTAAATCACCGGTCAGATATGTACATCGTCAAGTAATCAAGAGAGTGAATCCGCCTTGGCCCCTCTCCATGGTCCAGCGAGATTCAACGGTTTTGGTTTTCTTGGGCCCGGGTACCGGGACGAAGGATTTCATAGGGCATCACTTTTTTCATATCCGGTCCGATCGGGACCCCTTTTCCAGGCTCCCGGCTCTTCTGGAAAACTATAACCAGGAGTCATGTCGTTCGATGGGCACAGACATTCTTACGGGGGGGGTCTTGGGGGGCAGTATTCCTAGCGGCAGGACGGGCAAGGCCCGAAGCGAGGCCGGAATGGCAACGAAGGAATTTCAAACCTCTTCAGGAGGCTAATCTTTTTACTTCCTCGACAATCTGCGGCAAAACCAGTCCCGTTTTCCCNNTGGAGGAGATAATCTGAAATCCCCCTTTCCGTCAGGGGCGTTGGTTCGGCGTTGACCTCGATGATAATGGACGCGTTTCCCGGAGACCTCTCTTTGGCCACCTGAGGCAGGCGGGCAAAGGGGTACACCACGGCCGAAGTTCCGCAGATCAGCGCCAGGTCGCACCGGCTCGCCTCCTCCAGGCTCTGCTCGGCCACGTCGAAGGGGATCGGCTCGTGGAAATGCACCACGTCGGACTTCAAAACCCCTCCGCAACCCGAGCAAAGCGGGGGGAGCCGATCCTCCGCCATCAGTTTTTTCAGGTCGAAGGCTCCGGATTCGTACCGGTTGCCGCAGGCCACGCAGCGGAGTTTAAAGGCGTTGCCGTGGTAATCCAGGACCCTCCGGCTCCCCGCTTTCTGGTGCAGGCCGTCGATATTCTGGGTGACAACCCATTTGAGAATTCCCATTTTCTCCAGTTTCGCCAGCGCCTGATGTCCGGGATTGGGCGCGTATTGATCCAGGTCCCCCAGGAGCGAGGGAATAGTCAACCGGTCCATCCAGTACCGTTTGGGTTCCTTCTGGAACTGGGCGTAGACCCGGTAGGCCCTTTTTTCTGCTTCGGGATCCTTGGTCCAGACTCCCGAAGGCCCGCGAAAATCGGGGATTCCCGATTCGGTGGAGATCCCGGCACCCGTGAGGGCGATGGCGTACTTGCTCTTGATCAGATGGTCTGCGGCCCGTTTGATTAAATCCGTCATAGGCTCGACTCCTTGCAGGAATGATTCTCCGGTTTCCAAAATGTCGCCAGGCAAAACCAAAGAAGCCCAAAGAATAATAACGGAAAAGGCAAGAAATTTCAATTCAGAGAAAGAATTCTTCTCATCCGGCCCCAGGAAGCGAATCAGCAGTTGATTCGTCGGGGTGTTTTTCCCATAATTCATGGCTAAGGGACGTCGAACTTGGATTTTTTTTGAATTAAATTTTGAGTAACAGTTTAGCCATTTGAAGAAAATGTAGGGTGCGTTCCCCGAACGCACCGATGGGCGGCGTGAGCGGGGATCANNGGGGGAAGGCATTAATCCACGAAGGCAGGGCTGCTGATGGCCCGCTGCGTGGATTACCGGGGCGATTGCGAGCGTCCAGCCGGGAATTCGGCCTCGGCCAGAGCAGGGGCCAATAGTCCCGTTGCCGTACCGTCGGATACGGCTTCATAACCTTCCTGCCCAGCCTCTCGCCAGCGAAGAATCGAAAATCAGAACCAAAAAAATCAGGAAGTTATTCCCTGAAAGGTGTCCGGTACCTTTTTGGGGGGTTTTCTATGACCCATGGGTTGTTGATTTTTAAAGGTGGGAAATTTGCCAAAATTGGCCAGGGGGACTTTTCCGACAGGCTCAGCAGATTTACGCTATTTTCGGAGTTCACCTCATCCAGCAAAGCTTTCAATTAGTCTTTTTTAACACATGATTTAAATTTCCCATCCGGGTAGAAGCTTATTGGAGCAAATTCTTTGCATTCTTGATCGGCTATTTTGGCCGACTCAGCAAGATCACACGTTTCAAGCTGACCATCGCCGTAGAAGCTAATCGGGCGCTTCTCTTTGCAGATGATCATATTTGAACGAAAATCACTTTTCAGTACGCAGGACATAAGTCCACCATTTGGATAAAGAGCAACCTTCGATCCTGATTCGCAGATTTCTTGATCAATCGCGTACGCTTGAATCACCCCGAATAACATAAATATAAATATCGAGACACTGAATGCAAGTTTGAACATTTTCATATGATTTTCCTCCAAATTGATGGTTTTTAAATTGATAAGAACTCGCTTTGGAATGGGTTGAATATACAAAAAAGGGAATTGTGTGTCAAGAAAATTTTAGGAAAAGATCTTGGGTTTATTTGGAATTCCTTTTCAGCGGGGATTCGGGGGATTTCCGGATTAGAGGTAGCGAAATCTTCAGTCCCAGGAGCGATTACATGCGTCGAGGATTTGCTTTTGAAGTAGTGAATTCTGAGTGGAAACCTTGAAAACACGACTTCAGGAAGTAACGTAGCACAGAATCCTCCCAAGAATCCTACAGGAGGAGCGGGTTCGGATCATGCGTTGATAAAAACATCCCCGGAAAATGAAGATTCCCATTGGTAATCCATGACGCTGACCTGCCCACTTTCCGATTTCAAAGGAGGCCTATCCGGTCAGCATATTGACTTCAGACCGTAACCGACAAAAATACCCTCGCAAAAATTGGAGAATTCTCGAAAGAGAAAAAATCCCCTGGAGAAATCCGATGACGGGGTCTGGAAAGATGAAGCCTGATCGTAGATAGCTGTTTACAAAAAGGAATCAAAGAGGAGGGCGACCCGGTGATTCTTAAAAGAGGGTAGGATGGGATCCTCCTCCGTTGAATATTGCACCACCAACAGTTCAGCCAAGGGCTGCTTTATGGATTGCTCATTACGAGTAGAAATGACGTAGCCCGATTCAATGAATGATATGGATCTCGAAGCTTTTTAAACCATTTGAAATTCAAGGCCTCTACCACCCGCAGGACCCTCTTCGAAACCCTGGACCAACCCGCCCTGAAACCTCTCCCCGATTCGCCCTATGAGTTTGCCGAATGGAAAAAGGCTCGGGTCAATATCGACTATCATGTGGAGGTCGATCGCCATTACTACAGCGTCCCTTGTCAACTGGTCAAACAACAGATCGAGGTGCGACTCACCACCACCACCGTCGAAGTCCTCTTCAATAACTACGAGGGCCAGGAAGACCAGGAGGAGGAGCCNNCCAGCAGGAGCCACTTGACTAGTAGGAGCCATTGGAACAGTAGGACCAGCAGGAGCCACTTGACCAGTAGGAGCCATTGGGCCAGTAGGACCAGCAGGAGCCACTTGACCAGTAGGAGCCATTGGACCAGCAGGACCAGCAGGAG
>PMCE01000064.1 GCA_003154025.1 Syntrophaceae bacterium
AGGCTCATCCTCTCCATCCAGTCGGCCACGCAATCGATCCCGCTGCTCTTTCCCATGACGATCTCGACCGGGCTCTGCCCCACGAGGGAAGGAATGAAGGGCCCGAGCTCCAGGGGGTTCTCCGACCGGCATCTCCGGACCCAGCTGGCGACGATCCCGGATTCCACGTTCANNNNGCCGCGTTGCCCGCCCGCTCCCCGATGCCGGTCACCGTGGTGTGGGCCACGGTGCAGCCGCAGGCCAGGGCGATCAGGGTGTTTGCCACGCCCATGCCGAAGTCGTCGTGGAAATGGGGTTCCAGGGGCTTCTTCACCCGCTGCTGGATTTTTTTGATGAGATAAGGAATGGCATGCGGGGAAATTCCCCCGAAGGTATCCACCACCGCCAGCGCGTCCATGTGTCCTTTGGTGGAGATCTCTTCGATGATGTCCAGGAACCAGTTCATATCGGCCCGTGACGCATCGATGGGGAACCAGACGGTGTACAAACCCAGCTCTTTGGCCAGCAGAGTCGCTTCGATCGAGAGTTCGATCGATTTCCGCAGGTCCCAGCCGTAGGCGTGTTTGATGATGTGCTCGCTGGAGGGGATCTCCACCACGACTCCCTTGACCCCGCAGTCCTTGGCCAGTTTCACGTCCGAAGCCATGCACCGGGAGAAAGCAAAGATCTCCGGCCCCAGGTTGAGCTGGACGATTTCTTTGATGGCCGCCTCATCCACCTTGGAGACCGCCGGCATTCCCGTCTCGATCCGGTGCACCCCGGCTTCGGCCAGAGCCCGGGCGATCCTCACTTTGTCTTCCAGGCTGTAGGCGATGCCCGCCTGCTGCTCCCCGTCCCGCAGGGTAATATCGTGGATCTTGATATCCTTAACCGGAGGAAACTTGAACTGCTTGGCCACTTCCGGGTCGTAGTTCCAGGGACTGACAAACCATTTCTCCGTTTTCCACGGGGTCCCTTTGACCTTGGGTTTCGCCACGGGCTTCTTTTTTTTCGGGGCTTTGGAAGTCTTCAAAGCCTTGGGGGCTTTGGCCTTCTGGGGAGCCTTGCTTTTCTTAACGGGTTTGGAAGCCTTGCCTTTCTTAGCCATCTTCGTGATCCTCCTCCTATGAGTTTAGTCGTAAAGCCGCTCAGTCGCATCGTCCCGGAGCAAAAGACTCACGGTTTGGGACGAATATTCCATCCCCAACCCTTATTCAGCTATCAGCCATGAGCTATGAGCCATCCGCTATCCCCGGTCCTATTTTTTCCCCTTCTTTTGCGCGGCCGCCCATTCTTTGAACTTAACCAGTTCTTCGGGAATCATGGGATAGATGTGCTTGGGTTCGGGGAATTTTTTCGTGCGGACATCCTCCACGTAGTTCGTCAGGGCTTCGGTGCAGATCTTGGCCACTTCCGCGTACCGCTTGACGAACTTGGGGGTGAACGCCTCAAAAACCCCCAGCATATCGCTGACGATAAGCAGCTGCCCGTCGCACTGGGGGCCGGCTCCGATGCTCAGCACGGGAATCGTCAATGTGTCCCGGATGTACCCGGACACCTCGGGGGGAATGGCCTCCAGAAGGATCAATCCTGCCCCTGCCTCCTGGACCGCCAGCGCATCCTCTACCTGGGCCTTGGCGCTGTCCAGGCTTCGCCCCTGGGCCTTGAACCCGCCCAACTGGGAGGAGCTCTGGGGGGTCAGCCCGATGTGCCCCATGACCAGCATGCCCGCATCCACGATGGCCCTGATACGGCTGGCCACGCGCACGCCGCCCTCCAATTTCACGCAATCCACCCGCGCTTCCTTGTAGAACCGCCCGGCGTTCTCCACCGCCGCCCCGTCCGTGGTCTGGTAGGAGAGGAAGGGCATATCCCCGATCACGAAGGTGTTGGGCGCTCCGCGGCGGACCGCCTCCGTGTGCCAGATCATCTGATCCATAGTCACGGGCATGGTTCCTTCATACCCGTACACGCACATCCCCAGGGAATCCCCCACCAGGATCATGTCGATCCCGGCCCTCTCGACAAAGGTCGCGGTGGGATAATCATAGCTGGTGATATAGGTGATCTGCTCCCCCTTTTCTTTCATGGCATAAAAATCTTGGATGCTTTTCTTCTTTTTCACGGTTCCCTCCATGGTAATCGGAAGATGCGCCTATTTTACCCTCGGTTGACTGTTTTCAGCAAGGGGTCTTTACATTTTGCCCCCGCTCACTTTGGGGAATCCTTTTTCCGCGAATTTTGATCTTGTGGCCCGGAGGCAAGGGGGGGCGCGCAAAAAGCATCGGCGGGACAAGAGTTCTCCGGATAGGTCCTCCCGTGCCTCCGCAGAGCGAGGCGGGCCCATCGGGCGACCCGCCGGGTCGCTCCTACAAGGGAAGGACGATGGTCGGGGGAAAAAACGACTTGCCCGCCCTGTACCATGCTCGTGCAGGGCCCGCCCGGACTAGGAATTGATATGGGCCTCATGATTTTTGCGCGCCCCGCCCTTGCTTCCGGGCCCGGCACCGCCTGATATCAAATCTATCTTACGCCCACCTGTCGAAAGGTGGCCAAGGTCTTGACATTGCGGAGTATGAATTTTGGACCGCAAATTTATGGGGTCAATAATTGATGGGCCTTTTCCACGGCCTCAGCGGCGTTGGAGGCATAGCCGTCAGCTCCGATCGTTTGGGCATACTTGGCATTGACCGGCGCCCCCCGATGATGACCTTGACCTGTTCTCGCAGACCGGACCTGCCCAGGCCTTCAATCACGCGCTTCATCTCGGGCATGGTGGTCGTCAACAGCGCCGACGGGCCGACGACCTCCGGCCGATGTTTCCGAACGGCCTCCAGGAAGGCCAGGACCCGGTAGTCTTCCTTTTTCTTGGCGGGATGCCCGGCCAGGAAGGCGATGGTCGATCCCGCTTTCCGGAGATCTTCCGTGTAAATCTGCGGAGTGCTGATGGTTCCCACCGGGGTATGATATTCCATTCGCGTCTTGTCCCCTTGGTAGGTAACCCGGATATCCAACCTGGAGGGGAAGCGGTAGCGGTAAGGGGTCTGGCGGGTGGCATAAATCCCGATGTCCCGGTGCAGCATATCCTCGGGGCCCCGCTTATCCATGAGATCGGCCAGGACCTTGTGCAGCCCCCATCCTTCGGCCCGGGAGATCTCTTCCCGGGTTCGCCCCCGGTGTTTCTCCGGCAGGGTTCACGCCCAAGAGTGGGCTTTATACCAGAGGTCGATCCGCGGGACGTAGGGAAGTTGATCCGGAGGCCCCCCCTGACCGCCGTTCGCATTCTTCGCTTGGGAGTCAATCTCTCGCCTCTCTGCGCCGGGTCAATGCAGGGGCGGTTCGCGAACCGGTCCTACAGGTTCTAAACTCTTCCATGGAAAAAAATAAGGAGGAAATTCCCCGTACCCTGTCCTTGGGGCCGAAGATCAAATATTTCCGAAACGCGGGGAAGAGGACCGCGCACTGGAAGCGCCGATCCAAGATGGGTAAGAGCTTACTCCCGGCGAAGAGGATACTTCCCATACTTTCGGATCGCCTCGACCATGGCCAGGACGCACTCGGGCTTGAGGTAGGAAGCCAGCGAGTTGCCGCTGCTGATCATGTACCCGCCCCCGGGCCCCAGGTCGCGGATCAACTCCTTCACCTCCCGGTCCGTCTCTTCCGGCGTGCCCATGCCAAGGATATTGAGGTCCAGGTTCCCGATCACGCAGATCCTGTCCCCATACTTCCGCTTGACCGCCCGGATGTCCATGGCGCCTTTCTCGTTGGGATGGGTTGCCGCCACGCCCAGTTCGATGAGGATGTCAAGGGCCTCCAGGATATTCCCNNAGGCCCGTCTTGAAGGCAAAGTCGTCGGTGGTCCAGAAGATATCAAACCCCAGCTGGCACATCCTCTCCGCCACCACCTCCATCCAGTCGAAGTAGATGTCCAGGATCTTCTCCACCAGCGGGCGGTCGGTGTACAGGGACACGAGAAAATTCTCCGTCCCCATCCCCAGGACCGTCTGGAAGAAGCCGATCCGGGTGGCGAAGACCAGGGCATAGTCTCCCTTGTTCCTGGCGAAGTGCTCCGCCTCGCGGTAGAATTCATCCTTTTTGGGGTCGGGCAGCCTGATCTTCTCCAGGTCGGCCTCGGACTTGAGCATGCCTTCTCCCATGAAGCTCCGGCCNNAAGCGGCCAGCGCCTTGGATTCATCCAAGGTATAGGGATTGGCGGCCAGGCTTCCCCCCGCGGCGGTTCGAGTTGCCGGCCATCCCATCAGACGCTCCGCCAACGATCGGTCGACGCCCAGCTCGCAGAAGGGCACGCGGTCGGGCTCCTCCCTCCTGATCGCCGCTAAAATCCTCTCCCTCGAGGTCATTCTGTCTCTCATCGCTCCCTCCTAATTCCGGTAGATGCGGATCACATCTTTCAAAAGGGCCGCCGCGGCCCCCACCGGGTTGGATTTCCCGCCGGAGACCGTGACCCGGTCCATGGTGTCCGTGAGGTAGGAGATGGCCTTTTCGGTCCCTCGGACGCTGGCCAGGGGGTGGTCCAGCGGCAACGCCATGGGGGCGACGGAAGCCGCCACTTTTCCGTCCTTCTTCTCCGCTCTGCCGATGAGCTTGATGATTTTGCCTTCCTTCTTGGCCTTCTGAATATCCTCCGGAGTGACCCGGGTAATCCCCTCCACCGGGATTTCCTTCAAGGAGAGAGCGGCCTGGAGGACCTCGTTGGCAATGAGGAGGATTTTGTTGGCCGTGTCCCTCCCCTCCACGTCCAGCGACGGGTCTGGCTCGGCCACCCCCATCTTCTGGGCTTCGGCCAGGGCATCTTTGTAAGGGGTCCCTTCTTCATACATGCGGGTGAGGATGTAATTGGTGGTTCCGTTGAGGATCCCTTCGGCGTTCAAGACCTCGGTCCCGGCCAGGCAGGAAAGGCCCACGTCCAGGGTCGGCAGAGCCGCCGCCGTAGCCGCGCTGATCATCAACCGGACCTTGCCTTTATCGGCCAGGTCTTTGAGCTCCTGGTAGCGGAGAACCAGCGGGCCCTTGGCCGCGGTGACCACGTGCTTTCCGCTCCCCAGCGCAGTACGGAGGTGGGTCATCCCCGGCTCCCCATCCTTGATGTTCGTTGGGGTGGTCTCGACGAGCACCTCCCCGGGCATTGAGGAAAGAACCTCTTTCCCGGAAAGACCTTTTTTCCCGAAACCGGGCATTTCTTCCACCTTGCCCCCTTTTTTCAGGTGGGCCATGAGGTCTTCCAGGGGCAGCCCGGCGGGTGAAACCGCCGCGCCCCCGATATCCACCGCCGCCACGGCTTTCAGGTTTAAATCATACCGCTTCTGTAAATCCTTCCCTTTCTGGACCAACAGGTTCACAAAAGCCTGCCCCACTCTTCCTAACCCACAAACAACGATACGGACGTCCATGTATATCTCCTTGGGGAAGAACTTGAATTCTGGCGGGTAAAGACCTTTTTATCAAACTCCAGGGGATTTCGCAAGAGATTGCCGGGAAAAGAGCGGTGACAAAGGCTTTTTCCTCCCCGGGCAATCGTGCTATAAGAGAGTTGAACACAATAGTAGAGTATCCAAAACAGGAGGCCGGAGGAGGTGGGTCCTTGCAAACAACCATGAAGAAGCATCTGCAGGGTGTGCGGGTGATCGATTTGACCGCCTGGCTGGCGGGTCCGTTTCTCAGCATGCAGCTAGCGGCCCTGGGGGCGGAGGTGATTAAGATCGAACGGCCGGGGAGCGGGGACCCTACTCGGGCGAGCGTGCCCTTTGCCGGGCCCGCCGGATTAGGGTTCGGGAAGAAGACCCCCGAAGATATCTCCCTCATCAATTTAAAGCGCAACCGGGGAAAGAAAAGCATCACCCTGGACATGAAAAGCAAGCGGGGCATGGAGATCTTTCGAATGCTGGTTGCCAAGGGCGACGTGCTCCTCGAGAATTTCGCGCCGGGGACCATGGAGAGTTTCGGCTTTGATTATCCTGCCCTGAAGGCCATCAACTCCAGAATCATTTTCTGCTCCATCGCCGGTTACGGGCAGAGCGGTCCTTACCGGGACCTGCCGGCTTTTGACCTTACCATCCAGGCGACCAGCGGCATGATGGCCGTAACGGGGTATCCGGACGGCCCTCCCCTTCGCTGCGGGCCGTGGATCGGCGACCTGATCCCGGCTCTGTATGGCCTTTCCGGGGTCCTGGCTGCGCTGGCCTCGCGGGAAAAGACGGGTCACGGGGAAAGGATCGATATATCCATGCAGGACTGCGGCTTCTCCATGATCATGGATGAGGCTCTGGACCTTCTCGTTTCCAAGGGAGTCCCCACGCGGCAGGGGAATAAGAATCCCCGGGCGGTCCCCTGGAGCACCTTTCCGACGAAGGATGGGAATATCGCCATCTGTGCGTACACCAACGACCAGTGGAAAGTATTTCTGGGAGCGATCCGGAAGGAAGACTGTTTAAAGGATCCTCGATTCGGGAATCTTGAAGATCGGCTGAAAAACGCGGCGGAAGTGGAGGCCATGGTTACGGAATGGAGCAGGAAACTGACCAGTGCGGAAGCCTTGAGGATCTTGCGGGAGAAAAAAATCCCCTGCGACCCGGTGCTGGAGGTTAAAGAAGTACTGGAGAACCCGCAGCTGAAGTCCCGGGGAATGATTCAAGAGCTGCCCCATCCCCTGGGCGTCAAAACCGGCGTGAAGGCCGCCGGCTTCCCCATCCGCTTTTCCGAGCTTCCCGCCGAATACCCCGGGCCGGCCCCTATGCTCGGACAGAATAACGAAGAGATATACAAGGGATTATTGGGCTTCTCCGGGNNCGGCTCATCTTGAGTACAATGTTATGGGCAAGCGTTCTGTGCAGCCCGCCTGAAGCGCCTGCCAAGGACCCCGCCCTTGACGTGCCTTACGAGCCGACAAGCCAGGGCATTGCCAAGGAGATGCTGGAAATGGCCGGGGTGACATCGAAGGATTTGCTTTATGACCTGGGGTGCGGGGATGGGCGGATCGTCATTATGGCCGCGAAGGAGAGGGGAACGACAGGCATGGGTGTCGACCTCGACCCGAGGCGCATCAGTGAAAGCCGGGAAAACGCGAAAGCCGCGGGGGTTACTCACCTGGTCCGTTTCTTCGAGCAGAACCTTTTCGATACCGACATCCGCAAGGCCACGGTGGTCATGCTCTATCTCTACCCGGACGTCAATCTAAGACTGCGGCCGAAGCTTTTAGGGGACCTGGATCCGGGCACCCGGATTGTCTCCCACAGCCACACCATGGGTGAATGGGAGGATGACGCCACCAAGAGGGTCGAAGGGCACGATCTCCATTTCTTCGTAGTCCCCGCCAATGTGACCGGCACCTGGCGGTGGGCCGACCCGGAGGGGCAGAGCATCTCCCTTTCCCTGACCCAAAAATTCCAGCGCGTGATGGGCTCCATGACGGTCGGTCCCGAGACCTACTCCCTCACGGACTGCTCCTTGAGAGGAGGCACCCTCCTTTTTACAGTGGAGAGGACGGTGCAGGGAAGCAAACAGGTCTTCTCCTTTAAGGGACGGGTATCGGGAAATATGATCACCGGAGAGATCACCCCTGGAGGACCCGGCCAAGGGGCGAATCGCTGGCAGGCGACCAGAGATACCTCGACGATTGTCTCCATCGCCGAGTAAAAGCAGGAGACGATCAGGCACGCCTGGGGCCTAAATGATCGATATTCCCGATCGGCACACCTCCGATGGAGATAGGGGAAACGAGGGGGCGAAGGTGAATTGAATGCCTGGAAAAATGTTTTAAAATCAAGCAGACCTTTAGCCTGTATTTCAATCAACCCAATCATCCGAGGAGAATAAATATGTTAAGGACAATTTTTCTCTGCTTGGTTTTTTTCCTGCTTGGGGTTACCAGCGCCAGCTTTTATTGGATGGGTTATGTGGCTGAAAATCCGAGCATGGAATCGTTCGGGATTCTGTTTTCCGGCGTCACCCTTATGATTGGAATCCTAGTAGTTACCATTATAAAGGCCTATGAAGACCGGGAGAAGAAAGATAAGGATAAGGAAGCCTAAAGAACCCGCCGCTTAGAAAATCGCTCTTCTTTCATCGGTTTCAGCAATGAATGGGCGCCACCTCAAGGTGGCCTTCCTCTGTTGCCCGACCCAAGCATCCCGGAAATGTAAAACTCTGGGATTCCCCCCGCAGAGTCGGGGGTCTACCTTACTGAAATTATTGCCCTCGGAAAGCAAAAAAGGCAGGGTCCGAAATAATCCTCCTTTTTTGGTTCGATGTTCAGCCTGCTCCGACCCCCCAATGAGTTCGGCCTCAATATTCAATAGGTCCATTCGAGGCCCGGCAATTCTCCTATTCTTGAAAATTGACGCCTTCTTGACACTNNAGCCGTGGAACGATAATTCAGTCAGTCAGTCTTTCATCCTGAAACGGCCTCAAGGAGGTTTTAGAATGCTCAGCCTAGAAGGTGCCAAAAAGCTAATGACCGGACAGATCATCTTCTGCGTCAAACATAAAGATCCCCAAGGCAGGCCGGCCCCGTGTGTGGTAAACGGCAAGATCAAGACTTGGGGAAAAGATCCATCAAGGGTGAGGATCCCCGTGAAACCCGGGCCTGATGGCGTTGAATACTTCACGGAAAATGATTTGCATCTGGTCTTTTTGACCAAGGAAGAAGCCATGGGGCACATGCAGTAGAATTCCTCGGGGAGGGGTGAAAAGGTTCACTTCTTGGAATGTATTTCCAATTTCGGGAGGGGAAGTCGAAAGGAAGAAAGGTTTGATCCGGAGTTTTCTGACCGAGTGGAGGGTCAGGGCTATTTTGTTAGCATTCAAGCTGAATACGGACACCTAGCCAACAAAATAGACCTTCCCTTCAGCCACTGCCGTGTTGATTTCGCCATGTGCAACCTGCAAAGAAGGCCCCGGAGGCTTCCTTTCAACTCAAAACCCGAAACTCGAAACTATTTTTATTACCAGGGTTTTTCGATGTAAAGGGTCTGGGCCTCTTCCTTGCTCCCCACCTCCCCGTACACCGCGATCAGCTCGGCGGTTTCCTTCTTGGACATGTTCATGAACCCGTGGATCTCCCCGTGGGGGATGTACACGAAGTCTCCCGCTTTCACGATCGTTTCCTTCAGCTCGTGATCCGGGCCGTAGAAGATCTTCAGGCTCCCCTTCAGGATGTACCACAGGGCATCGGTCCAGATGTGAAAGTGCCTCTGGTTTCGGCCGCCCGGCGGCACGATGCTCTTGGCCATGGTGTTCTTCACCCCCGGCACCGTTTTCTTATCGATCCCCCATCCCACGGTCAGAGGAGGTTGGTACTTCTTGTCCTTTTTCGTCTGCGGCGGTTTAATGACCTTGATCATCATCTTTCTCCTTTCGGCGATCATTCCGGAATTTCAGGGAATGTAGGTTGATGTCTGATTGAAAAATCCCGAGATGTTATTCCCGGGGTTTTCTCTTTCCATCGGGCATGTTTCGAAGCCCCTTGGCCCCCCCCGGGCGCCTGGGGATTGATGAGGGTATTGGGCCTCTCGGAAAATTCCACCTTCACGCCTTGTGCCGCCACCAGGGACAGGGAGAAAACTCTCACCATCACGAGAAGGGCAAAGGGTATATTCCTTTCCTTGCCCCTTCCTCCTTTTTCTTTTCCCGGAGGGGGACCGCGCTACCCCTCCGCCGGACACCCGCAAGGCTTCCCGCTTACGAACGACCGGAACCCGCCTCTCTTGGCCTCCTCCTCCCCGATCTAAGGCTTTTCAGAATATTCAACCCCAGCAGAATACCGGCGATGACGATGAAGAGAAGGGCAATGGGACTCTGCCAGAAGATCGAAAGAGACCCGCCGCTGCGCATGAGAGACTGTCGGAAGGTCTCCTCCATCAGGGGCCCGATGATCAACGCCAGAACGAAAGGAGCCAGATCATACTCGAGTTTACGGAAGAAGTAGCCCAAAAAGCCGAATGCCAGGAGGATGACCAGGTCGAAAGTACTGTAGCTGATCGAATAGGTGCCGATCAGACAGATGAAGAGAATGACCGGGAAGAGGATGCGGAAGGGAACCCGCAGCAAGCTGACAAACAAACCGATCAGCGGAAGGTTGAGAGCCACCAGGATGATGTTCCCGATGTACATGCTGGCGATCAAAGACCAGAACAACTTTGGATTTTCCGAGATGAAAAGGGGGCCGGGGCGGACCCCGTGGATCAGCAGAGCGACCATGATGACTGCGATGGCGGGGGTGGTGGGAATGCCCAGGGACAGGAAGGGCACCATAGCTCCCCCGGTCGCGGCATTATTGGCCGTCTCCGGGCCGGCCACCCCTTCGATACGCCCATGTCCGAATTCTTCCGGCCTTTGGGCCACCCGCTTCTCCACGGTATAGCTGACAAAGCTGGAAAGAATATGTGCCGCACCCGGTAAAAGACCGATGAAAAAGCCGATGCCCGAACCCCGGAGGATGGGCCCGATGGATGCCCGGAACTCCTCCCAGTTGGTCAAGAGTTCCCGCAACCGCGGTCGATACACTTCCCGGACCATACTCTGTTCCGTGGCTGAAAGGATCTCCCCGATCCCGAACATCCCCATGGCCACGGGGACAAAGCCCAGGCCGTCGTAAAGGTCCCGAATCCCGTGGGTGAAGCGATAAACCCCCGTCAGGGTGTCCATCCCCACGGTCCCGGCCAGCATCCCCAGAACGATCATGGCCGAAGTTTTCAGAAAGGAGCCGGTCCCCAGAGATCCGAGGAGAAGGAAGGCCACCAGGAGGAGGGCAAAGATCTCACTGGGGCCGAATTTCGTGGCCAGGTTCGCGAGGAAGGGAGCCAGCAGCATAATTCCCAGAACGCTCAGCGTTCCGCCGACCCAGGACCCGAAGGCGGCGATGAAAAGCGCCGCTCCCGCCCGACCCTTTTGCGTCATCTGATAGCCGTCCAGGCAGGTGACCACGGAGGCCGATTCCCCGGGGATGTTCATCAGGATGGAGGTGGTCGAACCTCCATACATGGCCCCGTAGTAAATCCCGGCCAGCATGATGATGGCCCCGGTCACATCCATCCCGTAGGTGGCTGGGATGAGAAGGGTAATCCCGGCCAAAGGCCCGATGCCGGGCAATACCCCCACCATCGACCCCCAGAGGCACCCGATAAAACATAGGTAGATGTTGTGCAGGGTGAGCGCGCTTTGAAATCCGCTGTAGAGGTTGGCTATAGCATCCATGAACGCAGGAGAATTTCCTCCCGTAAAAACCTACAGCCGCCAGAGGCCCGGCGGCAGCTGCAGGTTCAAAATCCTCACGAACAAGTACCATCCCGCGGCAGCGATTCCCGCGGCCAGACCGGCTGCGATTCCCGGGCGAAAACGGCAGATCCAGAAAAAAAGGAGAAACAGATAAAGCCCGGAAGTGAGCCCAAAACCCAACCGGTCAAAGCCCAAAATGAAGCCCACGGTGAGACCCAGGATGGCCCAGGTATTTTTCTGCCGGGCGAGGGAATCCTTCCAGTTGAATTTTTTACCCTCCCTCGAAGAAACCAGAAGAGCAACCCCGATGGCCGACAACAGGAGGGATAAGATGAGCGGGAAGACTCCGGGTCCGGGCTGGTTCCAGTTGCCCAGGGGAAGCCGCACGGAGTAAATCAGGGCGTACGCCCCCACCAGGAGGAGAAAGAGACTTCCGAAGCGTTCTTTGGTCATGCTTTTTATTCCCGATGATTCCCGGTCAGATCTTCCCCGAAGAGGAACCGTACCCGCCCGGGTTTTTCAACTGTTGCTCCGGCCCCGGCGGCGCATAGACCATTATATAGGTGAGGTCTTCCCCCGGGCAAGCATCGATCTTGTGCACCGCGCGGGCGGGAACAAAGACGACCGTTTGCGGCCCCACGGGAAACGATTGATCCCCGAAGGAAATGGTGCCCTTTCCCGACAATGGGCAAAAGCAGCTCTCTTCTTCGACTTGCTTGCCCCATAGATCGGAAACCGCCCCCGCCCGCGCATGTCCTCGCAGTGGCATTCCAATCTTGGATCGCAGATCGAGAAAAACATTCCCCAATCCTAATTCTGCAATCTGCAATCGTCTAGGGGTGTCATGATGATCCTGAGGACCTTTCCCTCTTTGGTCGTCATCATGCGGAGCCCTTTCCCACTGCCTTCATTTCCTGAACTTTTCATGACACCCCACGCAGGTATCGAGAAGTCTGTGCGTCTGGTTTCGAACGGCTCTCTTCTGTCCGGTCTCCGCCGCCCGCCCCAATTCGAGGAGGTCAATCTGAAATTTCTGGTCGAGGGAGGAAAATTCATTCATGCGGTTCGGATTCTTGGGAAGAAGTACCTGGAAGCCCGATTTTATAGCATCATCCCTCTTCTCGCGCGCCTCCTGGGCCTTCGCCAAAGCCGGAGGGATCAGATTCATATCCCCAAGGATCACCGCGTCGATGACTTCCTTGAAGGCTAAATCCAGGTCCTCCATTTCTTCCCGAACCGGATTCCTTTCTTCCCTGGCCAAAGGAGAGCTTATCAGAAATGCGGCTATCCCCAAGAGGAGTATCACCCCTATCAATAACCGGGGATTATGTAAGGGCTGCCTTTTCATATATCACCTCCGGGCTTTGTTCGGCCCGATTGAGGCTTTTTCTCCTACCCTAGACTGGCAAACGCTCCCAGAATGAGGATGTTACACCGCCATGCGAATACGCCATTCCCGGAATGTTATGACTCAATATGGGGTGAAACGGAGTTGGATCCCAAGGGGTAGGGGAACCCAGTGGTCTCTCTTTTCTAATCGAAACTGCAGCCTCTACAATGTCAGTCAGGTACAGCTCTTCACACCGCATAGATTACCTGCGCATGGGTGAGAATCTCTTTCTGAATTTTCGCCTTCAACCCTCCTTTTGGCACAAGATCTACCTGGCGTTTCAGGATACTGGAGAGCTCTCGCTGCATCCTCAAAAGAGTCAGGTAACCAATTTGGGCTTCGGGCATGAAATCGACCAAAAGGTCTATATCACCCGCCACGTGAAAATCATTCCGGACGGCCGACCCGAAGATGGAAAGTTCACGCACATGGTAATGATGGCAGAAGTCCTGGATTGGCCGATTTGGAATGGAAACTTTTTGATTCATTAGAGACCTGCAAAATTTTATCAAATCATCGGTACGAAGAGCAGCCTGCCGCTCATTTTTTGAAATCGGTGTTCCGGCACATCAAAGGCTACCTTAGATTGTAAATTTACTAGAAATCGCCAAGAATTTCAAGGACTGGGAAAAGAGGGAAAAGAGGGTCGGGAAAATCTTATCTTGTGAATCTCTGGAACCTGTCTTCGGGCTCGCGGAGCNNCAAAAGAGAAACGGACTCCCCGGATATAATCCTAAAGGGGATCGATTGGACCTTGGGCTCCGACATTCAGGGAAAAGAAGAAAGGGAACACGCTAGCGCCTTGGAAAGGCATTGCCACAGGTCCCTCCCGTCCTCCCTTTTCCAAAGGGAGGAGAGTTTTTCGAGAATTCAATGGAAGAAGTCGCCAAGAGAATTTTTCTCCAACGAAGGGGGCACGGGAAAAAGAAACTCTATTTTAACCCCTTCAGACCCTTGTTGACTCGGGCCTCAAAGGCCATCTCCTGCTGGTATTCCCCTCTTTCCAAGTAATCTTCCAGGAGTCCCCGTTTCAATTCCAGGGCACTCGTCTTTCCTTCCTTGGTCAGGGTGACACGCCAGGTTCCCTTCTCCAACTTCGCCTCTACGGTGACGGACGGACCCACTTTTTCAGCGACTAAACGGATGACCTGTTCCCTGGAAATAGCCATAATCCCCCCTTAGCAGAAGAACAAACGATGAAACCATGGAACGATGGAATGATGGGACTCCCAAAATCCTTTTCCCAACATTCCAATATTCCACTATTCCATGATTCCAACCTTCCTTTGCACCTAATTTATCATTGCGCTTCGGAACAGACAAGATGTTTTGTGGCCTCATTTGGCCGGGCGGGGGCCGAAGATGGCCGTTCCCACGCGCACCAGCGTGGCTCCTTCCTCGACGGCCACCTCAAAGTCGGTGGACATGCCCATGGATAATTCTTCCATGAGGACCCCGGGGATTCTCCGCCTGAAAACGGCTTCGTTCAGCTCCCGGAGAGCCCGGAAGTAGGGGCGGGACTCTTCCGGATTTTCGAAGTACGGCGGCATGGTCATCAATCCTTTTACCGCAATCCCCGGAAGGGAACCCATCTTCTCCAGGAGCCGGAGGATTTCGTCTTCCTGCGCTCCGAACTTGGTCGCTTCCCGCCCCAAATTGACCTGGAGCAGCACCGGGAGAATCCGATTCTGCCGCAGGGCTGCGCGGTTCAGCTCTTCGGCCAATCGCAGGCTGTCCACGGAATGGACCCAATCGAAGAGGCGCACCGCGACTTTGGCCTTGTTGGACTGCAGGTGGCCGATGAAATGCCAGCCCGCCCGGTGTCCCAATTCTTCGATCTTCTTCTCCGCTTCTTGGACGTAGTTCTCCCCCAGGAGATCCACCCCGGCGTCGATGCCCTGGCGAATGCGCGCCGCATCCACGGTTTTGCTCACTGCCACCAACTTGACTTTCCCGGGATCCCGGCCGGCCCTTCGGGCCGCCGCCTCCATCCGCTCCCGGACCCGGGCGACATTCTCGGCTATGGTCATAGGCCTACTCCCCACGGAAAGGAGCCCGCGCACATAAAAGAGTAATAAATTCGACCTCACCTATTCAAAAAACCGACACCACCCCGAAAGAGAAATCCCAAGCACCAATCCCGCGAAGCACGGGACTAAATTCCAAACAAATCCCAAAATCCAAATTCGAATGATCGAAACCTCGACGCCCAGGAGGGGTTGGAATTTTGTGCTTGGTCATTGGTGCTTATTTGTGATTTGGGGGTTGTGATTTGGGGCTTGCGGAAGCACTCGAAAATGGGTCTAGCGCTCCCAATTCTTCCAGAACTTCGATTACCTCGCAAAGGGGCAGTCCCACTACATTGGTATAGGACCCCCGGATCTCTTTGACCATGAAGGCCGCTTTCCCCTGGACGGCGTAAGCCCCGGCTTTGTCGAAGGGCTCCCCCGTATCCAGATACCACTGGATTTCTTCGGGAGAAAGGCTCTTGAACCGCACCCGGGTGATGACCCTTCCCTCCCGGGTCTCTCGCGAAGAGGAGTGGAGAATACAATAACCGGTGATCACCCGATGCTCCTGGCCGCTCAGCCTCTCGAGCATCTCCCGCGCCTCCGGGAGATCCTTGGGCTTCCCCAGGATGGAACCGTTTATGACCACGGTCGTATCCGCGGCCAGAACCCAGCGATGCCGATGTTTCTCCGCCACATCCGCGGCTTTTTCACGGGCCAGGCGCCTCACGTATTCTTCGGGGGACTCCCCTTCGCGGGTTCTTTCGTCCGCCTCGCTGGGGATGATTTCGAAGGCGATGCCCGCCGACGCTAAGAGCTCTTGCCGCCGGGGTGAAGCCGAGGCTAAAATGAGAAGGGGGTGATCCATTTGCCAGGCCTGGATTGTTCAGGGATTNNAGCACGATCAAATAAAGGAGCATCGCATGAGCTACCAAGAGATCAACGTTCGTACCCGGAGCCGCACGGAGCTCGTGGATATCACCGGCCCGCTGGTCCGCCTCCTCCGTGAAAGCATGGTCACGGACGGGCTGATGGTCATCTTTGTCCCCCATACCACAGCCGCGGCCACCATCAACGAGAATGCGGACCCCAGCGTCCAGCAGGACATCCTCACCGACCTCAACCGCCTCATTCCCCTCAAGGGTCCCTACCGGCATACGGAGGGAAATTCGGACGCCCACATCAAATCCACCCTTCTGGGAGCCTCGCAGACGATCTTCATTCAGGAAGGAAAACTGGCCCTCGGGACCTGGCAGGGGGTCTATTTTTGCGAATTCGACGGCCCTCGATCCCGGAAAGTCTGGGTAAAGATCATCCCTGCCTGAAGGACAAATTCGAAGCGCGAAATCCTGGATAAGGCAGTGTCAGTGTGAGTGTTTGGTGTCAGTTAGAATTCTTTTTACTAACCACTGACACTTTCCACTGCTTTCAAATTTCGATATTCGAATTTCGAATTGTTTCTTCAAAAATCATCCGCCTCCAGTTTCTCGTACCCTTCCCCCGGCAGTTCGGAGATGAACCGGGAGGGTCGCTGGATCGTCTCCCTCCCGCCCCGATCTGCGGCGAACCGGGGATAGCAGAGATAGAGCCGGTCCCGCGCCCGGGTGACCGCCACGTAAAAGAGCCTCCGCTCTTCTTCCTCCCCTTCTCCCCCGGTTTCCGACAGGCTGCGGAGAGAAGGGAAACGGCCCTCCGCCAGCCAGATGATGAACACCGCCGACCATTCCAGCCCCTTGGCCTGATGGACCGAGGTCAGGGTCAGCATTCCATCCCCTTCTTCGCGAGGCTTACCTTCCCCCTCGATGGAGGTCAGGAGCGCGAGGTCGCTGAGGAGGTCCTGGCAGGAGGCGTACTGGCCGGCGAAGACGGCCATCTGGCGCAGGTCATCGGCCCGGGACTCGAAGTTGGAATACTTGGCCTGGAGATACGCTTCATACCCTCCTCCCATGACCGACTCGATCATGGCGCTGGGGTCGGAGGTCATCCCCTCCCGGCGAAGCTGGCCGATCATCTTCAGGAGCGCCCGCCANNGTCGCCTTCCCCACTTTGGGATAGAGCTGGAGCATCCGCTTCCAGGCCAGCTCGTCCAGGGGATTGCAGACGACCTTCAGGTACGAACACACATCCTTGATATGGGCCTGCTCGAAAAAGCGCAGCCCCGAACGGACCTGGAAGGGGATGCCCCGCCGGGTCAGCTCCATCTGCAGTTCCATGGAGTGGTAGTGGGCCCGGTAGAGGACGGCGATCTCCGACAGGGGAGTGCCTTCGTCCCGGATCTCCTCGACCTTCTGGGCCACGAAATAGGCCTGTTCCAGCACATCCTGGCTGGGGACCAGCGCTGGGACCGACCCCGCCGGCCGGATCGTCCGGAGTTCTTTGGGAAACTGATATCGGTTGAAGACGATGCTGGAATTGGCCAGGTGCAGAATCTCCGGGGTGGATCGGTAGTTGATCTCCAGCTTGAAAACTTTGGCCCCCGGATAGCGGTCGGGAAAGGAGAGGATGTTGGCGAAATTGGCCCCCCGGAAGGAATAGATGGACTGGGAGTCATCTCCCACAACCATGAGGTTTCCATGCCGCTCCGCCAGGAGGTCGATGATGTCCGCCTGGATCCGGTTGGTGTCCTGGTATTCGTCCACCAGGAGGTGCTGGAACTGTTCTCCATACCGGGTCCGCACCTCGGGATGCTCCTGAAGGAGGGTCTTCCAGTAGAAGAGCAGGTCGTCAAAATCCAGGGAGTTGAGTTCCCGCTTCCGTTTCCGATAGTGGCCGGCCACGGCCCGGATGTCGTCCAGCAGTTCGTAGAAGAAGGGATAGCGGTCCAGGACCACTTCCTCGACGGGCCTCTGCGTGTTCACCGCCAGCCCGACCATATCCTCCAGAACCTCTCCCCGGGGGAAGCGGGAGCCCTTGGGGTTGAGCTTCAGTTCGGTGATGCAGGTCTCCATGAGGGTCTTCGCATCTTCCTGGTCCAGGATGGTATAGTTGGGCTGGAACCCCACCAGCGGGGCGTGACGGCGAAGGATGCGGTTGCCGATGTGATGGAAGGTCCCCCCCCAAACCCGGCTGCCGACCCCCAGGGCCCCCGGCATGAGAAGCTCCACCCGCCGGAGCATTTCCCGCGATGCCTTGTTGGTGAAGGTGACCAGCAGGATGTGGGACGGGTTGATTCCCTTCTCGATCAGGTAAGCCACCCGGTAGGTTACGACCCGGGTCTTTCCGCTTCCCGCTCCGGCGATGACCAGGATCGGCCCCCCTTCTGCTTGGACGACCGCCAACTGCTGGGGGTTGAGTGCCTGGTCATAGTCCAGGAGAAAAGGGGACCTCGGGGCTGGAAGAGTCATGGGTCTTTATTCCTTCTCCGCCCCCGACGCCAGAATCCCGCTCTCCAGGATTTTCCGGAACAGATCCCCGAACCCGGGAAAGCTCTCTCCGAACTGCTCGGCCCCGTGGTGGGAAAGGCAGTGCCCCACGATCTGCCGGGCGAGGAAATACCCCAGGCGGGGAGGAAGGCCGGCGTCGGGATCTCCCGGGCCGAAGAGAACGGGGAGGAGTTTTTTCTCGGCCAGGTCAGCTCCCGCCAGCTCCAGGAGGGTCTGCTGGTTTTCCTGGCACCACTGGAACCGTTCCATGGTCAGGAAGAGATACCGGTGCAGGGGAAGGTCCGGATAGACCAGTTGGGTGAAGAGGACCGAGAGCCCTTCCGCGATCATCCTGTGAAGAAGGGGGCCATCGTCCTTGCGGATCATTCCCTTGAGGAGGGAATGCTGGGCACAGTGGCAGTATTCATGGGCGACCAAAAGAGGGATCTCCTTGAAATCCCGGAACCGCTCCAGCCCCAGGGCAATGGCCGGTGATTGGCGGACCTTCACCGTCGCTCCATCGGCGCTGAAGAATCCGACGAAAAGGTAAACCTCGGGCAACGACTCCTGGGGAAAGATCTCCCGGCATTTTCCCAGCGCTTCCCCGGCCAAGACGGCTGGGTCCTGCATCTGGACCAGCGCCCGGAGTTGGCCGTAATCTCCCTTCTGAATCGCCCGGACCCGCTCCACGATCTGTTCGTGGTGGAAATGATCGAAACTCCGCCAGTAGGCGGTCAAAAATTCCTCGTGGGGCTCCAGGTATAGGCGCCGGTAGGAAGGCCAGGGGTCCTCTTCGGCCATCTCGTCCAAGAACCGGAAGAAATCGAGGTAAAGCGAATGAATCTTCATGGGCGGCAAAAATCTTCCTCAGCTATCCATTCAAAGCAGGCTCCAGAAGAGCGCCAACAGGCCTGCAAAGATAAAACTCCCATCCACGGCCCCCTCAAAGAGAAACCCCCGGCCCACGATCTTCTGCCGGTAGAGCCAGTAATAAGAGGCGATGTAGCCCAGAGAGATCAGCAGGAAAGACGACAGGGAAGTGGCCCATTCCAGCAGGGCTGCCACGGCCAGAATCACCCCCAGGAAAATCAGCAGAACCACGACCAGGATTTCCGTCCTTCTGCCCCCCAGGACGATGGGAATCGTCTCCTTCCCCACCATGAGGTCTCCCTGGATATCCTTGAAATCATAAAGGGTGGACCGGACAAAGACCAGGATCGAGGTATAGAAGAAAGCCACCAGAGTGGCTGGGAGAATTCGCCCCTCCCGGGCCAGGGCGGGGAGGAGGGAAGTCACCACTCCCCACGCCAAGGCAACCAGAAGGGTTTTGGAGCCGGGAATGTCTCTGATCTTCTGATAGCGAAAGCCGCTCCGGGGCTGCCCGGGGAGGATGCGCAAGTTGTAAATCATTCCCAGAGCCGAGATGGCCAGGAGGAGGAGGAAAGGGAAGAGGCCTTCAAACCAGGCCAGGGCCAGGGCNNAGAACATGCATGGAGAAGACATAGAGAGCGGCGATGAAAACCCAGGAAAGCCTGAGGGGAAGCCCCTGGAGCAGGACGCTGGCGTAAGTCAAGCAGCCCGCCCCGAAAGCCAGCAGAAGATAGCTGATGGCCGTAAGCCGCCCCAGAGTTTGCAAGTAGGAAGACGCCCCCCCTTGACCCCATAGGTCCCGGAGGCGGTCCACGACCCCCAGGATGAGCCAGTTCGGAGTCGAGGCTCCGGCGGTGACGCCGATGACCGCATAGCGGGAAAGCGCCTGGAGGTCCAGGTCTTTTTCGGTCTCCACATGGAAGGTGGGGATCCCGGCTTCCTCGGAGATCTTGGCCAGCCGTCGCGTGTTTCCGCTCCCCTTGCCCCCCACCACCACCATGGCCTCCACCCTCTTCGTCAGGGTCAGGACTTCCTCCTGCCGCCGGTGAGTGGAATCGCATACGGTGTCGAAGACCTTCACCCCGGCATACTTCCTCTGCATCTCTTCGGCCAAGGTCTGGAAGCGTTTCTGGTCCTGAGTGGTCTGAGCCACAAAGCAGACCTTATCCAGCGGCGGCAGCGATTCCAGCTCCTCCAGATTGTTGATCACGTATCCCTTCCCCTGGGCATACCCGAGCAGGCCGACGACCTCGGCGTGATCTTTTTCCCCGGCGATGACAATCGAGTAGCCATTCTGGGCGTGGCGGTTGATGATCCCCTGGACCTTTCCCACATGGGGACAGGTGGCGTTCAGGATCTTGACCCCGGCTTCCTTGATCTTCCGCCTCTCCGTCGGGCCGACCCCATGGGCCCGGATGATTAAAGTCCCCCCCTTTTCTCCCGGGCAGACACCTTTTTCGGCGTCTTCCCGCGTCAAGGGTTCGATCCCTTTCCCCTCGAGAATTTGGAGAACCTGGGGGTTGTGGATCAGGGGGCCGTAGGTATAGATGGGCCCGTTTTTCTTCCGAGACGCATCCAGGGCCATGTCCACCGCCCTTCGGACACCCATGCAGAAGCCGGCATTTTTGGCTAATCTCACGCGGGCCATCGGTTTGCCAAGTCGGGTGAAAATGGAATCAAAAAATCGCTTCTCGTTTCGCCTTGAATAGGATGCGGGAAACCCTTCGGGATGGTCACTGCCCCGGACAGGAGACATCTCAGAATTTCGTAATTCCCTTATAGAGATTATCGGAAATAGGGTGGGGTGTCAATACAGGGGCTTCTTTACTCACCTTGCCATCGAAGAGGGGCGAGGGAACCTCAAAAGAGGATTTTTCCCTTTCGACCCCTCTTTGCTTTCATCCGATGCAATCCTCTTCCCTCCTGGGGAAGAAGCCGGAGGCTTGGTTTTTCAAAATCCCTTGAGGCCCGGCGAAAATTGCCTTTCTCCTGGCGGATTGGATTCCAAACCGGAAGGGCGGGTTTCCGCCGATTGACAAAAAGGGGACGCGATTTCGTGCTTAATTCCAATTTTGTAAAGATGGCCCTAAAATGATTTAAGAAAAAAGTTGACAAAAAATGGCCAAAGTGCCATATTAGCGGCGTTTGAAGAAGGCTGCAAACGGGCGGGATGAAAGACGATTGAACTCTTTTCCTTGAGGGCTTCGATACGGTGGGTCCCGGGAAAAGAAGGGCGTGGGAGATTGTTTCTCTAAATCCCAGGCTCTCATCACCATTGCTTCCCGCCAAGGTTCCCATAATGGCCCCTTCCAAGTCAAAAGAGAAAAAGAAACCTCCCCATTTATCTAAAAGAACTTCCCTTTCACCCGAAGAATTGACCCTGGGGAGGGAATTCGTCCGCTCCATCGCCCCGGAGGCGGGCATGGATTCCACCCTTGAGCGCATTGCCCGCTTGGCTTCCCGCATCTCGGGGGGAGACGGATGTCTGATCCATCTCCTGGACAGGAAGAGCCATCTCCTGAAGGTAGCTTACCGTTACCGCGTGGGTCAGGAATTCGCCGAACCCGTGAAGGCGGGCCAGGGAATTTCTGGAACCGCCTTTCACCGAAGGAAGCCGGTATCCGTGAGCGACCTGCGGAAAGGCTCCTCCGGCGCATGGAGGGAGGCGTCCCAGAAGCAGAATTTCAGGTCCGCGATCTCTTTTCCTCTCCGGGGGAGACGAAGGACCTTGGGAACGATCACCTTCTTCCGCCGGGCATCCCGGCCGTCGGGGGGGGCCGGCCTGCCTTTTCTCGGCGCCCTGGCCGACCAGGCGGCGGCAGCCCTGGAGAACGCTGCGTTTTACGAGAAGCTCCGGGATCAGTTGGCGGACGTGTCCCGGGAAAGGAAGAAAGAAGGACAGATCAAGACCTTCCTGGAAAATATCGTCGACCGCTCGGTCGATCCCATCCTGGCCACCGACCTTCACGGAAAGTTCACCTTTGCGAGCCGGGGAGCCGAGGAGATGTTCGGCCTTCCCAAAGAAGAACTCGTGGGGAAGAAGATTTCCCAGTTCTACGCCGGGGGAGAACGAGAGGCCAGGAAGGTCATGAAAGTCCTGGCAAAGAAAGAAAAGCTGCGCAACTACGAAACCGAGTTCATCGGGCCCCGCGGAAAGCTCATCTCCGTCATTCTCTCCGCCTCCCTTCTCAAGGACGGCCGGGGCAATCCCGTGGGAACCCTGGGAGTAAGCCGGGAAATCACCGAGTACAAGAACCTCCTCAACCATATCACCCGCACGGAACAGAGCTACCAGAAACTCTTCGAAGCAGTCAACGACGCCATCTGCTATTTGAACCGGGACGGATACTTCAGCACCTTCAACCGCATGTTCCTGAAGATGACCGGGTACACGGAAAAGGAGATGAAGAGCTCCCATTTTTCACGGATCATCCACCCGGACGACCTTCCCATGATGATCAACGATCACGAGAAGGTCCTGCGGGGGGATTATGCCCCGGAGCGGTACACCTTCCGCCTGATCAACAAGGAAGAGAAGGTCATTTACGTGGAGGGGAACTTCCGCCGCCTGAAAGAAAAGAACGAAGTGCTGGGAGTCCTGGCCGTCTTACGGGATGTGACCGAAAAGATCCGGCTGGAGAAGGAACTCCTGGAACTCTCCATCACCGACGGGCTGACCGGGCTGCACAACCAGAGGCACTTCTACAACGAGTTGGACAAGGAGATGGAAAGAGTCAAGCGGCAGCACACCACGCTCACCCTGCTCCTCTTCGACCTGGATGACTTCAAAGTCTTCAACGACATCCACGGCCACTTGGAAGGGGATAAGGTCCTTCGGAGCGTGGCCCAGGTGGTACTGAAGTCCATCCGCCGCATGGACTCCGCCTACCGCTACGGAGGGGACGAATTCACCGTCATCCTGCCCGGAGCGGGCAAGGTCGAAGCGGCCCAGGTGGCCGACCGAATCCGCAAGAGCTTTACCCATACGCCCTACCTGCAGCAGATCAAACTCTCCATCGGACTGGTCGAATTTGACCCCCAGTACGACCTGACGAATTTCGTCAAGCACGCCGACGAGGCCATGTACACCGCCAAGAAGATGGGCGGGAACCAGATTTTCATCCGGAATTAGGAAGAGAATCATCCGCCGGGGGGGGAAGATTTCCTCCTGGCAGCCCTTCTCTTCTTCTTTCTCGCGGGCGAAGGATGAAGACGCCCGGGGAAGAAACTCTTGGGGATTTCCCTCGGGGGTTTCGAATGGGGGGCCGCTGCCGCGGAAATGAAGGAAGCCAGTCGGCTTCCGTGCCGACTGGCTTCCAGGGCCTTATTTAAGCGGGGAAACAGGTTCTAGGGGACTCGGAGGTCTTTCCAGTGCAGGACGGTCGTCGAGGGGCCGGCGCCGGCCAGGGCTTTGGCCACCTCTGGCAACTGTGCACCCGTCTTGATCTGCGCATCCGTTCCCCCGCCGCTGCTCACCGCGACGACGAGGTCCGGGGTATTGTTGTCCGTGCTGCTGCTCGCTCCCCCGATCGGCTTCACCGAGATGAGCGGCGTGGAGGTGACGCCTTTGCCCAGCCCGACCTTCCGCAGGCCGGCCTGCGAGAAGACCCCCTTGCCGGGGTCATATTTATCTCCCGAGAAGGAGACCGGCATCATGGCGATCCCATAGAGGGCGGCATCTCCGACCGCTCCGCATAGGTTGCTCCCCGAGGGGGGAGTATAGGTGGTGAAGAAGACCATCCCCCGGTAGACCGTGGCGTCCGCCGGGACTCTCTCCTGGCCGGTTAGGCCGATGACCCATCCCTTCTTGGCCGTGTCTTGGAATTTCGCGGAGGCGGTGATATTTTCCAGATTGGCGACCGTATAAGGGCTGCTCGGATTCTGGTCCTTGACTTTGCGTACCGGGCTCACCGGCGCCGGGACGGTCCTGGGGTCCTGGGACTTCTTGCCCCCCTCGGCCTTCACTCCCTCAGCCCCTTGGGGCCGGCCCGGTGCCTAGATCCAGGCTTCGAAGACCAGAAGGAAAACCGGAAGAATCATGGCCGCGACCTTGAATGCTTTCTTAAACGAATCCTCGCTCCTTGAATTTTTTCTCCCCGATTCTTTTCCCCAGGCAGCTTTCTGCCTAACGATAGGTCGTGGTGATCTCCACCGGGCCGAACCCGACCCCCACAGCTACCTGAGTCGTGCTGTTGTACTTCGTGTTCGTCCCCAGCACGGTGGCCACGAACCTGGTCGACCCCCACTGCTGTCCTCCCCCCGTCGCATAGCCGACCAGGGGAACCGCCGACGGGCCGCTGGTCGGGACCTCCGGGGGGTTGATTCGGTACCGTGAATTCGGGTCCAACCCGGTATTCACGTAAATATCCTTGTTGTACTTGGAAGAATCGGTGAGGTTCAAAGGGTCGAACCCCCGGGTCAAGTCGTGGACCCCCGCTTCCGTGGAGAAGAAGGCCTTCTTCTCCCCCACCATCCGGGAACTGACCCGCACGTCCTGCGTGGTCATCGTGAAGACCAGCACTCCTACTGCGGTCAAAATCCAGACGGCCAAAAGAGCCGCGATAAGGGCAAAGCCCGACTGTTTAGGCACTCTCATCCCTTCTTCCGCCTCCGTTTGATTATTGACTGAGCGCATGATTCCTGACCAGCACGCTGGAGGAATAGGTCATCAGTTTGCGGGTTTTGCTGGCCGGATCGACCTCGTCCGTCTCCACCGCCAGGATAATATCGATCCTCCGGATATTGGGAATATCGGCCGGGGTCATCCCCGGGTAAAGCTCCTTCCCGAAGGGATTCAGGATGTCGGCGACCCCGTTATAATACCGGAAGATGGCCACATCCCCGTTGCCGTTCCTGATGCCCAGGTCGTTATTGATCACCCGCACCGACCGCGGCAGGGTCGTAGAAGGGTCTTGCCCGAGGAAAGGCTGCACATTGCCGGTAGTGTTGGCCCGGGGGGACAGGCAGACGGGCACCTCCCGGGTGATGTACTGGTTCGCCATGTCATAGTTATACACCACGATCTCTCCCGCCACATCGCCCACCTGTTTGTTTTCGTTGTTATCCATCTCCAGGATGAGGGTAGTGGGGGTTGCAACCCGGATGCCCTTGTAGGTTTGATCGCCGGCACCGGTGCAGCTTACCGGCGTGGCGCTCCCCAGGTTGGGCAGGTCGTGCCAGAACCCTCCAAAGACGTTCGGGTTGTAGGAAGCCATTCCGATTTCCAGCCCCATGGCCTGCAGGGCGGCCCGGATGTCCTGCTGGGCCGCCACCTTCCGCTCCACCCCCGCCGAGGTCTGCTGCCCGGAGGTCATGGCCACATAGGCCGCTCCCATGAGGATCAGGCCCACAAAAAGGGCGAATATGATCTCGATCAGCGTAAACCCTCGTTCTCTCTCCATCGGTTTCTATCCTCACTGGGCAAAATATTTCTGCCGGGTGACGATCAGGCTCTCCCCGATCCCATTGGTATTCGTCGACCAGGTCACTTGCACCTGCACCAGCCACCGTCCGCCCAAATCCGACCTCTGCGTCTGCACCGTATACTCAATGTCCCCCGGCTGCTTACTGCCCTTTCCGCTCCCATATACTTTTTTCGTGAGGGGGTTGCCCGCGACTGTAGCCGTCACCGTGTTGTTTTCGTTCATGATCAGGATCTCGTTCATATCCAGTTCGGCCTGGAGGATGCCCGCCGCTCGCCCGAGCAGGTCCGAAGTCCCCGACAACCTGAGTCCGGAGGGCAGCAGGGTGAGCAGACCCAGGATCCCCACGGTGATCAGGACCACGGAGACCAACACTTCGATGATGGTGATGCCCTTCTTAGTGCATAGCAAATTGAACATAGGTCCTTCCTGAGATGTTGCAGGTTATGGTCGCGGTCGAACCACGACTATTCGTAAGAACAATGTTTCCGCCCTGCGACAGCGTACCCCGGGTTAAAAAGGTAATAGTGGACCCCGCCCCGAAGGCCACCCCGGTCAACTGGATCCCCTGCCCAAAGGACGCCGGGTTTTTCGTGCCCAACGTCCCGCCTGGAAGGAGCGGGAGGGTGTAGCTGTTGGTGCCCGTGTTGAAGATCATGGAATATTGCGTGTTTTGGGCCATCGCCCCCTCCTTCAGATTGGCAATGTCGCCCATGATGTCCCTGGCCGCAGTCCGAAGATTTCCGTTCGCCACCATCCGGTTGAACGTAGGAATGGCAATGCCGGCCACGATGCCTATAATGGCCACGGTAACCATGAGTTCTAGGACAGTAAACCCCCTGGCCGACGCTTTTATTGACCAGCGCCGAATCCGCTTGGCCGTCCTACCCTCAATACGTGTGTTCATTTTTGTTCCTTAAACTCTCACGTTGTCAACTTATCAAGCAAATTTTATTCCTTCCCGCGGACGGGGAATTATTTTTCCCAAATTTTTTTCCTCAAAATATATTATTCCCTAATATTCAATACTTAATGTCATCTTACTTAACCCACCGAAAACATTCCCTCCCGCTGAGAATGGAACTTTTCATGATACTTATCGGCTTTTATGCCAAATTTTTTAAATTATTATGAAAAAACTTTATAGTCAGGCCATTTCTTGGAAAACAAGTAAGTTGCCCCTGTCGGGGACTTTCATTTTGAAGACCATGCCCCTCCACCGGGCTGGTCAACAAGGCCTGAGTTTGGTGAGCCATGGTTAAATCCGGCTTCAGCCCATTTTCCGCAGTTAGTTGTTCATAAAGGCGAAAATTCTGTTGCTGGTTGTCAGAAACCTGCAGGATATCAGCCCCCGTTCTTTGAAAATCAGATGTAGTGGAGACCGCCCGCTTGATTTCGGACGGCGGCTCGATAAATACTATCAGCATGTTCCTGCGCCGCAATACGAAGAAGAAGGGTGGGATAGATTACGACTGTTGGACCCTGGTAGAGTCGGTCCGCACTGCTCGCGGCCCACGTCAGCGGATTGTGGCAACGATCGGCAAGCTTCCGGGCCTTGACCGGGAGGACCGGATCGGGTGGGATGAAATTGGCCGGATCCTCTCTGGCAAACCTCGGCCTAGCGCTGGACTGTTCGATCAGCATGAGGATCCTCCTTCTTGGGCTACGGTCAACCTAAGCGGCGTCAGCGTGGAGCGCCTCCGGCATTTTGGCGATGTGTATCTTGGGCTTTTATTATGGACCCGGCTTGGCTTTGCTGAGTTTTGCAAAGAGCAGATGCCCTCTGGCCGGGAAGAGATCCCTTGGTCGATCATGGCTGTGGTTCTTGTTCTTGCCCGTTTCTGTGCCCCGTCGTGCGAGTTGCAAATCGCCGAGTCGTGGTATGAGAAGACGGCCCTGGATGATCTTCTGGGTGTGAGGGGCGACAAGATTAGCGATGATCGTCTCTACCGGGCTTTGGATGCCTCGCTGCCGCACTAGGATGAGCTGTGCCGTCATCTGCAAAAGCGCTACGGCGAGCTGTTCGGCTCTACCTTCGATTTTATGTTCTACGACATTACTTCCACCTACTTCGAGGGGAGCGCCAAAGCGAACCCCCAGGCCAAGAGGGGTTANNGAGATGGTGGAAATCATGGAGGCCAAATACGGGAAAGCGAACCGGGTTTGGGTTATGGACCGCGGCATGGTGAGCGAGGACAACCTTGAATACCTGCGCTCCACCGGCGCACGCTATCTGGTCGGCACTCCCAAATTAATAACCAGAGATTTTTCCCGCTCGCCGTGGAAACAACCGTTGTATGCTCTGGATTAATTAAATGTACAAAAGGGTTCTAAATTCTTAAGAGGAAATTTCCAACGTAGATGGGCCTCTGGTTCCCGAGCGAGGGTTTTCCGGCGCTTTCCAGCGCTTGCATTGACAAAAAAAGGGGTTGTTGTTAATCTAAATAAAATTATGCATGTGGACAAGGTCTCTCTATTCAAATCCCTATTGTATAGGGGCATCTCTGAAAAGGAGGATGATTGTTGAGCCCTCAACGTGTTCCAGCGTTTCTCGACCCAGGGGAACGTGAGTTGTCGTTGACGGGGCCGGTCTTTATTGAACTCCTGCAAGCCACGCTGGGCAAAGGAGCACCGTTTAGGTTCCGGGCCAGGGGATTTAGTATGGATCCGTTCATTCGGGATGGCGATGTGATTACTGTTTCACCCCTGGGGGAGGATTCGCCAGGCCTCGGTGATGTGGTCGCGTTTGTTCAAAGGGAAATAGAGAAACTCGTGATCCACCGGGTGATCAGGATAAAGGCGAATTCTTACTTCATGAAAGGAGATAACACAACGGGTGTAGATAGTCCGATCCCCACAGCAAACGTACTGGGATTGGTCACGAGGGTAGAAAGGGGCCGTAAGAGGGTCTTTATTGGCCTGGGCCCGGAGAGATTTCTGATCGCCTTGCTAACCCGAAAGGGGTGGACGATTCCACTCGTTCGTGTCGCAGTGAAACTCTTTCGTCCCATGCGTAACATGATGAGGGTTTTATTGGTTGCATTTTAAGGAACGGGCGGTTCGTAAGGAGATCATCGCTAATAGGCTGATCCCTTCTGCGCTTCGGAGTTTGATTTAGGAGCTCGAGGGCTGCTCGGCCGGCCTGGCGGCTGATATAAAGATGGACGTTCATTCCGAGACATTTTACAAACGATGGTAAATTTTGACAGTTTAATTATACTCCCCCGGATGCTTCTGTTAGATTCATCCAAAAAAAGAGCGCTAGGTTATCAATTTACAATTTGCGTGCGAATCCATGGATCTCCCCACGATCATAAAATGGAATTTATTCTTTCACGCTTTTCCTTTTTCCCTCTGGCATTCTCAAGAAAAAGGATTTTACCTTGCACCCCTCTTGACACACAATTGCCTCCCGAGTATATTCATACTGTCGAAAAGCGAGTCCCTGTGAGATCATAGACTTGACAAAGAATAGCAAATTGAAGAAACGCTTCGTCAAACAAGGTAACTGGGTCACCCGAGAGATTGCCGGCGAGACGATAATCGTGCCGGTAAGAAGCCAGGTGGGTGCTTTAGATTCGATTTACACCTTGAATGAAATCGCAACCCAGATTTGGCAACTTCTGGACGGTCGGACCAACGTCGATCAAATTGTAGAGGCTGTTTGCCGGGAGTACGACATTTCACCCGAAGATGCCAGGAGAGACACCCTCGATTTCCTTCAATCTCTGGAAACGGATGATCTCATTACCCTTTTGGATGATGCTAAGGAGCATGGCCCTTGACCAGCGGTTTACGGCCATGAAGGTCGGTAGGCATAAGGATGCGGGTTGATGGAAACGCTTAGCTATTCCGATTTCAGCCAGGGTATTCATCAGCAGGGGACGAGAAAGCGGGTTCCCCTCAGCGGAGCGATTGAAGTCACCAGAAGATGTCCTTTGAATTGCGCGCACTGCTACAACAATCTACCCCTGAATGATCCCACCGCTCAATCGAGTGAGCTGACTTTCCGGGAGCACTGCCTCATCCTCGACGAAATTTCGGGAGCAGGATGTTTGTGGGTTCTCTACACAGGGGGAGAGATCTTCGCGCGGAACGATTTTCTGGACATTTACACTTATGCCAAAGAGAGAGGGTTGCTCATCACTCTGTTTACCAATGGAACCCTTATTACCGAGAAGGTGGCGGATTATCTCGCCGAGTGGCGTCCGTTTTCTATCGAAATTACCCTTTATGGCCGCACAAAAAAGACCCATGAGCGGGTTACGGGAGTAAAGGGTTCCTTTAATCGTTGCCTGCGGGGAATCCGGCTG
>PMCE01000052.1 GCA_003154025.1 Syntrophaceae bacterium
CGGAAGGAATTGATCCACCTTCTCCTGGCTGACCTCGAAGAGCGACTCGACCACGTGGCTCAGGGTGAATCCGTCGAGGTTGACGATCGTCGGGATCAGCACCCGGCGGTCCTCCGCGATTTTGAAGGCGCAGATGGTCTGATCGAAGACCTCCTGGCCGTTTTCGGTGAAGATCTGAACCCAACCGCAGTCCCGGGCGGCCATGATATCGCTGTGGTCATTCCAGATGCTCAGGGGCGCCGAAAGCGCCCGGTTGGCCACGGACATGACAATGGGCAGCCGCATGCCCGCCACCACGAAGAGAATCTCATGCATCAGCTCCAGCCCCTGGGCGCTGGTGGAGGTGTAGGTGCGGGCCCCCGCGGCCGAAGTGCCCGCGCAGACCGACAGAGCGGAATGTTCCGACTCCACCGGGACAAATTCAGCGTCCAGCTCCCCGTTGGCCACCAGCTCGGAGAGGTGTTCCACGATGTGGGTCTGAGGAGTGATGGGATAGGCCGCAATGGCCTCCGCCCGGGCCAATTTCACCGCCTCGGCACCGGCGATGGAAACTTCCATTCCTACGCGTTTGTCCGTCATTTCTCTTCCTCCACCATGGTGATGCAGCCCGTCCAGCACTCCCGGGCGCATATGCCGCAGCCCTTGCAATAATCCAGGTTGGCCAGGAAATAGCCTTCTTCGTTCTTATAGATGGCTGCATCCGGACAGAAAACCCAACAGACGCCGCATTTGATGCACTTGGAGGTCTCCACCACGGGACGCTGAGACTTCCAGTCCCCGGTCTTGTATTCATGGGCGTTTCCCGCCTCGGTCACCACACAGCCAAGGGGAATATCTTTCCAGGTGAATTGATCAATGGGTTTGGTCACGGTCTCTCCTCCGCTCCTTCGGAAAACATTTTTCTGCCGCGCGAACCCCTCTCCATCCCTGCCATCCTTCCATCCTCCCTTTCGGAGGCCAATCAAGGAGAGGGGCCACGGCCTTTTTTAATTGCTCAGGATCGTCTCGTCGTAGGCTCGACGGAGTGCTTTGAGGTTTCTTTCCGCCCCTCTTCCGAAACGGGTTTTCAGCGGAAGGGATAGGGAATCCAGGCCGACAATCGCGGTTCCCCGGATGAGGGCGCCCAGCATGGTGGTGTTGACGATGGGAACCCCCAGTTCTTCCCGGGCGATCCGGTCCGCATCCACGGACGCCAACCGCGCCTTGTACCCGAAGTCGGATCGAATCTGGTCGAGGGGCTTATTGGTGTTGATGATGATCAGACCGCCGGGTTTGAGTCCCTGAGAGGGGTCGATGATTTTCAGCAGGCTCGGGTCCAGTACGACGGCCACGTCAGGGGTATAAATCTTGGAACGGAGACGAATGTATTGATCATTCACCCGGGCAAAGGCGATGACCGGCGCGCCCCGTCGCTCCGGCCCGAAGCTGGGAAATCCTTGAGCGAATTTTCCTTCTTCGATGGCCGCCAGAGCGAGAAGTTCGACCGAGGTAACCGCCCCCTGCCCTCCGCGTCCGTGAAAACGAACCTCAATCATGATTCTATTATCCTCGATTCCCCTTGATTTATTAATGACCTAAATCATCGGTTGGCGGGATGACGCCAATCTCCCTTCACATAGCATACCCCCCTTAAAAGTGTCAACCTTATTTATGAATGAATCTTCAGTCAGAGGAGGTTTCCGGAAGTTGCAAAGAGGCTAAACCAGTGTTATTAATGGAGGACATAATTGAAAATACATGATGAAGGGATCGGAATGAGGTCAGCCAAGATGGTTTATTCTTTGGAATGCGCCGGCAGGACGGCGCTTTTTCGAAGCCTGCGGGGGGGGCCGCACTCGGGCCGGCGCGACGTGTCGCGCCTTCTGAAAGCGGCGACACGTCGCCGCACTCCAAAAGCCTGCGTTGAGGCCATGAAAGCGAATCCGGCCATCTGGGTCTTCTCGATCATGACTCATTAATAATATTCCTAAATCTCCCGGGAGGGGCCTCCATGATTAGCAAAAAAATAAAAAATATCAGGGCCATAAAGACCATCGCTGCCCGTTTGAAGGGCAAGAAGAAAAGGATTGTTTTTACCAATGGGTGTTTCGACATCCTCCACGTCGGGCACATCCGGTATCTCCGAAAGGCCAGGAGTCTCGGGGATGTCCTGGTAGTGGGCCTGAATACCGACCGGTCAGTCAGGACGATCAAGGGGGAAAAGCGGCCTATCGTACCCCAGGCGGACCGGGCGGAGGTGCTGGCTGCACTGGAGTTTGTCGACTACGTGGTCTTCTTCGATGAGCCGGACCCTTTCACTCTGATCGAGAAGGTGAAGCCCCANNTCCAGCACAGGGGTTATAGAAAGAATCATCCAGGCGTATTGCGGGAAATAAGGACGATCGCCCTCCGGGCTTGAGGACCGCCCCGCGAAAAGACCGCTTTGCTTTAAGGCCGCCTTGGGCGGCCGGTCTTCTCTTGGGTTGAAGAATTTTCATCGGTGTGGTAGAAGATGGGTAACCAGACTTTTCGGGAGGTGGACAATCCTCCCCCCTTTTGAATCAAAATCCAATTAAATAAGGAGAAATCATTCATGAGTAAAGCCATTTTCACGGCGGCCATCACGGGTTCCATCCACACCCCGACCATGACCCCCTACCTCCCTATCACTCCCGACCAGATTGCGGACAATGCCATCCAGGCGTACGAGGCAGGGGCGGCGGTCTGCCACGTTCATGCCCGCAACCCGGAAACCGGCCAGCCGGCCACCGAGGTGGAGCTCTTCCGCAAGATCATCACCAAGATCAAGAGCAAGTGCGACATGGTGGTGTGCACGACCACCGGCGGGGGCCTGGGCATGACCCCCGAGCAGCGGGTGGCGGTCGTCTCTTCTTACAAGCCCGAGCTCGCTTCCTGCAACATGGGCTCCATGAACTTCGCCCTCTTCCCCATCCTGGACAAGATGAAGGAGTTCAAATACCCCTGGGAGAAAATGTACCTGGAATTCTCCGAAGACTATATCTTCTCCAACACCTTCAAGTCCCTTCGGGTCTTCCTGAAAATCTTCAACGAGAACCAGACCAAGCCGGAACTGGAGGTCTACGACGCCGGCATGATCAGTAATACCGCCTTCATGATCGAGCGGGGTTTGCTGAAACCCCCCGTTTACCTCCAGTTCGTTTTGGGAATTCTGGGAGGAATGCAGGCCACAATCGAAAATTTGGTCTTCTTGTACGAATCCGCCCGTCGCCAGCTCGGCGAGAAGAACTTCGTCTGGTCGGTCTGCGCCGCCGGACGGAATCAGATGCCCATGTGCACCCACGCCCTGCTCATGGGCGGCAACGCCCGCGTGGGCATGGAGGATGCAGTCTGGCTGGAAAAAGGCGCCTTCGCCAAGAACAACGCGGAGCAGGTCACCAAAATCATCCGCATCGCCAAAGAGTTCGGCATCGAGCCCGCCACCCCGACGGAAGCCCGGAAGATGCTGGGTCTGAAAGGATTGGACAAGGTCGGATACTAGGGTTTCCTTGAAGGGCGGTTTTTCTTCAAAGGCAGGTTCTCTTGTGGGGGACCTGCCTTTTTCATTTTTCTTTACGGGAAGTAGGAAAAGGGCCTAATATGGGGCGCGGATGAAAACGGCAAAAAAATGCCGAATATGGGGACAAAATGGAAAAGGAGTAACTTTTTTTCCTGGCTCCTGGATTTTGACTTTTGAATCCCTTTTCCTAACTTAAGGCACTTGAGCGCACTTGAGGCACTTTTTTCAGCCTTCATTCCCCCGGCAGATGAAAAAAATATCCCTTCTTCCCCTCATCGGCATCGTCTATTTCACGGTCAGCGGCGGGGCTTTCGGCCTCGAAGAACTGGTAAGCTCCACCGGCCCGGGGCTGGCGCTCCTTCTGCTCCTCGTGACCCCCCTTTTGTGGTCTCTTCCGATAGCCCTGTTGACATCAGAAATGACCTCCATGCTTCCCCTTCACGGCGGATATTACCGCTGGGCGTACTTCGCCATGGGGCCATTCTGGGGCTTCCAGGAAGGTTGGTGGACCTGGCTCTATACTTTCGTGGACATGGCCCTCTACCCGGTTCTCTTCGCCGACTACGCCAGGTATTTCTTCCCCGGCCTCTCCGGCTGGCAGCATTGGCTGGCGGCCCTGCTGGTGATCTATTCTTCTTTGCTCATTAATTTATTCGGAGCCCGTTTGGTGGGGCGGAGCGCCGTTTTGGCTTTTGTCGTCGTGACCCTGCCCTTCCTGCTCTTCACCCTCCTGGGGGCGGCGAGAATTCAAAACGTCCCCTGGCATCCCTGGGCCCCCCCGAATCAGGACCTGTTCCAGACCCTCGGCCTGGGTCTTGCCGTGGTTATCTGGAACTACTCTGGCTGGGACAACGTGAGCACCTTTGCCAGCGAGGTGGAGAAGCCCGGCCGCAACTATCCCCTGGCCCTGCTGGTCTCCGTCCCCCTGGTCGCCTTGCTTTACCTCCTGCCCGTGGGGGTCGCGCTGGCCGCCACCCAGAACTGGCGCGAATGGCAGACCGGCGATTTCCCCAGGGTGGCCGCCCAGGTGGTCGGACCCTGGCTCGGCGCCATGATGTCCCTGGCGGTCATGTTCAGCGTCTGGAGTCTCTTCAACAGCCAGCTCCTCTATGCTTCGCGCATTCCCTTTGCCATGGCCGAAGACGGCCTCTTCCCCCGCTGGATCACCCGTCAGCACCGGCGATGGGGAACCCCCTATCTTTCCCTCTTGCTGTGCGCCGTCATTTACAGCTTCTTCACCCTCCTGGATTTCCGAAAACTCCTGGTCATCGACGTCCTGGTCTATTCCGCCGCGCTCCTCCTGGAGCTTGCGGCCCTCCTCCTCCTGCGCCGGCGGAGGCCCGAGCTTTCCCGTCCTTTCCGGATTCCCGGCGGGAGGGTCGGGCTCGTCCTGGTCGCCGGGACGATAACTGCTGTCACCACGGCCTGTTTCATTTTTTCCCTCGTCGGCCAAAATGACGGGTGGGTCCAGGCGGGGATCGCTGCCGCTATGCTGCTCACCGGTTTCCCGGTCTACTGGATGGTCCGGAGGACCCGCGGAGGTTCCACGGAGCCTGGAGAATGGGCGGCGGCGTTCAGGCTCCCTGGCCGGCGTAATTAGTAGGGGCAACCCTGCGTGGTTGCCCATCTTGCGGGCGGCCACTTGAGGCCGCCCCTACAAAAAAGATCTGGTTTAGCTCCAGCGATGCAGGGTTAGAACAAAGGGCGAGGAATTCAAATGATCTGTTGCCTGATCTTGCTATGAATCGTCCGGTGCAACTCATCCCTCTTCTCCAAGACCAGCCGGACGTCGATTTCACAAACCTCGCAGACCTTTTTCGTGATCTCATCGAGCGTTGGCGGGCAGCCGGGCACGAAGGGGGCTTGGCCTTTCAACTTCTGGGCGCACGCTCCGATGATCACGGTCTTCCCCCCGGGCAGTTCTTCCGGCGGCTCCCCGAAGATGACCGTTAATCCGCTCAGTCTGGGCACCTGCTCGGCGAGCCGGATGTAGATCAGAGTACTGATGAACTCATTGGTGCAGCCCGTACAGGCCTTTTCCGCCTGCACGGTCAAGCCGGGATAGCGGCTCTTTACCACCTCGAAGGCCGGCCGGAAGGGACGCCGGACTTCCGCGATGGGGACTCCCTTCACTTCGATCTCTTCGGGGCCGGCGAGCCCCAGGCCCTTCTTCGCGCAATACTGGAGGTGCATCACATCCCCGGCCTCCACCCCCATGATCCGGGCGAAGACGCTGTCCATGGCTACGGGGTCCCGGCTCGCCCCGATGAGGCCCAGCCGGACGCAGTCATCCGGGTATTCCCACAGGCCTTCCATTCCCACCAGCCCGTCCATGACCGCGAAGTGCGGCTTCACGACCGAGTTCAGGTCGGCGATGGCCAGCTCCAGGCCCAGCTGATGGGTCTTGCGCTTTTCCGCCCCGGGCATGACCCCCTTCATGTTTTTGAGGCTCAGGGTTACCGCGGAGCGGATGTGGCTCTTCATCACCGGGATGCTGACGATCACATCGCTCTCCAGTACGGTCTGGGCAATCTTCACCGATTTCATGACGTAGGGATCGGGAATCTCCAACTCCCGGTGCGCGTCCCGGTTCAAGTCCACCACCGGGACGCCAAGTTCCCGGGCCACGGCCAGCGTTCCCGATTCTTCCAGCGCCATCTTCGTGTCCTGCAGGTCGGGAAAATCGAAGCCCACCGCCGCCCCTTCGCCGATCACGACCCTCGCCGGCTTCTCCCCCAGGACGATCCGGGTAACCGCCCGGGTCACGCGTGCATCGGTCACCTTTCCGGTCCCCGATTTCTCGCGCGAGTTGACATTGGGCTTGATCAAAACTCTGGATTGGGAGTTTATGACCCCTCCCAGCCCTCCGGCCAGGTCGATGGCCTTGCGGACTGCGGATTCCACATCGTCGCCGGCCTTCACCACGGAGACCACGGATTTTTTCATACCCCAACCTCCTCATTACCGGAAATCCGACCGATTCCCAGGGCGGGTTGCACGTTTGCTGCTCGGTTCATTATAGAGTATCGTAAACCCGCACCCTTTATCCACCCGAAAAATCCTGTATCCTATAACCCTTGGCCCATCCCCTTTCAGGGATAATATTGAAAGGGGCCTAACCTCTGCCGTCCCTGTGTTCTCTGCGGCTCCTGTGAGAGAAAAGTTTTTTCATTTTCTGGTCATTATTTGCCTGGACTCGGGAAGAAAAATTGTCTATATTCCAAAACGAAAGGGAATCTTATAAACTGAGAAAAAGCCTGAAGGAGGAAAAGAAATGAAAAGGGCCATCTACGTAACAGCCATCATCGGTTTGATTCTTATCGGCTCGGGAGCTCTTTATTCGCAGACTGTGTACACCGGGCTCATCTTCGACGCCCAGAGCCTGTCCTTCATCCCCTCCGCTTCGGTTAAAATTCTGGATGAAGACGGCCGGGAGGTTTACGGGTCCGCCTATGTGAGCAAGGAATGGGCGGAGAAGGAGGGGATCGTCGGCTACGCCAAGAACCTCGAAGACGCGAAAGCGAACCAGAGGGTTTCCGGGAACCCTCTGGTCATCAAGGCCATGAAATGCACCGGACCGAACAGCAAGGATCTGGTCATCTCCAACGAAGACGCCCGGAAGATCCGCGATTTGTCCAAGAACATCAATTTCCTGGATAAAGCCAAGGTCATGGTCGTGGTCCCATAATCCCTCCCCTCTAGCCGTTAGTGTGTCGAAATGAGAGCGAGACACGTCACTCCCGCGCTAGCGGGAATCCAGGGAATTTTAAGATGGGATAGA
>PMCE01000569.1:0-3288 GCA_003154025.1 Syntrophaceae bacterium
GCCTCCCGCTCTCGGCGGGACAGGATCGGTAGGGCCAATGGTACGATGAAAAGTCCATTCCCTTCCGTCTCAAATTTCTTTTATTTTTCAGCGGCAATTTAGTATACTGCCTCTTGTGTCCGGCGGGGAAATCGATGTGAAAAATTTCCCGGGGAGGAAGAGATGAAGGCAAAAATTATCCTTACCGGTACTTTGGCCCTCCTGGCTTTCATTGGCGCGGGGGCGGATGAAGGCTTAACCCAACAGTCTCCGAAGAAGGGCGGCACCATCAACGTGGGGCTGAACACCGATGTCACCGCCGTGGACCCCCTGACGGTCACCACGGATGTCGTGGCTCTGGTTTTCAGCCATGTCGTCGAGCCCCTCATCGCCCATGGATATGATTTCAAGCTGACGCCCGTCCTGGCGGAGCGGTGGGAGAACAGCAAGGACTACAGGCAATATACCTTCTACCTTCGGAAAGGCCGCCTCTTCCACAACGGGCGGGAGATGGTGGCCGATGACGTGAAGTATTCCCTCGAACGGTTCATGAAGGTCAACCCCCGGAGGGACCTGCTGCAGAACGTGGAACGGATCGAAGTCCTGGACAAATACACGGTGCGCCTTCACATGAAAGAATCGGATGTGTCCGTCCTCTTCGGCCTGGGGGGACTTTCGCCGGTCATCGGCATTGTACCCAAGGAGGAAGTTGAGAAACAGGGGGGCACCTTCAAGCACCCCATCGGGACCGGGCCCTATAAATTCGTGGAATGGAAGCCGGACCGTTATGTGCTGCTGGAGCGGTTCGATGGGTATAACCCCACCCCAGGTCCGGCCAACGGGTACGCCGGGGGGAAGGTCGCCTACATCGACAAGATAAAATTTATCCCCATCCCCGAAGAATCGGTCTCCACCATGGCCCTCCTGAACAAGGAGATCGATTTTCTCCAGTACGTCCCCTTCAAGAATGCGGAAAAGTTCCAGAAAGAGTACTCCAAGCAGGGGATCGTGTTGGATTCGGTCCCCGGCCAATCCTGGTACCAGGTTTGGTTCGGCCTGAAATCCCCCTGGACCAAGAACCTCAAATTCCGCCAGGCCTGCGCCTACGCCATCGACCGGGAGGCGGTCATGCGGGCGGCGATTTATGGATACGGAGTGCTGAATCCCTCGTTCGTCCAATCCACGAGCGAATATTACACCCCCCATCACAAGAAGTGGTATCCCAAGGATGTGAACAAAGCCAAACAACTCCTGCAGGAAGCGGGGTACAAGGGGGAAGAGATCGAGATCACCACCAACAAAAAATACATACAGATGTACAGCATGGCCGTGGCCATCCAGTCCGATCTGGCGGCGGTAGGGGTCAAGGCTAAACTTAATGTGGTGGAGTGGGCCGTTCAGGGGGAAAAATTGTACAACGGCCAGTACCAGATGTTGACCCACGGGATCGGACCGCGCCCCGATCCCAGCATGACCTACATTTACCTGAAGTACAACGGCTTCGAGGAGCAGTACCCGCAGATCAAGAATATTCTGGCGGAGTCCTCGAAGACCATGGACTTTGAAAAGCGCAAGAAGCTCTTTGAGGACGCCCATACCCTGGTCTACGAAGGGGTTCCGGGGGTCCTCATCTATCACTACAGTTACATGAATGCCTATTGGAATTACGTGAAGGGTTACAAGAACTGGACCAGCCAGCCCCGCTTCTGGGGGATGTGGCTGGAGAAGTAGCGCCGGACCGTTCCTTTTGCACCCGTTCCCTTATTTGGGGGCGGGGTTGGAACCTGCGAACGACCGGCCATCGGGAGTAAAAAGATGCGGAAGAAAAGGGTTCTGTTTACCCTCCTGGTGGTTTTATCGGTCCTGTATCTGGGAGCCGTCGATGGAGGAGCCCAGTCGGCGCCCAGGCGGGGCGGAACGATTACCGTCGGGATGAGCACGGATGTGGTGGGGGTGGACCCGCATACGACCTCCGCGGCGATCACCGCGACGGTGATGAACCATTGTTTCGAACGGCTGGTGGGATACGGGGAAAACCTGGAACTGGTGCCGGTCCTGGCCGAGCGCTGGGAGGTTCCGGCGGACCTGAAGACCTACACCTTCTACCTCCGCAAAGGGAAGCTCTTTCACAACGGCCGGGAGATGGTGGCCGCGGACGTGAAATACTCCATCGAGCGGATCATGGACCCCAAGACCGGCAACCCTCGCCGGTCCACGCTGCAGAACATCGACCGTATTGAAGTGGTGGATCAGTACACGCTCCGGATGCATATGAAGATCCCGGACGCCTCTCTGCTGTCGGCCCTGGCCTACCCGACCCCCATCATGGCCGTGGTCCCCCGGGAAGATGTGGAAAAACAGGGAGGGGTCATGAAAAACCCGGTGGGCACCGGACCCTACAAGTTCGTGGAATGGAAGCCCGACCGGCACGTTCTCCTGGAGCGGTTTGACTCGTATAAGCCCCAGCCCGGGCCCATGAACGGGTTCGGCGGAGAGCGGATCGCCTACCTGGACAAGATCAAATTCGTCCCCATCGCCGAAGAATCGGTGGCCAGCATGGCCCTCCTGAACAAAGAGATCGACCTTCTCCTTCACGTTCCCTTCAAGGACGTGGAAAAATACCGGAAGGATTATTCCAAGCGGGGCATCGTGATCGACGAGGTTGAAGGCCTTTCCTGGTACGGGGTCTTTTTCGGCTGCAACAAACCGATCACCAAAGAGGTGAAGTTCCGCCAGGCCTGCGCCTACGCCATCGACCGGAAGATGGTCACCGACGCGGCCACCCGGGGTTACGCCGCGGTCAATTCTTCTTTCGTGGCCGTACGGAACCACTACTATACCCCGGCCCAGAAGAAGTGGTATCCCAAGGACAAAGAGAAGGCCAAACAGCTGTTGAAAGAGTCGGGGTACCGGGGAGAAGAGATCCCCTTTTTGACGACGAAGAGGTATGCCATGATCTACGACCAGTCGGTCGCCATCCAAGCCGAGTTGGCGGCGGTGGGGATCAAGACCAAGCTGGACGTAGTCGAGTGGCCTATCATGATGGACCGGATGTATTCGGGCAATTACCAGATGATCAGTTTCGGGGTTTCAGCTAAGCCAGACCCCGCTCTGGCGTACCTGGAGGTCAAATACGCGGGGTTCGAAGACCAGTTCCCCCGGCTGAAGGAGATCCGGGAAAGAGCGAATGCCACTCTGAACTTTGAGGCCAGGAAGAAACTCTTCGAGGAAGCCCACGGATTGATCTACGAAGGAGTTCCCGCCATTATCGTTTACAACTATAACCATCACAACGCCTACTGGAACTAC
>PMCE01000569.1:3374-20831 GCA_003154025.1 Syntrophaceae bacterium
TTTCTGGTCTTCTGCCTGGTTCACCTGATTCCGGGCGATCCGGCCGTGGTCATGCTGGGAGACGGGGCCACTCCGGAGAATGTGAAGGCTTTGCGGGAGGCTCTGGGGCTCGATAAGCCCCTGCCCGTGCAGTTCGGGCTCTGGGTCGTCCGGGCGGTGAGGGGAGACCTGGGGGTCTCCATCCACACCAAGGTCCCGGTGGCGGAGTCCATTGTAGAAAGGTTCCCCGTCACCCTGAGCCTGACCGTCCTGGCGATGATCTTTTCCCTCATCCTTGCCCTGCCTTCGGGATGCCTGGCGGCCGTGTATCAGAACACGGGCAAGGATTACCTCTTCATGCTCGCCAGTATCCTCGGGGTTTCCATCCCCGGCTTCTGGCTGGGGCTCCTGGCCCTCCTCATCTTCTCCGTCGAGTTGGGATGGTTTCCCTCCACGGGCTTCGTTTCCCTGCGGGAAGACCTATGGCAGGGGTTTCGCTTTCTGATCCTTCCCGCGACGACCCTGGGCCTGCATATGGCCGCGGTGGTGGCGCGGATGACCCGGTCCAGCATGCTGGAAGTCTTGAGGCTCGAATATGTCACCCACGCCCGGGCCAAAGGCCTCACGGAATGGAAAGTGATCGTGAAGCATGCCTTGAAGAATGCCTTCGGCCCCGCCCTGACCACGATCGGGCTTCAATTCGGGGTCCTTCTGGGGGGCGCGGTCGTAACCGAGACGGTCTTCAGCCTGCCGGGCCTTGGGAAGTACCTGGTCCTGGCCATTTATGCGCGGGATTACCCTGCAGTTCAGGGCTGCATGCTCTTCATTGCCTTGGTGTACTTGGTCATCAATCTGATCGTAGACGTTCTGTACGTGTATTTCGATCCGCGGGTCGAGTATCAATGATGAAGAGACAGTGAAAGTGCAAGTGTAAGTGAAAGTGTGAGTGTGAGTGAAAGATCTTCATCCGCAATCCGCATTGGAGCTTATGGGGAGACGATTGAACCTTTATGCACAGGCAGGAACGTCCGGCGAAGCCGATTCGACCTTAGTCCGTTTTCTGCTTAATCTGCGAAATCTGCGGATCGAGAGAAACAAATTGAGCGGCCAATAAACCAATGTTCTGGAATCGACTCTTGCGCAACCGCATGGGGATGGTGGGGCTGGCGGTCATCCTGGTGAACGTCCTGGTGGCAGTGCTGGCCCCGTGGATTGCGACCCACGATCCGCTGAAGGTGGATGTGGTTCGTCGATCCGCGCCCCCTTCTCAGGAATTCTGGTTCGGGACGGATGACTTCGGCCGGGATATCTACAGCAGGGTTATTTACGGTTCCCGAATCTCTTTGAACATCAGCGTCCTGAGCGTGCTGGTCGCTACCATCCTGGGAGTGATCATCGGGGCCGCCGCCGGCTATTATGGCGGTTGGATCGACAATCTCCTCATGCGGTTCATGGACGCCATCATGTCTTTCCCCGCCATCCTCCTGGCCATCGGGATCATGGCCGTGAGGGGAGGAAGCATCTACAACGTGGTCCTGGCCCTGGGGTTCGTTTACATCCCCCGCTTCGCCCGGATTGTGAGAGGGTCGGTCCTCTCGCTCAAGGAAAAGGAGTTCGTGGAGGCTGCCCTGGCCNNTGGCGGAAGCGGCCCTGAGTTTTCTCGGCCTGGGAGCCCCCCCGCCCGCTCCCTCCTGGGGCAATATTCTCAGCGATGCCCGGAACTTCATGCTCGACGCACCCTGGATGACGGTCTTCCCGGGGATTGCGATCACCATTGCGGTCCTGGGGTACAACCTCTTTGGGGACGCCCTGCGGGATGTTCTGGACCCCAGGCTGAAGTGAAAGACATGGACAAGGTTCTGAGTCTGAAAGACCTGAAGACCTTTTTCTTTACCCGTGAAGGCGTGGCCAAGGCGGTGAACGGAGTCACCCTTTCGCTGGACCGGAAAGAAATCCTCGGGGTCGTGGGAGAATCTGGGTGCGGCAAGAGCGTCACCGGTCTCTCCATCCTACGATTGGTTCCCTATCCGGGGAAGATCGTTTCAGGCGAAATCTTCCTGGAGGGACAGGACCTCCTACGGCTCCCCCTGGATCAGATGCGCCAGATCCGGGGAGATCAGATCTCCATGATCTTCCAGGAGCCCATGATCTCGCTCAACCCGGCCTTTACCATCGGGGACCAGCTGATGGAAGCGCTGCGGGTTCACCGCCGGATCAGCAAGTCGGAGGCCCGCGGCCAGGCCGTAGAAATGTTGCGCATGGTGGAAATCCCCGAGCCGGAGAGGAGGTTCAAGGAATACCCCCATCAGCTCAGCGGGGGCATGCGCCAGCGGGTGATGATCGCCGAAGCCTTGCTCCTCCGGCCCAAGGTGATGCTGGCCGACGAGCCCACCACCGCTTTGGATGTGACCATCCAGGCCCAGGTCCTGGACATTCTTTACAAGCTGACCCAGGAGATCGGGACGGCCATCATTCTCATCACCCACAACCTGGGCCTGGTGGCGGAATGGGCCCGGCGGGTGGTGGTGATGTACACGGGGAAGATCGTGGAGGAAGGAACGGTGGAGCAGATTTTTGAGAAGGCCTGCCATCCCTACACCCGGGGCCTGCTGCGGGCCGTTCCCCTGCCCGGGCAGAGCCGGAGGGGACAGAGCCAGGCCCTTTACGAAATCAAAGGCATTGTCCCCAGCCTCCTGCACCTTCCGGCCGGCTGCGCCTTTCACCCGCGGTGTCCGGAGAAGAAAGATATCTGTGATCGGGAAGAGCCGCCCCAGGTAATGGTCGAGGAAGAACATTCCGTGTCCTGCTGGCTTTACCAAACGTAAAGCGTAAGGCGCGAGGGGACGAAGGCGGAAAAGTGCGGAATGCGGAATGCGGAATGCGGAATAAGAACTTTCACTTACACTTACACTTTCACTGCCGTTTATAAAATGAATCCGTTATTGAAAGTCGAAAACCTGAAGAAATATTTCCCGGCCCGCAGGGGGCTTTTCAGCCGCAGGCAGGAATGGGTGCGGGCCGTGGACGGAATCAGCTTCTACCTGAATCAGGGGGAGACTCTCGGGCTGGTGGGAGAATCGGGTTGCGGCAAGACCACGACCGGACGACTGGTCCTTCGCCTGATCGAGCCAACCGAAGGAAAGATCTGGTTCAACGGGCAGGAGATCACCGGCCTGCCCCGCGGCGCCATGCGCCCCCTGCGGAGGGCGATGCAGATCATTTTCCAGGACCCCTATTCTTCCCTGAACCCCCGCATGACCGTGAAAGAGATCGTGGGGGAGGGGCTGCGGCGGCATTTTCAGCTGACCCCGAAAGAACGGCTGGCGCGGGTCCAGACCATCATGGAGAAAGTGGGGCTCCGTGCCGAACAGATCGACCGATATCCCCACGAGTTCAGCGGCGGACAGCGTCAGCGGATCGGGATCGCCCGGGCCCTCATCCTCAACCCGGAGATCATCGTGGCCGATGAGCCCCTCTCGGCCCTCGACGTATCCATCCAGGCCCAGGTGATCAACCTGCTGGATCAGATCAAGGCGGAGTTCAAGCTGTCTTTTCTTTTCATCTCCCACGATTTAAGCGTCGTCGAACATATCAGCAACCGGATCGCGGTCATGTACCTGGGCAAGATTGTCGAACTGGCTCCGCGGGACCGGCTCTTCGATTCCCCCCGGCATCCTTATACCATAGCCCTTCTGTCCGCCGTTCCTCTTCCCCAGGCCCGGAAGAAGAGTCAGCGCATCATCCTGAAGGGGGACATCCCCAGCCCTCTGCGGCCTCCGGCGGGCTGTCGATTCCACACCCGATGCCTTGAGGCCAGGGAAGTCTGCTCCCGGCAAGAACCGGATTGGAAGGAACTGGGCGAGGGCCATTTTGTCGCCTGCCATCTTCATTAAGAAAAGCCGTTGACCACCTTTCCCCTCCGAGTCCTCTTCGGGTAAGGAAGAGGGTCGGAGGAACGGGTTTCGATGACTCATGCCCGGAGGACCGCCGTGTTTCCCGGGCGCCAGAAGGAGGAGATATGGTTTTGTCTTTGGCGGAGAAAAAAGTCTGTGGCCAGATCGCCCGGATGAAAGAAGAGATCGTGCAGGCGCTTCAGGACCTGGTCAGAATTCCCAGCGTGGTAGGACAGGAGGGGAGGGCTCAGGCCCATGTAGATCGGTTATACCGCTCCCTGGGACTGGAGGTCGTTTCTCCGGCCCTGGACCTGGAGAAAGTGAAGACCCATCCGGCTTTCATCGAAACGGGAATGTCCTACGAGGGGAGGGCCAACGTCATCGGCATCCATGCCGGTGAACCCGGCAGCCGGTCTCTGCTCCTGAACGGCCACATTGACGTGGTCTCCCCGGAGCCTGTCCGGGCCTGGAAATACGATCCCTGGGGGGCCCGGGTCGAGGGAGAGCGGATGTACGGAAGAGGGGCAGGGGACATGAAAGCCGGCCTGCTGGCCAATTTCTTCGCCCTGAAGGCCATCCTCCAGGCGGGCCTCAAGCCCAAGGGAAAGGTGATGCTGCTGAGCGCCATCGATGAAGAGGCGGGCGGAGCCGGCGGGACCTTGGCTTGCCTGCTGGGAGGGTACACCGCCGACGCGATGATCTGCACCGAACCCCATAACCTGAACCTCACCATCTCCCACGTGGGGGTCAATCTGTTCCGGGTCAAGGTGGAGGGGAAGATCAGCCACGCGGGACTGGCCCACCTGGGGGTCAATGCCATCGGGAAGATGTTCCCCATCTACCAGGCGCTGATCGACCTGGATGAAAAGAGAGGCCGGGAAATTCATTTTCCCCTGTACGAGAAAGGCTCCGGGCGGTCCTGTCACTTGAGCATCGGAACCATGAAGGCGGGCGACTGGCCGTCGACCGTGGCCGGGAGCGCCGAGATCGAGGGCCGGGTCGGTTTTATCCCCGGGGAAAAGATGGCCGACGTGAAGAGGCTGGTTGAAAAGACGGTTCAGGAGGCCGCCCAGAAAGACGCCTGGCTGAAGGATCATCCTCCGAGAGTGGAGTGGTTCGGATGGCAGACCGAGCCCTGGTACCAGGACCCCAACCATCCCTTCGTGCAAACCTTCAAGGGATCCCTGGAAAGCGCTCTGGGAAGGGAAGTGGAGATCATCGGCCGCGCCGGGGGGCTCGACACCCGTTTCGCCCCGTATTTCGACATGCCCGCAGCCTGCACCGGTCCCCGGGCGGGCGGGATCCACGGGATCGATGAATACGTGGAGATCCCCTCCGTCGTCCAGGTGGCGCAGGGGATCGCGGTTACCATTCTGCGGTGGTGCGGGACGAAAGGGTAGGAAAGTGTTAGTGTNNACACTAACACTGTCTTTCTCACCTTCGAAACCTAGGTCCTCGGTCCCCTCCACCTCCTATGGTGCGGAGATCGACCAGGATGGGCCCCAGGTCGTTTTCCTGGAAAACTCCAGAGGGAGGGAACTCCTCCTGGGATAAGAAGCCGATGGAGAGAGGAAACTTCACCGGTTGGCTGAACAGCCCCGCGCGGTCCCGGATCTGGATGGTGAGAGTCATCCCCACGTTGTCCAGTCCGTNNCCCCGATCCGGGTAAAGCTGACCGGATATTCACCCACACCGGGTTGATGAGCGGTGCTGACGATCGCCTCCATGTCTCCATCCCCGTCCGAAGCCTTAAGGTAAATTTTCCAGTTCTTCCCCGGAGCAATCTGCGGAGAGGCGTAGGATTGGGTGATCACCGGAATCGCTTTGGGGGCCATGGTTGGCCCAGCGGCCGGGCTACCAGCCTCACCCCCCTTCCTTTCCGTGCTCGCGCATCCTCCTATGGCGACGAGAAGCCAGAAAAGGAGGAAAAGCTCAACACGACTTCTCACCATGGGTCTCACCTCCTAAATTTTAGATTATACTGGGGTGGAAATCGGTTCCTTTGAAGATTAGTTATTTAGCATGGAGGTCATAATTCCCAGCAGCAGTTGTAGGGGCGATTCATGAATCGCCCCGGCGGGAAAACAAAAAAAGCACGGCCCCCGAGCCAGGCAAAAATCATAATCCCAAAGAGGAATGCGGTGATTGCTCGGGGGCCGTGCTTGAGGCTGAATAAATCGTGAGTCTTGGGTTAATGCTTTGGCTTCCCGCCCAGTCCGTTTTTCATGCGCTGCTTGTGGGCGTCGGAATCCAGGTGGCAGCGCTTGTATTTCTTCCCGCTGCCGCACCAACAAATGTCGTTACGGCCTAAGCTTTCCTTCTTGTCGGTTTGTTTTTGGTTATTGAAAAGACGTTCTAAAATTTTCATCTCTACCTTCACCCGATTTCATTTGAATCTCTGGGTCGCGAGCGGCATTCCGCAATCCGCATTTGAACTAATATCGACGACCTCCGCCTCCGCCGCTCCGGTACCCTCCTCCTCCCCCGCCGTCCCGCCGGGGGCCTCCGCCGTCTCCTTCCTTCTTGGGCCGGGCTTCATTGACCGTGATGGTATTTCCCAGGAGCTGCCCGCCGTTAAACCTCCGGATGGCCTCTTGCGCCAGTTCTTCCGTCTCCATCTCCACGAACCCAAACCCCCTGGAGATTCCCGTAAATTTGTCCTTGATTACGTTTACGGAGACGACTTTCCCCACTTCAGAGAAGTTCGTCCGCAGATCATCTTCGCTCACTTTGGCCGGCAAGTTCCCAATATAGAGGTTTTTATTCATGTCGCCTTCCTTTCGGCTTTGATTTGTCCTCCCGGAGGGGGGAGCAGGGATTCGGTGAAATAGGCTGCCTGTTTGGAAATTTGCCGGGGAAAAGACCCAGCCGCCCAAAATAAAAATGCCGCCTTAGCCCTAAAGAGCCAGGCGGCTTTCTTTTTACAGAGCCAAGCCCTTTACTTCTCCAACTATTTAGGATAAATTTTATATCCGGGAAAGTCAAGCTTTATTTCCGTAACTAATCAAATTTATATTGTTTTCCTTTGATTCCTTAACCCGCAATGTGCGGCCGGGGCAGTTATGAGCCTTCGCTTCGTCGTCCACGAACACCATGCTTCCCGCCTCCATTTCGATTTTCGCCTGGAGATGGAAGGGGTCCTTCGTTCCTGGGCGGTTCCCAAAGGCCCCTCCATGGACCCGGGGGAAAAGCGGTTGGCGGTGGAGGTGGAAGATCACCCCCTGGAATACATGGATTTTGAGGGAACCATCCCCGAGGGGGAATACGGGGCGGGGCGAGTGGTCATCTGGGACGGGGGAGGTTATCGGCTGCTGGAGCAGACCAGAGATAAAATCATCTTTTCCCTGGAAGGGAAGGAACTCCGGGGAGACTTCGCCCTGGTCCGGCTGGGAAAGAGTAAAACGGGAAAAGACTGGCTGCTGATCAAACAAAAAGACAAATACACCCTCCCGGGATGGAAGTTGAATCCGGTCCTTCCCCCGGGGTGATGAAGGGAGCGCCGGACAGAATAAGAATCGCAAGTCGCAAGGCGCGAGAGCGCAAGGGGTTAGATGATCAAANNGTCGCAAGGCGCGAGAGCGCAAGGGGATAACGGCAGGAACCAGGAATCAGGAGTCAGGATTCAGAAATAAATGAAAGAGCTTCTCCATCCTGAACGACTTGCGATTTACGACTTGCGACTTACGGTTTTTCGCCCCAGCCAGCGCAGAAGAGGGAGGCCCAGCACCACCAATGCCAGGCCCAGCAAGACCCCCGAAATCGGGCGGGTGAAGAAATATACCGGATTCGCCGCGCCGGACATGATCAGGGCCTTGTTCAGGTTAAGCTCCATCATGGGCCCAAGGACAAAGGCCAGGACGAGAGGGGCGGGTTCGAAGGAGAACCGTTTCAGGAGGTATCCCAAGATTCCAAAAAAGAGGGTCATGAGCACGTCGGGGATGCTGTTGTTCAAACCGTAGGCCCCCAGCAGGACAAACATAATGATGAGGGGCGAAAGGATGGCATAGGGAACCCTTAACAGCTGGACGAAAATGCCGATGAGGGGAAGATTCAGGACCAGAAGCATGATATTTCCGATGTACATGCTGGCGATAACCCCCCAGAAGACGTGGGGCCACTTGAGCAGGAGCAAAGGGCCCGGAGTGACGCCGTGCAGCATGAGGGCGGCCAGCAGGAGGGCCAGGACGGAGTTGGTGGGAATCCCCAGGGTCAGCAGAGGAACGAAGCCCCCTGCGGTAGCCGCATTGTTCGCGGTCTCCGGTCCCGCCACCCCCTCGATGGCCCCTTGCCCGAACCGTTCGGGGTGCTTGGATACCCGTTTCTCGACGGCATAACTCATGAGCGAGGCAACCGCGGGCATTCCGCCGGGCAGGACCCCGATGCCGAAGCCCAGGCCGCTGCCGCGGATAATCGGCCAGAAGGACTGCTTCCAGTCTTCCCACGTGGGGAAAAGGTGCTTGGGGACCTGCAGGATCGAGCCCGTGGTCTCCCGCTGCTCGATGTTGAAAAAAATCTCTCCCAGGCCGAAGAGGCCCATGGCCAGGGGAACCAGCCCGATTCCGTCACGCAAGTAAAGGGTTCCGAAGGTAAATCGGTCCACGCCGTGGATTTCATCCGTTCCCACAACGCCCAGGAGCAGCCCCAGAACAGCCATGAGAAGCCCCCGGGCCACGGATTTCCCCACCAGGGTGCCGATACAGGTAAAGGCGAAGAAGAGGAGGGCAAACATCTCCGGCGCGCCGAACTTCAGGGCCGCTTCCGCGAGGAAAGGGGAGATGAGCATGACGGCGAGCACCCCCAGCGTCCCGCCGATGAAGGACCCGAAGGCCGACATGCCGAGCGCCGCCCCGGCCCGGCCTTGCCGGGCCATCTGGTAGCCGTCGATGCAGGTGACCACGGAGGCTGCTTCCCCCGGGATGTTCACCAGGATGGAAGTCGTAGACCCGCCGTACATGGCCCCGTAGTAAATCCCCGCCAGGAAGATCAGCGAGGCCACCATATCCATCCCGACCGTCGCCGGAAGGAGCAGGGCGATGGAGGCCGTGGGACCCAGCCCGGGCAGAACGCCGATCACCGTCCCGATGAGGACGCCCAGAAAGACGATCAGGAGATTCCCGGGAGTCAGGGAAGTGAGGAAACCGGCCAGGAGTGAGCTGATGGTATCCATCGCTTCCTTTTCACCACCCCGCGGGCAGGGGAAGGATTCCCGGTGGAAGAGGTACCTTCAAGAAAACGCGGAAGACGACCAGGGAGATGACCGCAGCCATCCCCGCCGTCAGGAGGGAAACTCTCCAGTTCTGCTTCTCCACCCAGCGGAGCTGGATCAGCAGGAGACCGAAGGTGGAAATCAGGTATCCCACGTCCTGGAGCAAGACCGCATAGGCGACGATGGAAGCCAGGGCGAGAGTGAAGGAAATCCACCGCGAAGATTCGGAACGAAGGGGTTTTTCATCCCGGCCTGGGCGGAGTAGAAGCCAGAGGCCCAGACCGCCCATGGCCAAGGCGATGAGCAGGGGGAAGAAGCCCGGCCCCGGCAGTTTAGAGGTCCCGAGGTCGAGCTGCCAACCCGCGATCGCCAGGAGGATGCCCCCGAGGACGGCAGTAAGTCCCACAATCCTGTCCACCAGGCTCATCGTTCGATCTCCGCGGCCTACTACTTCAGCGACGCTCCCACCTGTTCATACATGACTTTCATGCTCTTCTGGAAGTCTTCCCCGTTCAAATAGGCCAATTCCACCTGCAGCTTATCGGCGCTGGACTTGAACTGGGGATCGTCGAAGACTTTCCGGAGGCGGTCATGCAGTTTCTGGACGATGGGTTTGGGGGTGTTTTTCGGGAACACGAAGCCTTTCTGGTTCTCGATGTAGACGTCGTAGCCCAGCTCCCTCAGGGTGGGAGTATTCGGTTCCACCGGAGAACGCACCAGCGAGGCGTTGGCCAAGGGGCGAATCCTCCCTCCCTGGACCAGGGCATACGCTTCGTTGCATGAAGCCATGGCCACATTCACATGGCCCCCGGCCACGGCGGCCAACGTTTCCGCCCCTCCCTTGTGAGGGACGTGGCGCAGGACGACCCCGGTCCGCTTTTCCAATACCAGCACGGCGGCATGGTGCAGGCCGCCGATTCCCGAGGTGGCATAGGTGAACTTTTCGGGGTTCTGCTTGGCGTCGGCCATGAACTCCTTCATAGTCTTCCAGGGGCTGTCGGTTTTCACGTAAAAGCCGACCCGCTCGATCATGAGGCGAATGACGGGGACGAAATCGTTGAGGGTGTCGTAGGGCAGTTTCTTGAAGTGGGGCACGGAGATCGTTTCACTCCCCCCGGCCACGAGCAGCATGTAGCCGTCCGGTTTGGCCGCGGCGACGGACTGGGCGGCGATCGTTCCGGTGGCCCCCGCCTTGTTGACGACCACCAGGGGCTGGCCCACGTACTTGGGAGCCACATCGGACACGGCCCGGGCGATCATGTCGGTCCCTCCCCCGGGGGGATAGCCGACGATCACTTCGATGGGCTTGGTGGGATAGTCCTGAGCCTGGGCATAGCCGAACGCCAGGGCCAGGGTCAGAAGGAAAAACAAACCGGTCCGCTTGCGAATAGATTTGGACATCATGCCTCTACTCCTTTCCCGGCTGGATTTCTTTTGGGCATCCGAGTCTTTTTATAAGAAGGATCTTTGATATTTGCTCATCATCGCGGGGGCGATTCATGAAATGCCCCTACAATTTTGAGGACCTCAGGGGGATGATGGGTGGCAATATAGATCCAAGTCATTCAGCCAAAACATTCTTCCCCCTGGATCGATGACCGGCAGAAGTTGAACACCTGGAAAATACAATAGAGCAGCGAAGGCTGTCAAGGTAAATGGGGCGCCTCGCCCGCCCGCGGTTTGGGGGGGAAAAAGCCTTTGCCGAGAACCCTCCAGGAAAAGAGAGGGGCGAGGCCACGAGGAAAAAACCGGGGGCATCCAGGGAAAAGGCGCCCGGAGAAAAATCGGTTGACAGCCCTCCCCAAAAATTGTATACATAATTGTATTTAAAATAATATCCCCCGGGATTCCCGACCTTTATGATGCCCGCAGTTCAATCCACCCGAGTGGTTCAAGAGATGGAGGCCGCCATCCTTTCCGGAGCGTTCAAGCCCCGGGAACGCTTGGTGGAGATGGACCTCATCTCCAGATTTGGCGTCAGCCGCACGGTCATCCGGGAAGCTCTGAAGCGCCTGGAAGCCAGGGGCCTCATCCGCATGACTCCCTATCGGGGGGCGATGGTGGCCGACCTGAGCGCGGAGGAGATTGACGAGCTCTATTACGCCCGGATGGAGATCGAAAGAATCGCCGCCCGGTTGATTTTGGAAAACATCCACCCCGGGGAAATCCAGGAGTTGAAGGCTTTATTGCGTGACCTGGAAGGGCATCTCCGCCGGAAGACTCCCCAGATGATCGAAAAGGACCTGGAGTTCCACCGGGCCGTTTATCGGACCTGCCGGAACCGTTATCTCTGCGAGCTCATCGACCTTCTGCGCACCAAGGCGCATATCGTGGGATACAACGCCTGGTCTTTCCCCCAGCGGATCGAGCAATCCATCCGGGAGCACCGGGAGATCCTGCGGGCGATCGAGGAAAGGAATCGGGTCCGGCTGGAGAAGCTGGTGGTCAAGCACATCACCTTCTCCAGGAGGAGTTATCAGGCCCAGGTGAAAGGGCTGGATCAAGGCGGCGCCGATTCCCGGGAGCGGGTCCACCGCATCATCAGGAAAAAAGTCGGGCCGGGAAAAATGAAGGAGAGATTCTAACGGGATGCTGAAAAAGTCTTTTTATGGCCGGTAGGGTCATTCCCGCGGAAGCGGAAATCCAGTCTTTTCAATACTTTCTGGACTCCCGCTTCCGCGGGAGTGACGGCCTATTGGACTTTTTCCGAATCCTGCTGAGGGAGGAACCAAGTTGGCCAAAGTGCGAATCTACCGCGAGCTGTGCAAAGGGGTTGAGGAGTGCGGCATCTGCGTTTCCGTCTGCCCCCAAAAACTCTTTCAACCCTCTGGAGCTTTGAACCCCAAAGGATATCGGCCCCCGGAGATGAAGGATGAAGCGGCCTGCACGGGCTGCGAGAACTGCATGATTTTCTGCCCGGACCTGGCCATCGTGGTGAAGAGGGAGAAAGCGGCGAAGGGGGCGAAGAGATGAAGGGGAAGAGGGTTCTCACGGGAAAGTATTTCATGATGGGAAACATTGCGTGCGCCGAAGGGGCCCTGGCGGCGGGCTGCGAATTCGCCGCCGGCTACCCGATCACCCCGGCCACGGAGATCGCCAACCGGCTGGCCGAGAGGCTCCCCCAGGTGGGGGGCGTGTTCCTCCAGATGGAGGATGAGATCAGCTCCATTGCCACCATCATCGGAGCCTCCTGGACCGGTAAAAAGGTCATGACCGCCACCTCTGGCCCGGGGATCAGCCTCATGCTGGAGAACCTCGGCTTTGCCGTCGGCGTGGAAACCCCCTGTGTGATCGTGAACGTCCAGCGCGGGGGGCCCACCACGGGGATGCCCACGGCGGGGGTTCCGGCGGATATGGTCCAGCCCAAACGGGGGTCGCATGGGGATTATGAGATCATCGCCCTGTGCCCGGCCTCTCCCCAGGAGATGTTCGAACACACGGTCCAGGCCTTCAACCTGGCGGAAGCCTACCGCGTTCCCGTGTTCATCCTCGCGGACGCCTTCGTCGGGCATATGCGCGAAGAAGTGGTCATCCCGGAAGCCGAGAAGATATCCCTTGTCTACCGAAAAATTCCCGAAGTCGGAACGGACCCCCAGAAGATCAAAGGATTCCTGGATGAAGACGTGGCTCCCATGCCCATCTTCGGCAAGGGATTCCGGTCCCACGTGACCAGTTCCTGCCACGACGAGTACGGCAAGCGGAATCTGAGCGACCTGACCGCCCTGGATCATTTCATCCGCCAGCTGAGTAATAAGATCCTCAAACATAAAGAGGACATCGTCAAGGTCGAGCGGGACTACGAAGGTGCGGAGGTAGTCCTGGTCTCCTACGGCGCGGTCTCCCGCGCGGCCCAGATGGCCGCGGCCCGGGCGCGGGAAGAAGGGCTCCCCGTGGGGACCCTGAGGCTGATCACCGTCTGGCCCTTCCCCGAAGAGGAGATCGAAACGATGGCCCGCCGGGCCAAGAAGGTGATCGTCCTGGAGAACAACCTGGGGCAGCTTTACCCCTTCATCAAGGCCGAAGCCGCCGCCCATGCGGACGTTTCCTTCCTCCCCCCCCGGGTCATCGGAGAGATCCAGGACCCGGAGAACATCCTCCAGAAAATTCGCGAGGTCTTAAAATGAGCGAGATCGTTCATCCGCTGCACAAGTTCATCCGTCCCTATGTGACTTCGACTACCAACTGTCCCGGCTGCGGGAACGGGATCGCGGCCCAGGCCATCCTGCGGGCCGTCGATGAGCTGGGCATGACCCTGGACGATTTCGTCTTCGTGACCGGAATCGGTTGCTCGGCCTGGATTCCCAGCCCCTTTTTCGACGTGGATGTCCTTCACACCACCCATGGCCGGCCTATCGCTTTCGCCCTGGGCATCAAGGTGGGCCTGCCGGAGAAAAAGGTCATGGTGACCAGCGGGGACGGGGACCTGGCGGCCATCGGCGGGAACCACCTGATCCACAACGCGCGGCGGAATGTGGAGATGGTGGTCATCTGCCTCAACAACGGGATCTACGGGATGACCGGGGGGCAGGCCGCGCCCACGACTCCCCTGGGGCTGAAGACCGTCAGCACTCCCTACGGCACCTTTGAAAATTCGTTCGACATCTCGGAACTGGTCATCGCCGCGGGCGCCACTTTCGTGGCCCGGTGGACGACTCATCACGCCCGGCAGCTTACCGCCACGATCAAGAAGGCGATCCAGAAGAAAGGATTCTCCTTCATCGAAGTCATCACCCAGTGCCCGGTCCAGTACGGCAAAAAAACCGGGTCGGGCAGCGCCGTACAGATGATGCAGGAGTACAAGGAGAAATCGATCCTGGTGAAAGAGGCGGCCAAGCTTTCCAAGGAAGAGTTGAGGGGGCGGATCGTGGTGGGTGAGCTGGTGGAACGGGAGGCTCCGGAGATGCTCGAAGAGATCAATAAAATGAAGAAGAAAGTCTCGGGGGAGAAGGCATGAAGCGAACCGAAATCTTAGTCGGCGGGGTAGGCGGGCAGGGGGCCATCCTGGCCGGGATTCTCCTGGGATCGGCCGCTACCCTCTTTGACAACCAAAAGGCCGTGCAGACTCAGGCTTACAGCTCCGAGCAAAGAGGCGGGATGGCCCGGGCGGAGGTCATTCTCTCCGATCAGCCCATCACCGACCCCCAGGTCCGGAGACCCGACATCCTCATCGCTCTNNGAATTTTGAGATTCTCTCCATCCCGGCCACGAGCCTGGCGGACAAGGAGATGGGCAGCATAGTCGTGGCCAACCTGATCCTTCTGGGTGGGCTGCTCAAAAAGACCGGGATCATTTCGATCGGGGCCATGGAAAAAGCGATCGAGGCCAACGTTCCGGCAAAGGCCAAGGAGATGAACCTCAAGGCCTTCCGGAGAGGACTGGAATTTTAAATACCGCGAGAGCGCAAGTCGCAAGTCGTGAGAGCGTTTAACGACTTGGGCTCTCGCGCCTGGCGACTTACGGCTTAATGCATTTTTGAAAGGAGGAAAGTTATGGCTGTAAAAACTGTCGAGGAGTACGTGGAAAGTCTTCGGAAGTTGAAGCCGACGGCTTACATGTTTGGAGAAAAGATAGAGGACGTGGTGGACAACCCCCGGATCCGCGGGGGGATCAACTCCACGGGAGCGACTTACGAACTGGCGAATTCGGAGAAATACCGGGACCTGTTCACGACCGTCTCTCCCTTCACCGGAGAGCGGATCAACCGATTCACCCTGCCGCCCCAGTCGATCCAGGACCTGGTATGCAGGGTGAAGATCAACCGAGCCCTGGGAAACCACGTAGGAACCTGCCATCAGCGGTGCACGGGGCTCGATTGCATGAGCGCCCTTTCGATTGTTACCTATGACGCCGATAAAAAATACGGGACCCCGTACTACCAGCGGTTCCTGGAGTTCCTGAAGCACATGCAGCGCAATGATTTTACGGCCAACGCCAGCGTGACCGATGTCAAGGGAGACCGCAGTCTCAGTCCCCATGAGCAGGCGGACAAAGACCTCTACCTGCGGATCGTGGAGAAGCAGAAAGATGGGATCATCGTCCGGGGGGCCAAAGTCCACCAGACCGGATCGTTAAGCTGCCATGAGCTCATCGTTCTACCCACCCGCGCCATGGGGAAGGGGGACGAAGATTACGCCGTGGCCTTTGCCATCCCGTCGGATACCAAAGGGGTCATCCACGTGGTGGGAAGGAATACGCTCGACACCCGGGAAATCGAGGGCGTGGACTGCGGGAATTCCCGGTACAGCAAATACTGCCCGACGGTCATCTATGAGGATGTGTTCGTGCCCTGGGAGCGGGTCTTCATGTGCGGGGAGCTTGACTTCTCCGGGGAGATGGTGAACCGCTTTTCCGCCTTTCACCGCCAGTCCCACGGAGGCTGCAAGTCGGGAAAGATCGACGTCATGACCGGGGCGGCCCTGGCGATGATGGATTACAACGGATCTGCCAAGGTCACCCATCTCCGGGATAAGATCGTGGACATGATCTACCGGGCCGAGACCCTTTACGCTTGCAGCCTGGCGGCCTCTTACGAGGGGAAAAAGGAGCCTTCGGGAACTTATTTCATCAATTCCGTCATGGCCAACGCTTCCAAGATCCATGAGGGCAAAGAGATGGCCGAGATCATCCGCCTGATGGTGGATATCTCCGGAGGGTACGTGGCCGACCTGCCATCCGACCGGGATTTCCAAAACCCCGAGATCGGCGGGTTGCTGAAAAAATACCTAAAGGGAACCGCGGAAGCCCCCGTGGAACACCGGGTGCAGATGCTGCGACTGGTGGAAAAGCTGGCCATGGAAAGCGCCGACACGGTCTCTGACCTCCACGGCGGCGGCTCTCCTCAGGCCCATCGCCTGACCATCATGCGGGAGTCGGACCTCAACTACCGGAAGAACATCGCCAAGCGGCTGGCGGGAATTGAAAAGTCCTGAATAGCAGGACCCTGGATCAATAACTAAACGTCTCGAACCAACGAAGGGCGCACAGCGTGCGCCCTTTTTTTATCAAATGCGAGAATAGAAGATCCAAGAAAGGAATCAAGTGACCTTTTTGACGCTGCTGAGCGCAGGGTAAAATAATGTGAGCGTCTGATTGTAGGGGCGGCGGCCCTGCGTGGCCGCCCGCAAAATGATCAACCGCGTGAATGGCAGGCAGGCCCCACAATCGGTTTTCTGCGGGGCGTGATCCCCGACCACGCCGGTAACCGGCTTTGCATAATCATTGATCCGCCCTCCCTTCCTAAAATCCGTTTGGTATTCCAGTCAAATCAAGTCCCTCCCTCGTCGTCCAGCGCACCTGCAAAGCTACAATTTCGTCAGGCTGAGGGAAGCGAGGTGCCTTTTTAAAGGCAGCATAAAGGTCCGGCTGGTTGCGGACGCCCACGCCCATCTCAAAGCGAACCCGAGCTTCAGCAGGGGTTAGACAGCATTCAATTTGGATAGTGAATCTCACAAACGTCTCCATAGAAATGATTTTCTATGGAAGTTTGAATTGATGAACTCTTGGTGCATTCATCTGCCTCAGTGGGAGATATCTGTAACCCTAACGCAGGAAAAATCCTCCGCTTTAGGAAAAATCCTCCACTTTCTGCCCTCTGTGAACTGGATTATCCAAAAAATAAACTTAAATTACAGGACCTTATAGTCATTAGGCGGGGGGTATATTTTTTGCTTATAGAAAAACAAGAGACTACCTGTGAAGAGCAAATCAGCGGAGATCCTGGTACGCAAGACCAGTCGCCCCAGTTCCTAATTTTTTTATCAGGAAGCAAGAAGCAGGGGTTTGGTGTACCTATCTCCGCTTCTTTTCGCCTGGCTGACCGTCGCCGCGTGATGAAGGCTGATAAAGCTCGGGCCACAGGCAGACCGAACTCCATGTCAACATTCAGAATTACCGGCTCAGGGAAAAAATGACCAGGAAGCAGAAAATTTCGGGATATGGTGGCAAAGGTGCGGGGCCATTAATAGCTCTTTGGAGAATGTCAAATGGCAAGATTTAAGAGATGGTACATACATGTTTTTCAGCTATCACTCGGTCGAATGAATCGAGCTCCCATCGCGACCTTCCTTTCTTTTTTTTTCTCCATCCTCTCCTTCCCGCTACTTACACACGCCGCTCAAGTAACCTTGGCATGGGATGCCAGTACCGACCCGGGCATCGCCGGCTACAAAGTATATTATGGGACTTCTAGCGGGAATTATCAGGTTGTTATCGACGTAGGAAAGAATGCGGGCTGTACTATTTCGAATCTTCAAAATGATAGTACTTATTACTTTGCCGTCACCGGCTACAGCACTTCTGGTGTAGAAAGTGGATATTCTAACGAAATTCTCTATAGCGCCACTGGAACCCTCCCCCCTGCGGACATTCCCGTAGCGGGAG
>PMCE01000389.1 GCA_003154025.1 Syntrophaceae bacterium
GAAGGCCGGACCACAGGGGCTCTGCCGGGGAGAATCCTGCGCAAAACCCTGAGCTGATCCGTAACTTCAAGGCGCATATTTTCACTCCATCCCCCAGTTCACTACCAAATCTCCTTATTCACCCAATGATGCGCTGTCTTCTGCAGAGGAAAACCCTCCGTCTTTGGCGATTTATACGGATTGAATATTCATTGATCCCTTCCCCTAATGCCATCGCGGGAGGAAGGGGCGGGAAGTGAACGACATGAATCCAATGGGAAGCCAGGCCCGATATATTTGCCTTGACCCTATTCATCCGATTATGCTAATAAAAAATTAGATTCCACTGCTCCCCCCGATTCGAGATCAGATTCGGGCATAGGGTAAGGAAAAGCGGGATCAGAAGAGCGGCTGCCAGTCCGCGAACTCAGTAGCCATTTTCACCTTCAACTTTTCCCCCGGTAGGGGGAAAATGGTCGTTCCAATTCTCTCATGAAGGGTCTAAGCCCATGCATGTACTGCGGCCCTTGTATGTGGTTTTGGCTTTGGTGGCGATCATCCTGATCGCCAGGACCTTCTTCGTCCCCAAAGGCTTCGGAATCCATGAACGGGGATACATGTATGGCTGGTACCGGGAGGGGAACGTAGCGGAATGGAAGGCCTTTAAGGTCAAATATCAGGGGAAGGAATACTGCCAGGACTGCCATGGCGACCAGGAAAAGCAGGTTCTTTCTTCTCCCCATAAAATGGTGGAGTGTGAAAACTGCCATGGACCGGCTCTCGAGCACCCTTCCGACCCGACGAAACTTCCCCTAGACCGAGCCCGAGGACTCTGCCTCAGGTGCCATACCTACCTTCCCTATCCCACCAGCAAGAGGTCGGAAATCAAAGGCATTGACCCGGACCAGCACAACCCCGGCTTAGAATGCGTGGGTTGTCACAATCCGCATCAGGCATCCAAGCCCCGTTAGGAGGAGCAGGTGAACAGGAGGGATTTTCTAAAGTTGGCCGTGCGAGGATCCGCCGCCCTGGCTTTGGCCCAGGGGCTGGACGAAATGTTTCGGCCGATTTCCCTCCATGCTGCCCTAAAGCCGGTCCGCTGGGTATTTTTGGTGGATACCTACAAATGCATCGGGTGCGGGTTCTGCGTCAAGGCGTGTAAGCTCGAGAACGAAATTCCTTTTGACGCCGATGTCTCCCGAACCTGGGTGGAACGGTACGTCGTCACCAAGGAGGGACAGGTATTCGCGGATACCCCCCAGGAAGCGCGGAATGGGTTTATCACCCGCCGGGTGGATCTTGGCCAGGGGAGGTACCAGGATATTCCTCCGGGGAAAATTGATAAGGCCTTTTTTGTCCCCAAGCTCTGCAACCAGTGTGAAAAACCCCCCTGTGTTCAGGTGTGTCCGGTGGGCGCCACTTATCAAACCCCCGACGGGGTGGTCCTGGTGGACCGGACGTGGTGCATCGGATGCGGGTACTGCATTATGGCCTGTCCTTATGGAATGAGGTTCTTCCACCCGGTCCACCATGTGGCCGAAAAGTGTAACTTCTGTTATCACCGGATCAACCGGGGATTGAAGCCCGCCTGCGTGCAGGCCTGCCCGACGGGCGCGAGGAGAATCGGCAACCTCAAAGACTCCCAGGATCCGGTGGCGAACGTCGTCATGACCCAGCGGGTATCGGTCCACAAGCCGGAATATGGAACCAAGCCCCAGGTATATTTTATTGGGCTCAGCGAGGAGGTGAGATAAGGAATGGTCCTGGAGGAACTCTGGACGATCAAGGAGCTTTTCGTTTACCCCAACGAATACATCTATTGGAGCGTTCAGATCGTCATGTACCCCTTCATGACCGGGCTGGTGGCGGGGGCCTTCGTCCTCTCCTCCCTGTACCATCTCTTCGGCATAAAACCGCTGAAGGAAATAGCCCGGTTCTCTCTGGTTTTTTCCTTCGCTCTCTTGATGATCGCTCCCCTGCCCCTCCTTTTGCACCTCATGCACCCCGAGCGGAATTTTTATGTCGTCATGACCCCTCATTTCACCTCGGCTATCGCCGCCTTCGGAGTCGTCCTTTTTGCGTACGGGTCCATCGTCGCCTCGGAGTTGTGGTTTCTTTACCGAAAACATCTGGTGGAAGGGTCCTTAAAGATCAAAAACCAGCTGAACAAGAGCCTGGCGGAAAAAATAAAATACGCGGTCTATACGGTCCTCACCCTGGGCGCCTTCGACCTCAGTGAATCCGCCCTCCGGAAAGACGAAAAAGCCATCAAGATTCTGGCCGGTGTGGGAGTGCCGGTGGCCTGTTTTCTCCACGGATATGCCGGTTTTATTTTCGGTTCGGTGAAAGCCAACGCCCTGTGGATGACCCCTCTCATGCCGGTCATTTTCATCATGTCGGCGATCGTTTCCGGAGTGGCCCTGTGTATGCTGATTTACATCCTTACCATGGAGATCAGGAAAGCCATCGCCGCCCGTAAAAGGACGTCCTTCGTTTCCCCCACCCTGGAAGAGATGAAAGGGGTAGAACTGTATGAAATGAAGATGACCGCAAAATACCTGATTTTCTTTATGATCTTCTCTATAAGCTTGGAGTTATTGGATCTGGTCTTCCGGGGCTACACGGCCGTGAAGTCCTGGGACATCCTGAGAAATATCATCTACGGGAAAGACTTCACCAATATCTTTCTTCTCCAGTACACGCTGGGAAACCTCGTCCCCTTTATCCTTCTCCTGATTCCCGGCCTTACGATCCGAAGGGCCATCCCGGCCCTTGTACTGGTCCTTTTCGGAGTCTTCATGATGAGGTGGAACGTGGTCATTGGAGGGCAGTCTTTTTCCCTTACTTTTTCCGGGTACATGGATTACCGGATGCCCATCATTCCCCAGAGTCTGGAGACCTTTAAAGAGGGTCTGTTCGGCGCTCTTCTCATCGGGGTCATGCCCTTCATTCTCTTCTGGATTCTCAACAAAATCTTTCCTGTTTTTGAGCCGAAAGAATCTCATTGAAGGGATGCGGAGCCGGGGAAAATGTGAGGGAAGGTCTTCTTGTTCCAGAGTCTTTTCTTGAAAATCAGCCTATCCGTGGGGTTGGTGGTCACTTTCACCCTTACGGTCTTTGCCTTCTTCCTCATCCAGAATCAGAAAGAGCACCTTCTCTACGCCAAAAAGAAAGAGATCGAGACTCTCTCCACCCTCATTGGCCATGGAGTAATCAACTTCATGAAAGAGGGGGAGACCAAAGACTTCCATAATCTTTTGAACCTCTTCTCCATTTCCGACGATCTTCTGGAAGTCCGCATCCTCGACGGGAAAGGATCCGTTCTCCATTCCTCCCGCAAGTCCGAAGAGGGAACCTCCATGGCCTCCTTNNCACCCCTTCCTCAGTACCATCCGGACTTTCCAGAATGAGCCCGCCTGTTTCTCCTGCCATGGGAATCAGCCAAGAGTTTTGGGAGTCCTGCATGTCTCCCTTCCCATGGAAGCCACCAGCCAAAGCCTTCGTCTGAATCGCAACCTCCTCATGGCCTCGACGGCCATCACCCTTCTGTTGATGGGCCTGGTATTCAACTTGCTTCTTACCCGGCTGATAAAGAAACCCACCGGCAGGCTCATCGAAACCATGTCCCAGGTTGAGGAGGGGAATCTGGACGTACGGGTAAGCCTGGGAACTCAGGATGAACTGGGACGGCTGGCGAAAAATTTCGATTCCATGGTCCAGAAGCTTTCCACGGCGCAGAAGGAGGCGGAAAGACAGCATCAGCAGCAGATGCTCCAGGTGCAGCATCTGGCTTCCCTGGGCGAACTGGCGGCCAGCGTGGCTCATGAAGTCCGAAATCCCCTGGCCGGAATTAAGCTCGCCATCCAGATTCTGTCCAAGGAACCGGGACTGGCCGACAGCCATCGGGAGACCATGTTTGAGATCGGGCAGTCCATCGAGCGGTTGGAAAAGACCATGAGTGATCTCCTCCTCTATTCCCGGGTCCGCCCCCCGGAATTCCGGCCCGTTTCCCTCCCCGAAATAATCGAGGATGGGCTCTTATCCTTTAACGAGGAGTTCCAACAGAGCGGCATTCAGGTACAAAAGATCTTCGACCCCGTCCTTCCCCTTCTGCTACTGGATCCCGAGCAGATCGTAAGGGTATTTTTGAACCTTTTCCTCAATGCCCTGCAGGCCATGCCCAAGGGGGGCATGCTTAAGATTGAAACCAAGTGCCTCGAATCGGGAGGTATTCTCCAGAAAGGCCTGATTCCTCCCGACAAATCCTTCCAGGGCAAAAGCTGGGCAGAAATCACCGTAACGGACACGGGGGAAGGGATGACCCCGGAAGTGTTGAAAGAGATCTTCCGCCCTTTTTTCACTACCAAAGCCAAGGGAACCGGGTTAGGCCTCTCCCTGTCCCGGCGAATCGTCGAACAACATCAAGGCCGAATCTTCGCCGAGAGTCAAACCGGGGTGGGAACGAAATTTTTCCTCCTTTTCCCAATCCCTTCACCTCCGAAAGGGATTGCTGATCCCCAGGGGCGGGTTTGAAACCTACCCCCCAAAATCTATGTTTCTAAGGAAATCTCGCCAAGGGCCGGACTGCGGCAAATGAGGCCGGAAGCCGAGGGAGGGATGGATTGAAAGAAAAGATTCTCGTCGTCGATGATGAGCGCTTGGTCCGACAGTCCCTGGAGAAGGAGCTTTCGGGACAAGGGTATCTGGTGATCTCCGCCGATAAAGGAAGAGCGGCGATTTCCCTGGTAGAAGAGGAATCTCCCGACCTGGTCCTCCTGGATCTCAGACTTCCAGACCTCAATGGAATCGAGGTCCTCAAGCGGTTGCGCGAGATCGATAAGAATTTGACGGTGCTGATCATGACGGCTTACGGCAGCATCGATACCGCCGTCGCCGCCATCCGTTCGGGAGCCTATGACTACCTGAGCAAGCCTTTTGACCTGGAGACCATCCTCCTTGCCGTCCGCCAGGCCCTGGAAGCTTCCACCCTGAAAAAGAAGGTGGCTTATTTCCGCACCCAGGAGACCGTCCGGTTTGGCCTTCACCGGTTGGTTGGCGAAAGCCCGATCATGAAGGATGTGCGGCAGAAAATCAGGCAAATCGCCCAGAGTGAGGCCTCGACGGTTCTATTGGAGGGCGAGAGCGGAACGGGAAAGGATCTGGCGGCCCGCACGATTCACACGGAAAGCAATCGGGCGGGGTATCCTCTCGTGGAAGTCAATTGCTCCACCCTTCACGAGACCCTCATCGAAAGCGAGCTCTTCGGCCACGAGCGCGGGGCTTTCACCGATGCGAAAGTTCGCAAGACCGGGCTCCTGGAACTGGCCAATGGCGGCACCCTGTATCTGGATGAAATCGGAGATATGAACCTCACCCTCCAGGCCAAACTGCTCAGTGCCATCGAGAATAAGCGGTTTCGCCGACTGGGGGGGGTGAAAGACCTGTCCGTGGACGTGCGGTTTATAGCGGCCACCAATAAAAATCTGACCGCGGCCGTGCAAAAAGGGGATTTCCGGCAGGACCTCTTCTATCGCCTGAAAGTTTTTCCCATCCATCTCCCCGCTCTTCGGGAACGGATGTCCGACCTCCCCGCGCTGATCGATTTTTTCCTCGATGACCTGCGGAAGGAATTCAAGAAAAGGATTCAGGACCTTTCCCCGGAGTCCACCCAACTCCTGGCTGGTTACTCCTGGCCGGGCAATATCCGGGAACTGAGGAACGTTCTGGAACGAGCCTTCATCCTCTGCGAGGGCGAAAGGATCGAAATCGAGCACCTGCCCCCTGAACTGCTCTCCGCCCCTCCTTCCCAAATGGAGGGTGCTTCTGTTTTCCATCTCCCCCCCCAGGGTATTTCCCTCCCCGCCGTAGAGCGGGATTTCATCCGGCAGGCGATGGAAATGAGCGGAGGAAACCAGGTGCGGGGCGCAAGGCTCTTAGGGATAAGCCGGGATGTTCTCCGCTATCGGATGAAAAAATTCGACTCTTTTTAACCCTGCGTCATTTCCCCCATCCCCTGGATCATTTCACCCAACCAAAATTCTCCGGTCCACCCGGGAGTCCCCGCGAGGGGACCCCTGAAATTCCGTCTTTGCCCTTCTAAGACCGTCAAAAGAATGAAGATTTCTTCAGAGGATTCCAGGGGGGAGGCAATTCCTCCGGCCTCCATTGGAGCGGCACGAGTATTGCTCTTTAGATCAGGTAGAGAAATTTTGAAGAAAGGGGGAAGGTGACCATGGAAGAAATCCTCGTAACCTACAGCGTCGCGCACCCGGATCCTTTTGGTTTTCTGATCGTTCTTTTTATTGCGGTTACCGGCCTGAATGCCGGCAGCTACCTTGCTTCCTTTATTTTCACCTATCTTGGAAAGAAGGAATACCTGCCCTTGGCCAAATTCTCAGGCTTGATGGTTATGTTGTTATGGGTAGTGGCTCCCGTTCTTCTCCTCCTGGATATCGGCCAGCCGCTCAGATTCTGGCATATCTTCGTTTATTTTGACCCGCGATCCCCCATGGCTTGGGGAACCCTCATCCTCACGGCATATCCCTTCCTGGCATCCATTTACCTCTTCCACCTGTTTCGGGAAGAGACGGAGAAAGCCCGGTTCTGGGGTTTCATCGGCTTGCCCTTTGCCCTGGGCTCGCACTCCTTCGTGGGGTTCGTCTTGAGCTTCGCCCAGGCTCGGGTTCTATGGTCTTCCTCCCTCACCCCCATCTTCTTTCTCCTCACCGCAGGCCTATCCGGCTTCGCGCTGGTGGTCATCTTCGACACGGTCCGGTATTATTTCATCCTGAAACGAAGGCCGGGAGCCCAAGCCCAGGAAAGGTTAATCTTTCACCAACTGGGGGAAGCCCTTTATCTCCTGATCTTTGCCCACCTCGGTCTGATCCTCTTTTATCTTGTGAAGCTGGGGGTCTCTCCCGATCTCTTCAACCAGATCCTAAACCTGCTCTCGGACGGAAAATTCGGCCCTTCGGATTTTTTAGTCCCCGTTCTTCTGGGTCTTATCGCTCCGCTGGCGTTGCTCATCACCCCCAGGACCGCGCGGAGCCCCTGGGTCCAGTCGGTTGCCTCGCTATTGATCATTTGGGGGAACTTCTCCATGGGGAACCTTATCATCTCCGCCGCTCAGCTCTTGCCTTTGGTTTAGAAANNGGCATTTCACCCATCGCAACTCCTTTGAACTCCTCCAAAACCCCTTGGCGGGGAATGAGTGAATTCCCCCCTTTGTTTCCAGGCTACTATAATGAATCAAGATCTGTTCCGGATGGTCAATGGAAAGGGCGACGCAGCTTGCCTTTTCTCTCCACGGCACAAGTCTTGCTCCGAAAGTCTCTAAGGAATAGATCGTTGTCAGAGTTATCGGAATAAATCCCGCCTCGCGGCAGACAGAGGAGGAAAAGAGAAATGGAAATAATATTTCTGGTTGCAGCGGCGGCAATTGTCTGGCTCTATCTTTTCAACACAACGCTTTGCTACATCCTCGTAGGAGGGGGCTATGTAGCCATACTCATGTTTTTGATTACTGCCAGAATCCTTAAGGCTCCCAGATTGGTATCCGTCAAAAATTTGGAGACAGAGGCAAGAGTAGGTCCTTTTCACCGGCCCGAAAAGCTTGCTGATATTCCCGGACGAGGGATGATGGCGGGCGGCGGCTAATAAATCGAGTCTTTGGCAGGGAGGGAACGTACCGGCAGTTCCTGCGCTCTTTGATCTTCAACCCGGAGGGTGATCCGGGTGGATTTCAGGGAGCGCCGGAAAAGGCATATTCTCCGCCTTTCGAACCCTTCTTTCTCAACCTCACAAAGGATTTGGAGATTCACGGGTTCCCGCCTTTAACCGCTTCTCCCCCGGCGGGCGCCACCTTCGGGATCATGGTTTTTTTCTTAGACGCATTTAACCTGCTTCTTGGGATTCCGCCTGGCTGCGGATTCGGCTTTTGATCCGGATATCACGTAAACCGGCTCCGCCTTGTCTTGCAGCGGCTTCAGAATCTGCTGGATGTAATCCGCCTTGTTTTGAAGATAGATTGCTTTGACCTCTTCTCCGGCGGGACAGACCCCCACGCAATAGCCGCACCGATAACTGATCCGGAACATGAGCGACTGCCACAGGAACGCCGTCTCACTGTCATTGTACCGGGAGCGGTATTCGGCAAGATCTTTGGAGGAGATGAGGGTTTCGATCCATTTTTGAAAGCCGACCATGTTGTCGCGGTAGCAATGCGTACTGCACGCGAAAAAGTCAAAGGGTTC
>PMCE01000554.1:0-908 GCA_003154025.1 Syntrophaceae bacterium
CGGAATCAGCTCAGCCTGTTCGCGGACAAGGGAGAGGTCATCGTCAACGAGATCAGGAGACTGGACTTGATGAAGCTGACACCGCTCGATGCGATGAACCTGATCAACCTCTGGAAGGAAACGCTCGACGGGGAATAAAAGAACCCGTTGCCGGTTTTTGGAAGGCTGAAAGACGATATGGGATCGAATGTAAAATCATCCCCGCCTCCGTTGGGCGGTCTACCAAGGAAACTCGGAGATTACCTTCGCTGTGACCAGAAAGGGATAGAACGGGCTCTTGCCCGCCAGGTCAACCTCCTCGATCAGGGCCGCCATATCTCTCTTGGCAACCTGCTGGTGGAGATGGGTGTCATCTCTCCGGAAGACCTCCACGGGGCCATCCTGAACCAGAGGCACGATCGCCTTCAGGCGTGCGCCCTCTTTTCCGGCACACCTCCCCACGAACTGATGCATATCCGACACTGGGTGGAGGAGTGCAGCGTCCCCGCCGGGGAGGTCTTCATCCGGCAGAACGAACAGGGCGATGCCTTTTTCGTCCTCATCAACGGGCGGTGCGTGGTTTACCGGCAGGGCGACTACGGGGAAGAGGTGCATCTGGCAGACGCGGAACCGGGCGAAGCGATCGGTGAAATGGGGTATTTCGCCGACGGGCGGCGGTCGGCCTCCGTCCGTGCCGCCGGAAGAACGGATCTGCTCAAGATCCAGTACAATGATCTGGAGCGGATCTTCGATGCATCCCCCGCGATTACGCGTAATTTTCTCCGCCTGGTGGAGGGGCGCCTCCGGCGGACCAACCTGGCCTTTCAGGAGATCGTCCATAAGAGCCGCAGAACGGAAACCTCGCTTGAAGGGCTCCGCCGGTTTATGGACATGTCTGAGATCTCCTCACTCAATGCCGGCATCTCCGG
>PMCE01000554.1:921-2709 GCA_003154025.1 Syntrophaceae bacterium
CGATGCTTACCGAGATGAGCGTTTCGATCAGTCCTTCGACCGGAATACCGGCTACCGGACCCGGAGCATTCTCTGCGGCCCCGTCAAGGACCTGAAGGGAGAAACGGTGGGGGTCATCCAGGTCATCAACAAGAAGAACGATGCCTCCTTCGACCGGAACGATGAAACCCTCTTCAAGGCCTTCGCCTACCAGACGGCCATCGCGGTGGAAAATTTCCGCCTCTACCGCAAGATGGTGATCAATCACGAGCATATGGCCATCCTCCTCGACTTGGCCACCTCCCTCGCCCAGACCCTTGACCTGGACGCCCTGATCAACAAGATCGTCCACAAGATTGCGGAGATCCTGGAAGCGGACCGGGCCAGCCTGTTCATGCTGGACGAGGAGCGGTGCGAGCTATGGTCCAAGGTGGCCCAGGGCGCCGAAATGGCGGAAATCCGTTTCCCCAAATCGGCTGGACTGGCGGGAGCCGCCGTTTGTTCGGGAGAAATCGTGAACATCCCCGATGCGTACCTGGATCCCCGATTCAACCAGAACTTCGACCGGGAGACGGGATACCGGACCAGGTCCGTCCTCTGCGTGCCCGTTTCGGACCGGGAGGGTCGGATTATCGGCGTGACCCAGGCCATCAACAAGAAAGGGGGGATATTCGAAACGGAAGACGAGGAGATGCTCCGGGCCCTTTCATCCCAGATCGCCGTGGCCCTTGAGAATGCCCAACTCTATGAACGCACCCTGAGCATGAAGAATTACCTTGCCGGGGTCCAGGACAGCATCGCCAGCTCCATCCTGACCCTCGATGAGAACTGGCGGATCATCACCGCCAACCGGGCCGCAGAGGCCCTGTGGAAAACCGGGAAGGACGGCCTGATCACCCGGGATTTCCGAGAGCTACTGGGTGACGAAAACAGGCACCTTCTGGACATGGTGGGCCAAATGTACATGGGCCGTGCATCCCTCGTGGATTACGATGTGAGTCTCATCCTGCCTCCGGTGGAGAAGCACTCGGTAAACGTCAACTTCTTTCCCCTCCTGGGGAAGGAGAATGCCGTACAGGGGGTGGTCCTGGTGCTGGAGGACATCACCAGCGAAAAGCGGATCAAGAGCGCCATGACGCGCTACATGGCCAAGGACATCGTGGAGAGGCTCCTTGCAGATCCAAGCAAACAGGGGCTTGGGGGTGTCCGCAACAAGGCCACGGTCCTGTTTTCCGACATCCGCGGCTACACCGGCATTGCCGAGGGGTTGAGCGCGGAGGAAACCGTCGAGCTTCTCAACGAATACTTCACGGGCATGGTGGAAGTGGTCTTCGACAACGGTGGAATCCTGGACAAGTTCATCGGCGACGCCCTGATGGCCGTCTTCGGCGTGCCCTTCCCCCAGGACGACGATGCCGTCCGGGGAGTGAGAACGGCCCTGTCCATGCGGATCTTCCTGGAAACCCTGAACAGAAGGCGGAAAGAGACGGGCAGGCCCCCCATCCGCATCGGCATCGGCATCTGCACGGGAGAGGTCATTTCCGGCAACATCGGATCGGAAAAGCGGATGGACTTCACGGTCATCGGCGACGGCGTCAACATCGCCTCCCGCCTGGAGAGCATCACCAAGCAGTACGGAATCGATATCCTGATCAGCGAGACGACGAACCAGGAATTGGGCGGGGCCTTCACGACGCGCCTGATCGACGCGGTGGTCGTCAAAGGGAAATCCAGGCCTGTCGAGATCTTCGAAGTCCTGGGACCGGCCGGCAAGGAGCTTTCAGCGGCCCAGAATGCCTTCATGGAGGG
>PMCE01000201.1:0-875 GCA_003154025.1 Syntrophaceae bacterium
TCAGGCTTGACAACCCCGGCTTCAATCCGCTATTTTTTATCTATCCTTACGCTTTCACTTTCACTTTCACTTACACTTACACTTATCCTTTCTCAGGAGAACGCATGGACTACTTTCTGACTGAAGACCAAAAATCCATCCGGGACCTGGCCCGGAAGATCGCGGAAGAACAGGTGGTCCCGGTTCGGGCCGAGCTGGACGAGAAAGAGGAGTTTCCCTGGGGGCCTTTGAAGTACCTGGCCGAGGCCGGCCTCTTCGGAATCTACATTCCGGAGGAATACGGAGGGCTGGGGTTCGGGTCCTTCGAAAACTGTCTGGCCATCGAAGAAATCTCCCGGGCCTGTATCGGCGTCTCCGTCTCCTTCGCCGCTTCCGGCCTGGGGTCCTACCCGTATCTTCTCTTCGGGAGTGAGGAACAGAAGAAAAAATACCTTCCCCATATCGCCTCCGGAAAAAAGCTGGGCGCCTTCGGGTTGACCGAGGCGGGCGCGGGGTCCGACGCCGGGGGAATCCGCACCACCGCCCGGAAGGAGGGGGGCGATTTCCTCCTAAACGGGACCAAACAATGGATCACCAACGGCGGGGAGGCCGAAACCTATTCGGTCATCGCCCTCACGGATAAGACCAAGGGTCCCCGGGGAGCCACAGCCTTCATCGTGGAAAAGGGGATGCCGGGTTTCAANNTTCGATGACTGCCGCGTCCCCAAGGAAAACATCATCGGCCGCGAAGGCATGGGCTTCATCGTGGCCATGCGCACCCTGGACAAGACCCGCCCGGGGATCGGGGCCCAGGCCGTGGGGCTGGCCCAGGGGGCCTTCGAGGCCGCCGCCGCCTACGCCCGGGAACGGCATCAGTTTGAAAAGCCGATCATCTC
>PMCE01000201.1:897-16918 GCA_003154025.1 Syntrophaceae bacterium
GCCATCTCCAAGCTCTTCCCCACCGAGGTGTCCATGAAGGTCACGGTGGACGCCGTCCAGATCTTCGGCGGCTACGGATTCATGCGGGATTACCCGGTGGAAAAGATGATGCGGGATGCCAAAATCCTGCAGATCTACGAAGGAACCAACCAGGTTCAGCGGAACGTCATCGGCCAGGCCCTGATCAAGGAGTACGCCAGCCGATGAAGAAGATCGCCTTCATCTTTCCGGGGCAGGGATCCCAGTACGTCGGGATGGGAAAAGATCTCTTTGACCGGTCCCCGGCCGCACGGGAGGTCTTTGAGGAGGCCAATGAGGCCCTAGGGTACGATATTTCCAAGCTGTGCTTCCACGGGCCGGAGGAAGACCTGAAGCTGACCGCCAACACCCAGCCGGCGATTCTCGCGACTTCCGTCGCGGTCCTGCGGATGATACAGTCCGAAAGGGAGATCATCCCGGTGGTTGCCGCGGGCCATAGCCTGGGGGAATACGGCGCCCTGGTGGCCGCCGGAGGGCTGCCCTTCGCCGAGGCGGTACGGCTCGTCCATCTGCGCGGGAAATTCATGCAGGAAGCGGTCCCCGTGGGGACCGGGGCCATGGCCGCTATCGTGGGGATGACCGGACCAGAGGTGGAGTCCCTCTGCCGGGAAGCAGCCCAGGGCGAAGTTCTCTCCCCGGCCAATTTCAACTCCCCCGGCCAGATCGCCATCGCCGGGCATGCCACCGCCGTGCAGAGGGCGGTGGAGATGGTGTCCAGGCAGGCAGGAAAGAAAGCCGTACCCCTGCCGGTGAGCGCCCCCTTCCACTGCTCCTTGATGAAGCCGGCGGGAGAGCGGTTGAAGGCCGAGTTGGATAAAGCGGAGGTGGGAGACCTGCATTTTCCCGTTCTCTCCAACGCGGAGGCCGATTTCTACCCCGGCAAAGAGAAGATCCGGGACCTTCTGGTAAAACAGGTGGACCATCCGGTGCGATGGGAAGAGTGTATGCAAAAGCTCCTGGCCACCGGGGCCAACCTGGTGATGGAAGTAGGCCCGGGAAAGGTCCTCTCCGGACTCATGCGCCGGATCAGCCGGGAGGCGAAGATGGTCAACGTGGAGGACGGGGCCAGCTGGGAAAAGGCGCAAGAACTTTTAAAATAAATTCCAAATTCCAAGCGCCAAATCCCAAACAACATCCAATGGCCAAAATTCGAATGAACCAAACATATGAGCCAGTTTAGAATTTAAATTTTGGATTTTTTGTTTTTATTTGGAATTTGGTCCCGCGTTTCGCGGGATTGAAATTTGGAATTTTAGCCTGTACGTAAAGGGCCAATACCCTTCAAGGAGTGCTCATGGGTAAACTGGATGGCAAGGTTGCTCTGGTGACCGGCGGGGCCCAGGGGATCGGCAAGGCCATTGCCCTCTGTCTGGCCCGGGAGGGGGCGGATGTGGCCGTCTCCGACATCAACCTGGAGAAGGCCCGGGAGACCTGCAGGGAGGTCGAAGCCCTGGGGCAAAAGGCCCTGGCCCTCGGCGGGAGCGTGGCCGAGGCCAAGGCCGCCGAGGCCATGGTGGAAAAGACCGTGGAAACCTTCGGCGGGCTGGACATTCTGGTCAATAATGCCGGGATCACCCGGGACGGGGTTCTCCTGCGCATGAAAGAAGAGGACTGGGACCTGGTCCTAAGCGTGAACCTCAAGGGCGCCTATCTTTGCACCAAGGCCGCCCTCCGCACCCTCATCAAGCGGAAGGGGGGCAAGATCATCAACATCGCCTCGGTCACCGGTCAAATGGGCAACGCGGGCCAGTCCAACTATGCCGCTTCCAAGGCCGGCCTGATCGGGTTCACCAAATCCGTGGCTCGCGAGTACGCCAGCCGGAACATCCAGGTGAACGCCGTGGCCCCCGGATTCATCGATACGGCCATGAGCCAGGCTATCCCCCAGAAAGAGAGGGAAATGCTCATCCGGGTGATTCCCATGGAACGGCTGGGGACTGCCGAGGATATCGCTGGGGCCGTCCTATTCCTGTCCAGCCCGGCTGCCGACTACATCACCGGCCAGGTATTGAATGTCAACGGGGGCATGTACATGTGATCCACCCCGGAGCCCGCGGGACCCCTTGCGAAATCCCCTTGACACTCCGAAGCAAAGAAAGTAAAAAGATTCATCCNNAGCCCGGAGGAAGTGACCCTGGAGGCTTCTTTTATCGAGGACCTGGGCGCGGATTCCCTGGACCTGGTTGAGCTGATCATGGCCATGGAGGAAGAGTTCGGTCTGGAAATCTCCGATGAAGACGCCGAGAAGCTTCAGACCGTGCAGGATGCCGTCAACTACATCACGGAGCATATGTAACGAAAAGGGTGGCCTCCTCCTGAAGCGGCCGGATCCCCCCAAATAAGGAGTGGGAGGGAGGCTGAACGGGAAGAGCCCCTTCGCGGTTGGATCAGGAGGTTTTATGTCGAGTCGAAGAGTGGTGGTCACCGGGGTGGGAATGGTGTCTCCGCTGGGGATCGGGGTGGAGAAAAGCTGGCAGGCGCTCATCCAGGGAAAATCCGGCGTGGGCCAGATCACCAAATTCGACACCAAGGGGTTTGACACCACGATCGCCGCCGAAGTGAAGGACTTCGTCCCGGAGAACTTCATCGATAAGAAAGAGATCAGGCGGATGGATATCTTCATCCAGTACGCCTTGGCTGCTGCGGTCCAGGCCATGGAGGACTCCCAGCTTAAGATCACGCCGGCCAATGCGGATCGGGTCGGAGTCGTGGTCGGGGCAGGCCTGGGCGGCCTGACCACCCTCGAAGCCTTCCACAAGGTCCTGCTCGAGAGGGGACCCGGGCGGATCTCCCCTTTCTTCATCCCCATGCTCATCGTCAATGAAGCGCCCGGGCAGATCTCCATGCGATTCGGAGCCAAGGGCCCCAACACTTCGGTGGTCACCGCCTGCGCCACAGGGAACCACAATATCGGGGATGCCTGGCGGCTGATCCAGCGGGGCGAAGCGGACGCGATCATCGCCGGCGGGGTGGAGGCTACGATTACTCCCCTGGCGGTAAGCGGGTTTAACGCCATGAAAGCCCTCTCCACGCGCAACCAGGAACCTGAAAAGGCCTCCCGTCCCTTCGACAAGAACCGGGATGGTTTTGTCATGGGAGAAGGGGCCGGCATCGTGATCCTGGAGGAGCTGACCCACGCCCTGGACCGGGGAGCCAAGATTTACGCCGAAATTGTCGGGTATGGCTTGACCGGAGACGCCTATCACATTACCGCTCCTGCCCCCGACGGCGAGGGGGCCGCGCGCTGTATGCGGATAACTTTGGCCAGCGGCGGGATCGCTCCCGAGCAAGTGGATTATATCAATGCCCACGGGACCTCCACCTACTACAACGACCTCTATGAGACCGTCGCCATCAAGACGGTCTTTAAAGAGCACGCCAAAAAACTGGCCATCAGCTCCACCAAATCCATGACCGGCCATCTCCTGGGCGGTGCGGGGGGAGTGGAGGCCATCTTCACCGCCCTGACCCTCTACCACGGAATCATCCCGCCCACGATCAATTACGAAACGCCGGACCCGGATTGTGACCTGGATTACGTGCCCAATGTGGCCCGGAAAGCCGACGTTCGGACGGCGATCACCAATTCCTTCGGCTTCGGCGGGACGAACGCGGTCCTAGCCTTCAAAAAGTTCGAACCGTGACATGAAGATCGCCCTGGGAAGCGACCACGCCGGCTTCGAGCTCAAAGAGGATCTTCGGGCCTATCTGGCCGAGTTGCAGGTTGATGCCCAGGATCTGGGCGCTTTCAGCCAGGAAGCGGTGGATTACCCGGAGGTGGCCGGCAAGGTGGCGGGAAAAGTCGCCCGGGGGGAGGTCGAAAGGGGTCTCCTGATCTGCGGCGCGGGAATCGGCATGTCCATCGTGGCCAACCGTTTCCCGGGCGTCCGGGCCGCGCTCTGCCACGACTCCTTTACCGCCCGCGTGAGCCGGGAGCACAATAATGCCAACATCCTGGTCCTGGGGGGACGGCTGATCGGAAAGGACCTGGCGCGGGAGATCCTGAAGATCTGGCTGGAGGCCGAATTCCAGGGCGGCCGGCATCAGAGGCGGCTTGACAAGATTACCGCTCTGGAAGAGAAGGTCGGCAACCAGCGTAAGAAGTAGTTTTTGTCGGATTCTTTTGGACACAGATGAATACAGATTTAAATATCTAAGACCGCAAAGGAAATATTTTTTAATCTGTGTCCCCTAAAAGTTTTTTCGGTTAAGAAAAGATATGAATCGTCCTACCTGGGAAGAATATTTCATGGAGATCACCCGGCTGGTGGGCAAACGGGCGACCTGTCTGCGCCGCCAGGTAGGGGCGGTCCTGGTCATGGATAAGCGACTCCTGGCTACGGGATACAACGGAGCTCCGTCCGGCCTGGCCCATTGCTTGGAGGTGGGCTGCCTCCGGGAGCAGAGACAGATTCCTTCGGGGGAACGCCACGAGCTCTGCCGGGGTCTCCACGCCGAACAGAACGTCATCATCCAGGCAGCCTTCCATGGAATCCGCATCCAGGGTTCAACTCTCTACTGCACCAACCTGCCCTGCGCCATCTGCACCAAAATGCTCATCAACGCGGGGATCAGGGAAATCATCTACGAGGGCGGGTACGGCGACTCCCTCGCCCGGGAGATGCTCCTGGAGGCCGGCATCCCCGTCCGCCAGCTCCATCTAAAATAGTCTTTCCCCCGGAATCTCCCCTTCACAACCGAAGGTTCTAAAATCCATAAAATCCTCCGCTCCGCCAGGCCCTTCAAGCAGCGGTCATTTCCCCCCTTGGATCTTNNTGGGACCGAGTCAGCGGGTACGTTCTTCTGGCCATCGGCGTGATCACCGCCTGGAGTTCCACTTCCCTATCCATGGGCAAGGCCAGCCGTCCGGGGCCCGGGTTTCTCCCCTTCGGCCTAGCCCTCATCCTGAGCATTCTGGCCATCGCCTTGATCCTGGAAAACCGGAAGAAGGGGGAGTCCGCGGCCCCTTTCTGGCCGGAGCGGACCTGGTTAAGGCCGCTTCTTGGCGTGGCGATCTTTCTTCTTTACGCCTTCGTGCTCGGAATCCTGGGATTCATCCCCACTACCTTCCTTTTCCTGATCGTCTGGATGGGGGTGATCGAACGGATTCGGTGGTTTACGTTGTTGACAATTTCTATCGCGGTTACAGCCGTCCTATTTTTCATCTTTGAATATTTTCTCGAAGTCCCCCTACCCGCGGGTTTCTGGAGTTGAGGAAAGGGTCTCGTCATGAGTGAAATTCTGGGAATGTTCCAGGGACTGGGGAATGGTTTCGCGATTGCTTTCACCCTGACGAACCTGACCTTTGCTTTCATCGGCGCGGTTCTGGGGACCGTCGTCGGGATCCTTCCCGGCCTCGGCCCGTCAGCCACCATCTCCCTGCTCCTCCCCGTAAGTTTTAAAATCGGCTCTCCGGTCACTTCCATCATCATGATGGCCGGAATCTTCTACGGCGCCATGTACGGCGGGTCGACCACCTCCATCCTGGTCAATATTCCCGGCGAGGCGGCTTCGGTGGTCACCTGCATCGACGGCTACCAGATGGCCCGCAAAGGCCGGGCCGGCCCGGCGTTGGGCATTGCCGCCATCGGGTCCTTCATCGCCGGGACCATCGGCGTGATCGGCCTGACCTTCGTGGCCCCTCCCCTGGCCGAATTCGCCCTGAAATTCGGCCCCCCCGAATATTTCGCCCTGACGCTCCTGGGACTCCTGATGGCCACCATGCTGGGTGAAGGCTCCATCATCAAGGGGCTGATCATGGTGGTCATGGGACTGCTCCTCGGCTCGGTTGGGCTCGACCCCATCTCCGGGGCGATCCGCTTCACCTGGGGCCTGAACATGCTCCAGGAGGGGATCGATTTCGTCACCCTGGCCATGGGCATGTTCGGCATGGGGGAGATCTTCATCAACCTGGAAAAAGCAATCAAGACCGAACTGGTCACCCGGAAAGTCGACCACCTCTGGCCGACCCTCAAGGACTGGGCGGATTCGAAGTGGGCCGTCATCCGGGGTTCTTTCATCGGGTTCTTCATCGGCATCCTGCCCGGCGGGGGCGCGGTAATCTCCTCCCTGGTCTCCTATGCGGTGGAAAAGAGGATCTCCAAGACTCCGGAGGAGTTCGGCAAGGGCGCCATCCAGGGAGTGGCCGGTCCGGAATCGGCGAACAATGCCGCGGCCAGCGCCTCCTTCATCCCCCTCCTGACCCTGGGAATCCCGGGGAACGCGGCCATCGCCATGATCTTCGCCGCCCTCCTGATCCAGGGAGTTCAGCCCGGCCCCTTCCTGATCACCGAAAAGCCCGACATCTTCTGGGGGGTCGTGGCTTCGATGTATATCGGTAACGTCATGCTCCTCATCCTCAACCTGCCCATGGTCGGCCTGTGGGTCCAACTCTTGAGGGTTCCCTACTCCATCCTCGCCCCGATCATCGTCCTTTTCTGCTGCGTGGGGGTTTACAGCTTACGCAATACGGTCTTTGACATCTACGTCATGGGGATCTTCGGAGTGATCGGTTATATTATGCGGAAGGTGAGACTGGACCCCGGCCCGATGATTCTGGCTTTCGTCCTGGGTCCGATCCTGGAGCGGGCCATCCGCCAGGCCCTCCTGATCTCCGCGGGCAGCCCCCTGATCTTCTTCACCCGGCCCATCTCCGGGACCCTGATGGGTTTTTTGCTCCTTTTTATCCTGATGCAGGTTTTCATCACCCTGCGCAGGAAAAAAGCCGACCGTGCATCGTAAACCCAACTCAACACAGAGGAGGCATAGAATGAAAATAAGAATCTTTCTGGCGCTCGTTCTCGGCGTATTCCTGTCTTTCCCCGCCTGGGGAATGGCGGCGGAAAAATTCCCGACCAAGGCCATTGAAGTGGACGTCCCCTTCGCCGCGGGAGGATCCACCGACGTGTTGGCCCGGCTGGTGGGCAAGGTTGCCCCCAAATATTTTGACAAACCCCTGGTGGTGGTGAACAAGCCCGGGGGCGGCGGGATCACCGGGACGGAGAGTGTGGTGCGGTCCAAGCCCGACGGCTACACCCTGTACCTCGGCCAGGGCTCCGGCCATGATCTGGTCACCCCTCACTTCCAGAAGATGCCCTACGATCCCTTCAACGACCTGATTCCCATCTGCCGTCTGTCGGTCCATTCCATCGTCATGATCATCCGGGGGGACGCTCCCTACAAGACATTGAAGGAATTCATCGAGTGGGGGAAAAAGAAGGATCAGGTGACGGCTTCGGTCTCCACCAAGGCCGGGTCCGTGGACATCACCTTCCAGGCCGTGGGAAAGGCCACCGGCCTGAAGATCGTGACCGTTCCCTTCCGCGGTGGGGCGGAAGCGGTCACCTCCATCGTGGGAGGCCAGACCGACTGCGGCGGCAACCACCCCTCGGAGATCATCAGCCATATCAAGTCCAAGCGGCTGATCCCCATCGCCGTGGCCCTGGAAAACCGGGACTCTGCCATCCCCGATGTTCCCACCTTCAGGGAACTGGGGTACAACGTGGTGGCGGTCGGCTCGGTGAAGGGCGTGGCTGCACCCAAGGGAACTCCCCCGGAGGTGATTAGCTACCTGGCGGATCGTTTCAAGAAGGTATGCGACGACCCGGAGTTCATCAAGTCCATGAAGGACATCGGCCAACCCGTGATGTACCAGGGCCCGCAGGATTTCAGTAAATATCTGAAGGATGGGTTCGTCCAGTTCGGGCAGATGATCAAAGAGTTCAATATTAAGCTGGAATGAGTCATCCGGGAGGCCCATAGGCCAGGGCGATCGCCGAATTTTTCCCCTTTACATCCGCGGCCGGGCCTCTTTAGAATGAATAGATAGGGAGTTATCTATTCCAAAGGAGGAGCTTATGAGCAAGAAGGTGATCGATTTACTGAACGAGGCACGGTCCAGGGAGCTTTCCGCCATCACCCAGTATATGGCTCAGCATTATGAACTGGAGGATCAGGACTTCGGCAAGCTGGGCAAGAAGCTGAAGGAAATCGGCATTCAGGAGATGAAGCACGCCGAGGCTTTGGCCGAAAGGATCCTCTTCCTCAAAGGGGAACCCACCACCAAGCCCGACGCGGCGGCCAAGAAAGGTCAGTCCATCGTGGACCTGCTGAAGACCGATATGGCCCTCGAGACCGCGGCCATCAAGATGTATAACGAGGCGGCCCTGGTCTGCGCGGCGGAGAAAGATCAGATCTCCAAACAGCTCTTCGAGAAACTCCTGGGAGAAGAGGAAGGGCACTTCACCGACTTTGAGAACATAAAGGACCACCTGGAAAAGATGGGCGACGCCTATCTGGCCACCCTGGCCGGCTGATCCGGCCCTGCGCGATTTCGCTCTTGACCAAACGGAGTATATCCCTCGGGGGTATGCTCCGTTTTTTTGTTTGCCCAATGCCGACTTCGTCAAGACTGGACCCTGGCCCTGCCCTTTCCACTTCGGGACAATTCATGGCCATCCCGGAAATATGAAATCGATGAGATCCCAGGCTTTTTCCGCAACGTTGCGCGGGAAAGCGGCTCCCCCGCGCCAGCATTCGTAGGGACGATTCATGAATCGCCCTTACACCCGCCTGGCAATATGGATATGATATTTGTTTCTTACCAGATTGTTTGTATGAAGGAAGCGCCCTAAAGGACCCGATGCCGGATTATTTCCGCACTCCGCACTCCGAATTCCGCATTCCCAGTGAATTTGCTCCTTGACATCCTCTCTAACCCCGAGTTTACAATAGTTATACAGTCTTTTAGTAATCTCCCATTGTTTACCCCCCATGGAAAAGAAGTTGCAAAGGAAGCTGATCGAGATCGAGGTGGACCGGATTCGGCCGAACCTGCGCCTGATTTATACCCGGGAGACGATCGAGCGGGTTCGCCAGTACCTTGAGTCCGGGGCAGAGGTGGAGCCCCTGGAGATCTGGTTCGACGGAGAATGCTACCGGATCTGGGACGGGGAGAAGCGGTGGAGGGTCTGCAAGATTTTGGGGGTCAAGCGGGTCAAGGCCTTCGTAATCGAATTCGGCCCATGAGCCCGAAACCCGGGCAGGCCCGCGAGGCGGAGGTCGGCTCATCCTCTCCGGCCGTTCGCACCGCGGGCACCGGTCGCCGATAAAGGATGCCATGCATTTTGTCTGCTGCATCAAGCAGGTCCCCGATACGGCCGAGGTGAAGATCGATCCGGCGTCCAATACGCTCATCCGGTCCGGCGTGGAGTCCATCGCCAACCCCTTCGACCGGGTCGCTCTCGAGGAAGCCCTGCGGCTGAAGGAACGGTACGGCGGCCGGGTGACGGCCCTGGCCATGGGACCGCCCCAGGCCGAGGAGGTACTCCGGGAAGCCCTCTCCCTGGGAGCCGATGAGGCCATCCTTCTGTCGGACCGCCCCTTTGCCGGAGCCGATACCCTGGCCACCAGTTACACGCTGGTTAAAGGAATCGAGAAAATTAACCGCGAGCACCCCGTGGACCTGATCTTCTCGGGAAAGCAGGCCATCGACGGGGACACCGCCCAGACCGGCCCGGGGATGGCCACCCGGCTGGGGTTCACCCTGCTGACCTATGTGGTCGAAGTCCAGGAGATCGACGAAAAAACAAGGCAGATCCAGGTCAAGCGCAGAGTCGAAGGAGGGTTGGAAATCGTCCGGGGACCTTTGCCGGCTCTGGTGACCGCCGAGCTGGACCTGGCCAAGCCCCGCCGCGCTCCCCTTCCCTCTCTGATTCAATCCTTGCGGGCCGGGGTGAAACTGTGGAATGCCGAGGCCATCGAGGCTGAGCCGAGCAAGCTGGGGCTCAAGGGTTCGGCCACTTGGGTGAGAAGAATCTTCAGCCCCCCCGTCCGGCAGGGAGGGCCGCGGTTTTCGTTTCAGGAAAATCCCGAAGGAGCGGTGGAACAGTCCCTCGACGTTCTCCTGTCCGATCCCTCCTTTGCCCAAAAACTCTCCAGCCGCTGGAAGGCTTAAAGGATCATGCCCCGGAATAAAAAAGGGATCGAAGTTGCCGAGGTCATCTCCGATCGATGCATCGGGTGCCAGATCTGCATCGGCGAATGCCCCGTGGGAGCGATTCATCTCTCGCGCGAAGGGGTCTCGGTCATCGATCCGGACGTCTGTGTGGGGTGCGGCAAGTGCTTCGAAGTCTGCCCGGTCGGGGCCATCCGGTACGAAAGGAAAAGGAAGCAGAAGACCGCCCCCGAAACACTCCCTCCTCCCCAGAGGAGCCTGCGGGATTACCGGGGGGTGGCGGTCTTCATCGAGGTCGTCGACGGCCAGGGGGCTCAGGTTTCCTGGGAGCTCGTGGGGAAAGGGAGAGAGCTGGCCGAAAAGCTTAAAACCCGGGTCATCGGATTCCTGCTGGGCCATGGGGTAGAGGCCGTTGCCCGGGAAGCCATCGCTTACGGTTGTGAAGAGGTTCACCTCATCGATCACCCCGGCCTCGATCATTATTTCCCCCGAACCTACGGCCAGGCCCTCGCCGAACTCTCCCAGAAAGTGAAGCCGGAGATCTTTCTCCTGGGGGCCACCGCCCTGGGAAGGGAGCTTTCCGGAGTGGTGGCCACCCTTCTTCAGACCGGCCTCACCGCCGATTGCACGGCCCTGGAGATCGATGAAGAAAAGGGCTTTCTCCTGATGACCCGGCCTACCTTCGGCGGCAACATCATGGCCACCATCTACTGCCAGAACTATCGTCCCCAGATGAGCACCGTACGTCCTCGGGTCATGAGGCTGCCCGAAAAGGACCCGGCCCGGAACGGGGAAATCAAACGACATTCCTGGAGCCCGCCTTCGGGGCCGCTTCCCCAGATCATCGATTGGATCAAGGATGTTTCCCGGGGAGACGGCATGGACATCGGCCAGGCACCTGCCCTGGTCGTCGCCGGCAAGGGGGCCTGTGATTCCGCTTCCATGCCTCTTTTGCAGGAGCTCGCCGATCTCATCGGGGGGACGGTCGCCTGTTCCCGTCCCGTGGTGGAGGCAGGGCTGATGCCCTACGAACGCCAGGTCGGGCAGACCGGGAAGACCGTGGCCCCGAAGCTTTACATCGGGATCGGGGTCTCGGGGGCGGTGCAGCATCTGGTGGGCATCCAAGGCTCGGAGAAGATCGTAGCCATCAACTCCGACCCCGAAGCCCCAATCTTCCAGCTGGCGAATGTGGGGTTGGTGGGAGATTACCAAAAGGTGGTCCCCGCGCTGATTACGGCCTTGAAGAAAAGAATCGTGTAAGTGAAAGGGTAAGTGAAAGGGAAAACAATAATATCCTTCCACTTTCACTTTCACTTGCACTTTCACTCTAGTGGAGACGGAATGACCGAATCCTTTGACGTGGCCATTGTCGGAGCCGGGCCGGCCGGCATCTCCGCCGCCTGCCTTCTGGCGAAGAAGGGGGTTAAGACCGTCGTCTTCGAACGGGGGGAATACCCCGGGGCCAAGAACATTTCGGGGGGGGTCCTCTACGGCCACGACCTGGCCCAGAATCTCCCCGACTTCGTCTCCCGGAACTGTCCCATCGAAAGGAACATCGTCGAATCCCGGCTCTGGTATCTGGCCAAGGAGGGGGGATTCAGCCTCTCCTACCGGGACCGGATCTTCTTCCAGGAGAAAAAATATAACGCCTTCACCGTGGGCAGGGCGAAATTCGACCGCTGGTATGCCGAGCAGGCCGGCAAGCTTGGCGCTTTGGTGGTATGCGGGACCGTGGTCGTCGGCCTTCTGCGGGATGGGCGGAACCAGGTGGTCGGGGTGCAGACCGACCGACCAGACGGTGACCTCCGGGCCAAAGTCGTCCTGCTGGCCGACGGGATCAATTCACCCCTGGCGGCCCAAACCGGGTTCCGTCCGGAGCCCAAGCCCAGTCAGGTGGCGCTGGCGGTGAAAGAAGTCATCGAGCTCCCGGAAGAACAAATTCAGGAGCGTTTCAACGTGGACCCCGGGAACGGGGTGACCATCGAGATCCTGGGCGCGGCGACCCAGGGCATGAATGGGGTGGCCGTGATCTATACCAACCGAAAATCCCTCTCCCTCTGCGTAGGAGCTAACCTCTCCGATTTGGTCCGGCGGAAAATAAAGCCCTATGAGATGATGGAGGACTTCAAGGAACACCCGGCGGTGGCCCCCCTGATCCAGGGGGGAAAACCCACCGAATACATGGCTCACTGGCTGGCCGAAGGGGGATACGACTCCATCCCCCGGCTCTGCGGAGGCGGCTTCCTGATCGCCGGGGATTCGGGCATGCTCTTCAATGCCCTCCACCGGGAGGGGTCCAACCTGGCCATGACCTCGGGGCGGTTTGCCGCGGAGGCCATTCTGGAAGCCCTGGAGAAGGGTGATTTCAGCCGAAAGGGGCTTCAGGGATACCTCTCCCGCCTGCAGGAATCGTACGTCTGCCAGGACCTGAAGAAATACCGGCGATTCGGGAGTTTCATGGAAAACAATCCGGAGGTGTTTGCCTCCCTCCCGGAATGGGCCGGCCAGGCGGCCCGGGAGATGCTTACCGTCGACGGGATTCCTAAGAAAAAGAAACAGGGGGTTCTTTGGGATCGCCTGAGGCGGCAAATCTCCCTGGGCCGGCTTCTGCGGATCTTCTGGAACGGGTGGAGAAGCGTGAGATGAAGAAGAAGGTGGAGGACAAGCTGTTTTTGGACCGTTTCCGCGTCGACGAGGAGCCCCACCTGCGGATTCGGGACGGCTCGGTGTGCCGGGACCAATGTACCGATCAACCCTGTCTTTACTTTTGTCCGGCAAACGTGTACAAGATGGAGAAAGACCATATCAGCGTGACCTATGAAGGATGCCTGGAATGCGGCTCCTGCCGCATCGGATGCCCCTATCTCAACATCGAGTGGCGCTTTCCCACGGGAGGCTACGGCATCAGTCATAAGTTTGGCTAAGAAAAGCATAGAGCATAGAGCAAAGAGCGTAGAGAAGTGAAATGGGGAGAGGCCAGAGCAACTGCCTTCGAGTCTGACTTTTTGCTCTATGCCCTCGGCTCTATGCTCTCGGCTTCATGCATTCATCAGCGGGAGGTGAAAGATGAGATCGAAGAAAAGCATGTGGTTCGGGAGTATGCTCCTCATCCTGGCGTTTGCGGCAGGCTGCGCCGGGGCCCCGGTCCGGGAGGCGGTCAAGGTAGACATGAAACTTCCGGTGGGCAACATCGAGGGGAACCAATTCACCGGTATTCGGTTCCCCTTCAAGGTCGCGGCTCCCCCGGGTTGGCAGGTTACCACCCAATACCCCAAATTCATGATCGATCAGGGGTATGACAAGGAAGGGTTGGAAGCCTCGCAGGTGTTTGTTTTCAACCCCGTGACCCAATCCAATCTGCAGATCGATTTCGAGACCGTAAACCGCTATTCGACCTTTGATCAGAAATCGATCGAAGGATTGACCACGGCGGCCGCGGGAACTTTCAAGGAAGAATTGGTAAAAGACTTGGGCAAGGGAGCTCATGCAGAGATCGGCCCCACCGAACCCGTCTCCCTGAAGGGGGTTCCCTACGCCGCCAAGAAATACGCCACGTACATCGCGAAGGGAGTCAACCGGAACCAGGGCTGGATTTACGCCTTTGCCGAGCCCTACCAGATCTTTATCCTCTACCTGATCCTGGAGAAGGAAGGAACGAACGACTTGGAGGCCCTGAAGGCGGTCCTGGACTCTTTTGAATACCTCCCGAAGAAATAAGCATGGGGCAACGAGCGCAGAGCCACAAGCCGTCCTTTACATCCTCGTTTCACAAATATGGCCAAGTGTAAGTGCAAGGTCTTCCTTTCACTTNNCGGATCAGCTTTTCATAATCCGGCCCGTCGATCCAGGTGGGAGCCAGGCCGATTTTCAGGATCATGTCTTTCGCCCGCTGGTCATTGGAGACCTTGCGGTAGGCATCCACCAGGACCTTTCGGGCTTCGGCGGGCAGACCTTTGGGGGCGCCCAGCCCCATGAAGGAACGGACATCGATGTCATAGCCCATCTCCATCAGGGTGGGGCGGTCGGGGCGGCCAAAGATGTCCCAGCGCTTATTCCCGCAGGGGTGGAGAAACCGGATCTGGTCATCCGTAAAGGTTTTCAGGATGCTGGGATGGCGGCAGTCGGTATCGATATGCCCCCCGGCCAGCAAAGTCTCTGATTCCGAACCGCCGGTGGTGGGCACGAATTTGACGTCGAGCTTCTCTTTTTCCGCCAGCATGAGCATGGGAAGGGCATTCGGNNAGTCCGTACACATATTCCGAGAAAGCCCCGAAATAATCGAAATCGTCCAGCTTGTACCCCACTTTCATCAGATGGGGGCTTATGGCCAAGGGCCCAAAGGTAACCATGCCGATCGTATAGCCGTCAGGTTCCGCCCGGGTGAGCTCCCCCGTGCCCAGGGTTCCGGTGCCCCCGACTTTATTTACCACGATCACCCTCTGCCCGAGTTCTTTGGACAGGAGGTCGGCCAGAGATCGAATAATGATGTCGCTCGTGCTCCCGGCATCGTAAATGCAAATCAGGTTAATCGGCTTCTTGGGGAAATTGGCGGCCCCGTCGGCGGAAGGACAGAAGGCGAACAGGGATCCCGTGAAGAGAGCCAACGAGACCAGGGTCAGGATCTTTCCAATACCTTTGGTACGTAACATCTTTTTCTCCTTTCTTATTTCTTTCAGGGGTTCCATTTTCAACCCATCCTGGACCCTGAAACGGTTCGGTTGAATCTACGCCTGCTCCTCGGCTTCCCCGACCTTCTTCCGGAAGCGCCCGATCACCGGCAGAAGAGGGAGGACAAAAAGAATGATCGCCACGATCACGAATAAGGTGATGCAGATGGTGCTCTCCAGAAAGATGGCGGGGTCCCCCCCGGACATGATGAGCGATTGGCGGAGAGCTTTATCCATCAGCGGTCCCAGCACCATGGCCAGGATCAGGGGGGCGCCGTCGAATTTGAATTTCTTCATCAAGTAACCCAACACTCCGAAAATGAGCATCAACCCGATTTCGCTGATCTTGTTGTTGAGGCTGTAGACCCCGATCAGGCAAAAAAGAAGGATCAAGGGGAAGAGGATGGGATAGGGGATCTTCAGGATCTTTACCCACAGCCCGATGAGCGGCAGGTTGAGAATCAGCAGCATGGCATTGCCGATGTACATGCTGGAGATGACCCCCCAGAAGATTTCGGGGTGCGCGCTTACTAAGCGAGGCCCGGGAGGCGTATCGTAAATCATGAGCGCACCGAGCAGAATGGCCATCACTGCATTCGAAGGCAGCNNAAGGAGGAGATGACCGCACCGCCTCCCGGGAGGATCCCCAGAAAAAAGCCGAGGACCGATCCCCGGATGATCGGCCACAGGGATTCTTTCCAGTCGTGGAGATTCGGGAGCAGCCCTCGTAATTTCGTCTCGAATACCTCGCGCTGGGCAAGGGATTCCTCCACGTTCAGAAGAACTTCGGATATTCCGAAGAGACCCATGACCAGGGGGACGAGTCCCACTCCGTCCAGGAGAACATCCATCTGGAAGGTGAAGCGCGGCTGGGCCGTGATGGGGTCCATACCCACGTTGCCGATAATGATCCCGAAGCAGGCCATCATCAGGGATTTGATCATGGACCCGCCGGCCAAAAAGATCAGGACCGTTAGACCGAGGACCATGACCGCGAAGTACTCAGGGGGCCCGAACCGCAGGGCCATCGAGGCCAACGGAGGGGCCAGGCAGGCAAGCCCGACGAGCCCGAGCGTTCCCGCGATGAAGGACCCGAATGCGGATATACCCAGGGCGACCCCGGCCCGCCCTTTTCGGGCCATCTGATAACCGTCCAGGCAGGTGACCACCGAAGCCGCTTCACCCGGAAGGTTCACCAGGATCGAGGTCGTAGACCCCCCGTACATGGCGCCGTAATANNATAGATACCGGCGAGCATGATGATGGAAGCGACCGGAGGCACATGGAAGGTCGCCGGAAGGAGAAGGGAAATCGCCGCTACCGGCCCCAACCCGGGAAGGACCCCCACCAGGGTCCCGAT
>PMCE01000053.1 GCA_003154025.1 Syntrophaceae bacterium
TCGTGGACCGGGAGCGAGCAGCCGACGCCGGGGTCATGACCGGGGATATCGTTCGGGCCGTGGGGGCGCTGGTCGGGGGACAGGCGGTGACGACCTACGAAGACGAAGACGGGGACGCGGTGAACGTACGCGTGCGGCTGCCCCTGGGCTTGCGGCAGGATCCGACCCAGGTGGAAAAGTTGCGTTTGGCCGTGCCCAAGCCCAACGCTCTTCCGGCGCTGGTCCCGCTGGGAAACGTGGCCAGCTATGGGATGAGCACCACCCCCTCGGAAATCAACCGGCAGGACCTGACCCGCCAGGTGGTGATCACGACAAACCTCGATAACCTTCCCCTCGGAACCGCCGTCAAAAAAGTGGAGGAAGCGTCGAAACGCCTGACCATGGCTCCGGGGTACCGGGTGGTCTTCTCCGGTGAAGCCGAGGACATGGCCGAGTCCTTCGGCTACATGGCCGAAGCCCTCATCCTGGCGGTCATCTTCGTCTACCTCATCCTGGCCGCCCAGTTCGAATCGTTCATCGACCCGCTGGCCATCATGTTCTCTCTTCCCCTGTCGATCGTCGGGATGGCAGGCATGTTATGGATCACCCGGGGGACCATCAACATCATGTCCCTGATCGGGCTGATTATGCTCATGGGGCTGGTCACCAAGAATGCCATCCTTCTGGTGGATTTTACCAAGACCCTTCGGGCCAGGGGGATGAGCCGGCGGGATGCCCTGATCACCGCGGGCCGGACGAGGCTGCGTCCCATCCTGATGACCACCCTGGCCATGATATTTGGCATGCTGCCCCTGGCCCTGGCCCTCGGTCAGGGAGCCGAGATGCGGGCCCCCATGGCCAGGGCGGTCATTGGAGGATTGATCACTTCAACCTTGCTGACCCTGCTGGTCGTTCCGGTTGTCTACACTGTGCTGGACGACATCGGCGGTTGGATCCGCCGAAGATGGGAAGGAAAGAAGGAGGCTTAGGAATGGTGCGGTTGAGTACCCCGGGTAAGATGAGAAGACTTTCTTTTCTGCTCTTGGGGTTTTTGTGGGTTGTGGGGTGGGGGATTTTTTCGGGTACGCCGGCTCTGGGAGAAGATAAGAATATAACCATCCTGACCCGGGAGGAAGCCCTGAAGATCGCCCTGGAGAAGAACAAAGACATCCACAAAGCCAGGGAGTACAAGAACATGGTGGAGGGACGTTATGTGGAAGAACGTTCCGCCGCTCTGCCTCAGCTTTCCCTGAACGGAGGAATCGTCCGCGATCGTGACGATAGCATGAAAAAGCTGTTCCGCGGACTCTTTCCCCCCGAGAAGCAGACCAACTCCGTGGAGGTCGGGCTAACCCAGGCCCTCTATACCTTCGGCAGGGTCGGGGCGGCGATCCGCGCCGCCAAGATCGGGTTGAGCACTGCCGAAGATCAGTTGCGCATTTTCCAGCAGGCCGCCCTGAGAGATGTATCCAGCGCTTTCGATGACGTTCTGCTGGCCAAAGAGGTCTACACCCTTGCGGTTCAGAATCTGGAGCAGAAAGTCCGGCACCTGGACGAAGCCCGCCGGAAATACGCCGCGGGGACGGCCACGGATTACGATATCCTGGCAGGGGAGGTGGCCGTCGAGAACGCCCAACCCGAGGTCATTCGCCGGGAAAATGCCATCCAGATCTCCAGGGAAAAGTTGCGTTTCCTTTTGGGAATGGAAGGGCAGGAGGTGGATGTGACCGGAACTTTAGCACCCCCCGTCTCCCCGTACCCCTCCTATGAAAGAGGGGTGGAAGTAGCCTTGAAAAGCCGGCCCGACCTTTCAGACCTGCAAAAGCGGATGGGCATGCAGGAAGAACTGGTCAAGATTTACGACGCCGGTGATAAACCCCGCGTAGACCTGAAGGCCTCCTACGGCTGGAGAGATGTTGATTATATCGATGTGGTCAGGGCGGACGGTCAGGTCTGGAGCGCGGGAATCTTCCTGACTTTTCCCTTCTTTGACGGAATGCGCACCCGGGGGAAGACCGCCCAGGCCAAGAGCGACTTCCGCTCGCTGAAGATTGACGAAGCCAAACTGAAAGACTCGATCGCCGTTCAGGTCCGCGATGCCGTCAATTTCTGTAGGGAAGCGGAGGAGATCGTGAAAGCCCTCTCGGGCACGGTAAGGAGAGCCGAACGGCTACTCCAGATGGCCGAAAAGGGCTTTGAATACGGGGTGAAAACCAAGCTCGAGGTGGATGATGCCCAGCTCAGTTTCATTGACGCCAAGGGAAACCTGGCCAAGGCCAAGCGGGATTACTCGGTGGCTCGGGTGACTTTAGACTGGGTCATGGGAACGATCAGCGAGAAAACCAACCGATAGAAATTGCAAATTGCGNNCTCCGAAGAATGAAAGGAAATCCCATGAGGACCAAGAGAAGACTGGCTTTGGGAATGGTGATGTTATTCGTCTCCCTGGTCTGGCTTTTCCCGGCTCAGGGGGCTGAGCCCAAGAATGTCNNATGGCCGCCGGAAACACCGGGTATTGCCTGACCTACCAGTATGGCACGGTGGTGACCGACTCTGCCTCGGCAGCTACCGCTCTGGCTTCCGGAGTCAAGACCCGGGATGCCATCATCGGGAAAGACCATGACGGGCGGCCGATGAAATCAATCGTGGATGTAGCCCGGCAGCTCGGAAAATCCGCCGGGGTGATCAGCGACACTCGTCTCACCCATGCGACCCCTGCGGCCTTCTACGCGAATATCATCCACCGGGACATGGAGAACGAGATCGCCGCACAGCTTATCGAACGGGGCGACTTGGCGGTGGCTTTCTCCGGAGGGGCGCAGCATTTCATCCCCGCGGGGATGAAGGTGGAAGACCACCCCTCACTCAAGGGAATCGATAAGGCGGCCGGATGGGGAGGGTCAAGGAGGAAAGACAGCCGGGACCTGGTCGGGGAAGCCAGAAATAGGGGCTATACCGTTGTGGCCAATGATCGGGAGTTATCGGCCCTGGATGCTCAAAAAACGGACAAGGTCTTGGGACTTTTCTCCGCTTCTGGATTTCCCAGCGCCATCGACCGCCAGCCTCATCACCAGACCGGTGTCCCGACGCTTTCCCAGTTGACAGCCAAGGCCCTGGATATCTTGAAGAAGAACTCCCAGGGGTTTTTTCTGATGGTGGAAGGAGGGCAGGTCGATTGGGTCGAGCATGGCAACGACGTCGCCAGCGTGCTCCATGAATTGGTGGAATTCGACCGGGCGATCGGCTTGGTCATGGCCTTTGCCGAGCAAAATCCGGACACCTTGATCATCGTGACTGCGGACCATGACACCGGAGGGCTGGGCATCGCCTATAATAATGTCCAACCCCCTGCGCCGGTGAAGCTGTCCACGGGTGAAACCTGGAGGACGAAGTATAATTTTGCCGAGAAAGTCATCTTCGAAAAGATGGCCAAGCAGAAAAAATCTTTTCAGAAAATGGCGATCGACAGTAAAGGCAATCCGGCGGCCTTGAAGAGAGAAGTCGAAGAGAACACGGCCTTTACCATTACTGAGGAGCAGGCGGCTGCGCTTATGGCCAAGGACGCCAAGCCCCGGGAGTACAGCGAGTTCTATTCCGAAGGGGCCGGTAACCCCTCTCCTCTGATGGGGCGTCTATTCGGAAAAGAAATGAACACGGCGTGGGCCGTGGGAACTCATACCCACACGCCGGTGATGATCTTTGCCAATGGGCCTCTGGCGGAGAAATTCCGGGGACTGATTGACAATGTGGAAGTCCCCCAGATCATTGCCAAAGGGTGGGGGGCAACCCTCCCGGAGCCCAAATAGTTCGAAAAACCTTTAAAATGCGGAATGNNGCTGGGGCGGGAGCCGCCGCGGGAGTCGGGGCTTCGGAATATATTGGCGGGGAGATGAAGCAGGCCTACGCCGCTCCGATGGAGAAGACCTGGAATGCCGCCCTGGAGGCGGCGGATGAGCTCAAAATGAAGACCACGGAAAAGTCCATCGACAACCTGGATAAGAACCGGGTCATGAAGGGAAGAACGTATGACGGAAAGGATTTGGAGATCTCCCTGGAGGCCCTGGGCAAGGATGTGACCATGGTCAAGGTGCGCATCGGCGTCTTCGGAGATGAGAAAAGCTCTAAGACCATTCATGAAACGATCGCCAAGAATCTGAAGAAATGAAGGCAGATCATGGCCAAAATTCATGTTGATCCGGAAAAGTGTATCTCTTGCGGGGATTGCGCCACGGCTTGCCCGGCCATATTCCATCTTGGCGATGAGAAGATCCAGGTCGTCGATGAGGAACACTGCACCCTCTGCGGCCATTGCCTGGCTCTCTGTCCGGAGGATGCCATCACCATCCAGGAACTGGACTCCCGGGAGTTCCCGGACCTCCCCGCCGACCTGAAAATCCCCCCTGAAACCCTGGCGACCTTCATGCGTTCCAGGAGAAGCTGCCGGGTCTTTGACGACAAGGCAGTCCCCCGACAGGCCCTGGAGAAGCTGATCGACATGGCTCGGTATGCGCCTTCGGGCCATAATGCCCAAAACTTTGAATTCGTGGTGGTGCAGAACCGTGAACTGGTCCGTACCCTGGCCCAGCGAACGGCCACATTTTTCGGCAACCTTTACAAGATGCTCAGCGCTCCCGGGGTGAACCTTCCTCCCTGGCTTCAGGCGCACATGAGGGGGTTCCGCCTGAACTGGGAATACTACCAGGCGGGCAAAGACCGAATCTTCCGCAACGCCCCCGCCCTGATCGTGATTCATGCTCTTTCCGAAAATACCTCTGCAGCTCAAAACTGCCACCTGGCCATGTCCCACATCATGTTCCAGGCGCACGCCATGGGACTCGGGACGTGCATCATCGGGTATTTCATTACCGCCGCCGAACGGGACCCTTCCATTGTCAAAGAGTTGGAGATTCCCAAGGAGAACAAGATCTTTACCTGCTGCACTGTCGGATACCCCGTCCTGAAATTTCGAAAACTGGTGCAGCGAAGACCGCCATCCGTCCGCTGGTTGTAAAACCCCCTCACCCCGCCCTCTCCCCCGAAATCGGGGGAGAGGGGAAGGGTGAGGGAGTCGTTAAGCTGTGGAGGAGGGAACCATGGAAGTCAAAATCGGCAAAGCCACGGCCGAGCTCTTGGAAGGAGATATCACCGACCAGGATACCGACGCGATCGTTAATGCTGCGAACCGAAGTTTACTCGGGGGCGGAGGCGTGGACGGGGCCATTCACCGGGCGGNNAAAATCACCAAAGGCTACAATTTGAAGGCCAGACACGTGATTCACACGGTCGGGCCCGTTTATTACTCGACTGGCAAAAAAGCCCCCGAGCTTTTGGCCAGCTGCTACCGGCGCAGCCTGGAAGTGGCCAGCCAGAATAAATTGAAAAGCGCCTCCTTTCCTTCCATCAGCACCGGGGCTTATGGGTACCCTATAGAAGAAGCTGCTCCGATCGCCCTCAAGACCGTGACGGATTATTTGAAGGGCCATCCCGATATTCAACTGGTCCGCTTTGTCCTTTTCGGCAATGATGCCTACTGGGTTTACGAAAAGACCTTGCAAGATCTCATGAAAAAGCCGCTGTAAAAGAGAAGAAGATTTCGGTCCACTCCCGCTGTGCCCTCCTTGACAGAACTTTCAGTCTGTGATTATAATGTAATTACATATATATGCAGGAGGAGTTTTTAATGAAGACTCATCTAGTTCGAATCGGGAATTCACGGGGTGTCCGGTTACCCAAGCCGCTCATCGAACAGGCCGGCTTGACCGAAGAAGTGGAGCTGCGGGTGCAGGAGGGGGCCATTATTATCGCCCGGGCGACTCCTCCGCGTTCCGGCTGGGCTGATGCTGCCAGGGAAGCACGGCAGCGCGACGAAGATCGATTACTCGAACTCCCTACTCCAACCCGTTTTGATGAGGAGGAATGGGAGTGGTGACGGCTGACATGGTTCGGCGTGGCGATGTGTTCCTGGTGAACCTGGACCCGACCCGGGGAAGTGAGATTCAGAAAACTCGCCCATGTGCGGTTGTTTCGCCCGACGAACTCAACGCCTATCTGCGGACATTTATCGTAGCGCCCCTCACAACCGGAACCCACTCGTATCCGTTCCGCGTGCCCTGCCGTCTTGAAGGCCGGGAGGGCTACATCGTTCTTGACCAGATTCGCACCGTCGACCGCGAGCGCCTAGTGCGCAAGTTGGGGAAGCTCTCCTCATCGACACTGGAGCAAGCCCTAACGATCTTACAGGAAATGTTTGCCCTATAGATACGTCTTATTAACGAGTCCATAATTGAGAAAGCCCGGATGGCTGGATTCGCGTTCATGGCCTCAAAATAGAAACCTTGGAGGGCAGCGACGTATTGCCGCCTTCAGAAGGCGCGATATGTTACACTGGCCTGGGTACGAGGCAGCCCCTAGGCCAAGAAAAAGCGCCGTCTTGACGGGGCTCACCCCCCCAAAAAATTCGGTACCTTGATAGACCTCGGTCCAAACCTAATATGTTCAACCGCCCTAACAAAATAGAGACGAAAAAACTCAGCGTTTGTCTGGGAGAATTAACATGAAGTATGAATTGACAATCAAGATTTTGATAAACGCGCCATCCGGTGCGCCGAGAAGATATGAAGAAATTGATTCTGGCAACGAGGGGGAAAGTCTTTACTGCAAAATCCTTGGATCGGCTGATCGAGAGTACTCCAGTCAAGAATTTCAGGACGAAATGGAATAACTCCGCGGCCCTAACAAAAAACTGGGCGAAAGCTGATGGAACCCCTCCCTTGGCGAGAGGTGTAGGAGGGGAGGGAAGGGGGCTCGAGGGTTAGACCCGGGCTCCCAGCCGGAGCATAACAAAGGGGCCATTCCCGATGCTCACCCGGTTGTGGTCCCGGTCCGCGTAAGTTCTTCCTTCGAAATAGAGCCGGTCAAAGGCATAACCTGCGGATAAATCGAGGGACACATGCTGGTTCAGGAAGGCCTCGATCCCCGCGGAGATCTGTTTTTCATAATAGAAAAGCCGATCTTTGTCATCCTGCCGGTCCGCGCGGTAATAGCTCTCATTTCTCCATTCGAAGTTGCCGTACAGACGGAGGAACCGGAGGGGACTGTAGGTAACTCTGGCACGGACCGACCGTACGAAAAAGTAGGAGAAGGAGAAAGTAATGTCCTTCACCGGCCGCAGGTTGAGGAAAGCGAAGGGGATGCCGACCACCAGGCGGACCTGATCGGAGGGTTCATACCAGTAGCCGACCCCGGGAAGAGGAACGTTGGGCAGAAATTCCCGGGTCTTGGAATAATTCAAAAAGAAGAGCCAGGCATTGTGTCCCTCGGTGGGGGCGCGGGCAAAGAGATTGACGTCGAGAAGGGTCTCGGCCCAGCTGGCAAAAGGCTTATCGCTCGCCGATCCCAGGCCCAGGGCCATTCCGCCGATCCACCCGTCAAACTGCTGCCGGTATTGCCCCCCTGCGCGAAGGTCCCAGAGTTTATCGGGAAAGGATTCCCGGGAGTCGAGCAAGACCGCCGCCGTCCCCACGTCCTGGGCCCGCAGAGAAAAATATGCGGATGCATCCCTCTGGGAACTCTGTAAGAAGGGGAGCAGAGAAAAGAGACGATGCTCGGTCATCCGGAAATCTTTTCCCTGCGCGGCGACTTCCTCGGCCGAGTACCCCTGAACCTGGTAGCTCAATGTCGGCCTGGCCTTGCCCAAGTCTCCGCCGACCCATCTTAGGAGATCATCCTGGGCCACGGCGGGGGAGGGGAGGAACAGGAGGAAAAGAATGGTAAGAAGGAGGGCACAGAAGAAATGAGAGATCAGCGGCTTCAACGCGAGGGGCTTCATTCAACTCCTTTTGCCTTCTCATGATTTTACAGACCTGTAGGGGCGATCACGCGAAACGCGTGACAGGTCGCCCCTACAGAGACGCTATTTTCTTCACATAATCATCGATCTTAAACTTCCGGCGCAATCCTGCATCGTTCATATACCGCGCCTGTCCGAAAATCCTGCGCTCGCCCCAGGGCCGGTCGTGCTTGCCGAAGCACCAGGCCACCCCGGTGAAGCTGTTGGGGTCCCGGCCGTCCAGTTCATATTTGTTGTTCAGATAGAGGCCGATGCGGAAAGCTTCCTCGGCGCTCGGACTCCACTCGATGATCTTCTTCCCCCAGTACATGCGCATGTAATTGTGCATCTTGCCGGTGACGACCATTTCTTTCTGCGCCGCGTTCCAATAAGGATCGTGCGTCCGCGCTTCTTCCAGCTCTTCCCGAGAATAGAGGTACTCGCGCTTATCCTTCTGATGATTCTTCAAAGTTCTCCGCGCCCATTCGGGCAGCCCCTGGAATGAATCGTAGTTTGGGTTGTAATATGCAAAATTCATGCTAAGCTCCCGGCGCACAATCAATTCTTCCAGGTAAGCTTCCCTGGATTTTGAGAGGATCTTTCCCACGTTTTGCACCTGCAGAGCGATGTAAAGGGGGGAGACCTGCCCGAAGTGGAGATAGGGGCTCATGTGGGAGACGTAATCCAGAGAGGGATCATTCCGAAGCTCCCCATAGTCCTTCAATTTATCGACGATGAAGTCAGTCAGCCGCCTTTTCGCCTCCGCCGTTCCGCCCCGAAAATGGGACACCGGGGGGACCGTCCGGTCGATGGAAAGGGAAGAAAGAATCGCCGGGATGGATTTCCTGAAGTCCAGACCCTCGATATCCAGACGGGACAGAGTCTTTTTTACGAGCGACGCAGACAGGGGTACGAGGTACTTTTGCAGCTGAGAGCTGATTTTGGGCCGAAGCACGGCAGCGGAGTAAGCTTCCTTCGGATAGGCCTCGACAACCGGTACGACCACATCGGTTTCCACTTGCATAACCGGACAGGAGGCGTGTTCGGCCACATGCGTGCGCCACTCCTTCTGGACTCGCAGATATCCGCAATCGGTGACCACCATGGAGGCTTGACGAGAAACCCGGATCACCTCTCGTTCCGGCGACCCCTGGAGGACGACGAAAAAAATCCCCTCTTTTTCCAGTCGGGTTTTTACTTCCCGCAGGCCTTCGAGCATAAAAGTGTAGTGCCGGAGGTTGGCTTCCGGAAATTTCTCGGTGAGGATGAATGCGGTGACGACCGGCAGGCTCTGTTCATTGGCCTGGCGGATGGCATATTCCAGGGCATGGTTGTATTCCACCCGTTGGGAAGCCTGCATCCAGTAGAGGATGAACCGGCCCTTCTGAATCGACCGCTCGTTAAGCTTACGGACCCTTTCCGGGTGAATCATACCCATCTCCTCTACGCAATGAATTCACCCCATGGAGGGCGGAAAAAGGACAAAATCAGTATAAACGGAGGGACCAGAAAGGGTCAATCAAAATGCCCTCAAACCAGCCATGAAAGGTTTCTCGAAGGCATTTCTTCTCCCATCTCAGCGCAGAGCTCGCAGAGCCCGCAGAGAATGATATAATATAAAAACATTGGCGAGGGAAAGGCAAAAAGAGCTATTTTTTTCCCCTCTTTAACCTGAAAGGGTTTTTAGAAATTTCTGAGCGTTCTCCGCGCCCTCGGCGGTTAATTTTTTTTGTTCTGCCTTTATTGAAAGGCGTTTTCTCATGACTGGAATCTCCTATCGAATATTGGAAGTCGACCTCACCTCCGGGCAGACACAGGGCGTTGAATATGGGGAAGAGACGCTCCGCAAATATTTCGGCGGAAGCGGGCTGGCGGCTTCGATCCTGCTTGACCGTCTGGATCCTTCTCTCGATCCCTTTCACCCCCGAAGTCCCCTGATTTTCATGACCGGCCTCTTCACCGGAATCCCCGTTCCCTGCGGCTGTCGGGTCTCCGTATGCGCCAAATCGCCGCTGCAGCACTGGGGAGAAGCCAACGCTGGAGGCTACTGGGGGCCGGAGTTGAAGTTTACCGGTTTTGACGGGTTGATCATTACCGGCAGGGCCGATGAACCCTCTTATCTCTGGGTAACTTCCCGGGGAGCGGAAATCCGGAGTGCCAAAACTCTGTGGGGAAAAGGNNGGTGGCGGCCATCGGTCCCGCCGGGGAGACGCTCAGCTTCATGGCCGCAGTGATAACCGGAGGGGCGGAGGCGAGGGTCATGGGCCGGAGCGGCCCGGGGGCGGTCATGGGTTCGAAGAATTTAAAAGCGGTGGTGGTGAGGGGAGATCAGAAGCCGTCCATCGCCGACCCCAAAATTCTCCAGGAGGCCACGCGGGAATTCCTGCCCAATCTGAAATTCGTGGAAGGGCTGAGCAAGTTCGGAACGGCGGCGCTCATCGAGTCCAAGGAGGCAGCCGGCGCGTTGCCGATCAAGAATTTTTCCCAAGCTCACTGGGACCAGGCCAAGAAGATTGCCGGCCCCGTCATGGTCTCCGATTACCTGGAGAAACATTACGGTTGTTACTCCTGCCCCATCCGGTGCGGCAAAGATGTAAAGGGTCTGGATGGGCCCTATGCCGGCGTGGTGGGCCATGGACCGGAGTATGAGACCCTGAGCGCTTTTGGGTCCCTGGTTCTGAATGACGACTTGAAATCCCTGATTCACCTGAATTATCTGTGCAATGACCTGGGACTGGACAGCATGTCCGCAGGAATCGCCGTGGCCTTTGCCATCGAATCCTACCTTCGGGGTTACCTCAAGGAAAATGACAGCCTGGACCTGCAATGGGGGAATGCGGAGACCGTTGGTGCGCTAATGGAAAAGATTGCCCGGCGTCAGGGAATCGGGGCCATTTTCGCCGACGGGGTGGAAAAGGCCTCCAAAGCGCTGGGAAAAGAGACTGAAACATTTGCCCTCCATTCCAAAGGGATGGAAGTCTCACTTTCCAACCCGACGCCGACCGTAAGCCTGGCTTTAAGTTGGGCCACCTCTAACCGGGGAGCCTGCCATCTGGAAGGCTTCTCTCACCAGGTAGAAGGGGGAGTCCCATTCCTGGAGATGGGATACACAAAAGCCATGGACGGGACTTCAGGAGAAGGGAAGGGCAGGATGACCGCCCTGATGCAGGATTACATGGCCGTCTTCAATGCCCTGGGGCTCTGTAAGTTCCTTTTCTTTGCCCGAGTCTCTCATGAAACCATCTGCAAGTGGATAAAAGGCNNAAGATATAGTGGCTCCGAGGATTCTGGAAAATCTGCGCCCGGGAAAACCGATCGGCGAAGGGGAGAAGCTCTTCTTCGACATGCGCAAAGATTATTACGAAACGCGCGGCTGGGACGCCAACGGAATTCCCAGGAAGGACAAACTTCTCTCGCTGGGACTGGAAGAAGCGGCGAAAAAAATCTACAAGGACGAATGAAATTTCTCTCGCAGAGGAGCGGAGAATACAAAATGGTTTCGGGTTCCGGGTTTCGAGTTTCGGGTTCAATAGAAATGAGCTTTTTCTTGGAGGCGGAGGGCTCAAGATTTTATCGCTCATNNTTTATTTTTCAACTTGATGCACTTGAGCGCACGTAAGGGCACTTGAGGCACTGTTCTTATGCTTATTCACGTCAAAACCGTGGGCACTCTAAAGACCCTTGAAGAAGGAACCAGGTTCGACTCCCTCGAAATTCCCGAGCCCAGTTCCATTTCCGAGATCATCGCCCGGCTGGGGCTCGAAGACTGGGAAATCGGCCTCGTTCTCATCAATGACTTTCACGCTACTAAAGAATCCATCCTGAAAGACCAAGACCACCTTACCCTCATCGCCCCTTTGGTTGGGGGATAATCCAGGAGCATCCCGTCCCGCCCTTGGAATCCGGCGCTATTTCAGCAGCGTCAGGATCTTTTGGACTTTTAAAAAAGGGAAATTAATCATGACCTCCGGTTTTGCCGGAGGTCATGATTTAAAAGGCTTCTTGCTCAGACGGAAAAGGTCGGAAGCACTGAAGAGGAAGCTTCGTTCCTCCGCAGTTGGGCATATCAGAAGGTGAGTAGAAAGAAAAAGACTGAAATTGGATCATAAGCCAGATTTTTTTCCGCTCAGCATGCACGTCTCGGTAATCTGGACCTTCCGTTTGCCACTCAGGACAAAGCACTCTAGATTCCTCTGAATTTCCGTATTGTGGAGAAAGGAGGGGTGGAGTATGATTCCCCGAAGGACCCCTTTTTCCGAAGATGTTTTTTTGAAGCGTTCATTTCCAAGGAGGGCGAGAGGTGAACGGATCGAAGAGTCTTTTCGCGATCATAGGAATTCTATCGGCGGGTCTTTGGATTGCGGGCAGCCTGATCAACCCGGCCTGGGCCGATGAAAAGAAGATCATCGCGGCGATCGATGCCGCCGGCGACCGCATCCATGAGGTCTCGAAGAAGATCTATGATTGGAAGGAGATCGGCCAGCAGGAGTTCAAAAGCTCCGGCCTCCTGATGGAGGAGCTGCGCAAGCTGGGCTTCACGGTTACCGGCGATCTCAAGATGCCAGCGGATGTGACCGTGGTGAAGGATGGGATCGCCCGGACCGCCTTCCGGGGCGAGCTCAAGGGCCAAGGCCCCGGGCCGACGGTCACGATCATGCTCGAATACGATGCCATGCCGAACGGCCACTCCTGCGGCCACAACCTNNCGCTGGTCGCTCGACCAGCGCCTGCTGGGGAGCAAGAGGGCCTATTTCACCTTCAAGGGAAAGGCGGCCCATGCGGCGGCCGCGCCCCACAAAGGGGTCAATGCCCTGGATGCCACGGTTCTCACTTACAGTTGCGTCGGCCTTCTCCGGCAGCAGTTGCGCCAGGATGTGCGCGTCCATTCGATCATCGACAAAGGAGGGGTAAAGACGAACGTCATCCCGGACATGGCCCAGGCGACGTTCCATGTGCGCGCCCTGGACCTGCCTACGCTGAATGACGCTTATCAGAGGGTTATCAACTGCGCCAAGGCCGGCGCCCTGGGGACCGGGGCCACCCTTGAATTCAGGGAGCCGCGGATTTTTTCCATGCCCTCCATCGATGTACCCGCCTTCACGGGGCTGGTCCTGGGGAAGGTCAAGTCCTTAGGCGTTGCGGAAAATCTGATCCGGGAGCAGGACGAGCTTGCCTCCTCCGACCTTGGCCGCGTGGGGAATTCCTATCCCACGGTCAACCTGTGGTTCAAAGCGGCCCCGGACGGGGTTGCACTCCATTCCGATCAGATGCGGGAAGCGGCGGGTTCAGAGGAGGGATGGAAGGCAACGGTCATCGCCGGCAAAGCCGTGGCCCTCTCTGCGTATGAGCTTCTGACCCACCCGGAAAAGGTGAAAGTCATCCAGGAACAGTTTGAAAAAATCAAAGGACGGGACAAGAAATAACTTTTCCCGACGCCGGCTACATCGAGAGATCCTTGGGAATGCCGCGGACAGCTTATTTAGGTATGACCATCTTCATATCACACATGAAAACCTCCCGAATTTTCACCTTCCTGGTACTCACCGGCTTCCTCTGGAGTTGCACCCCGGTTAGAACCAAGAACATCGTGGACCGGGTCTATGAACTGGACCCCCAGGGGAAGATCTTTGTTTCCCAGACGCTCCGGGAGAATCCCCCCAGAACGGTCGCGGTTTTGCCTTTCCGCAGTCAGATCGGCGAGGGGAGGGTCGAGGGAAGCGAAGAACTATTCAATTCTCTCAACCGGAAAGATCCGAGCCATCCGGAGCCGGTGGGGGAAAGGATGCGACGCGCCTTCTTCGGGCAATTCGCCCAGCTGGAATTTGACCACGTCAAGATCTCCCGGCTCGAGCGAATCCTGCGGAGAGAAGGGCTGGATACCTGGGAAAAGATGAAATCCCTCCCTCCCCAACGCCTGGGAGAGATCCTGGGAGCCGATGCGGTCATATTCGGGGAAGTGACCCACTTTGATTATTACTACGCATTCTTGTACTCTCAACTGGCCGTGGGTTTGTCCATGGAGATGGTGGACACGAGAACCGGGGAAACCCTCTGGAAAGTAAACGACGCCCGGAGGGATCATTCAATCCGGGTTGTCTACGACCCAATCGCGCTGGTTGTCGGGCTCTTCCAAGTCGGATTTTCAATGCGGCCGATCAACATGATGCGGGCAATGGATGAAATCTGCCGGGAACTGGTGGGGACCATCCCTCCACCCCAGCCCGTTGAATAGAAAAACGCATAACACGGAGAGCATAGTGGGCGTTTAATATCGAAAGAATAAAAATGATTCCCTTACCCTAAGGAGATGATATGAAAATCGCCTTTGTCATTTTTAACGGCATGACCTCGCTGGATCTTATCGGAATCTATGACCCCCTTACCCGGTTGAAGACCATGGGTTTCATGCCGGATTTAGGCTGGGATGTCTGTGCCTATACGGACATCGTAAAGGATGATCGCGGGCTGATCATGGTCCCAACTGCCATTCAGGACCCGCTCCAATCTTATGATGTGCTGGTGGTGCCCGGGGGATACGGCACCCGAACCTTGATCCATGACAAGAATTTCATCGCCTGGATTCGGACGGCTGAGCCCTGCAATTTGAAAGTCTCGGTCTGCACGGGGGCGCTCCTCCTCGGGGCAGCGGGTTTCCTGAAGGGGAAGAGGGCCACCACTCATCCGAACGCCTTCCAGGAATTAAAGCCGTTCTGCCAAACGGTGTTGAGCAACCGCATCGTCGATGAAGGAAACATCATCACCGCCGGGGGCGTTTCCTCGGGGATCGATGAAGGATTGTATGTGGTGGAAAAATTGGCAGGAATGGAAGCCAGATTGAAGACCGCCAAGCAAATGGATTACCCCTATCTTTTACGAGCAGAAGATGTAGCCAAATAAGGACGGTCAGGCCGTATTCCTTTACCCCCGGAAATGATTCCCAAAGATTTCTTGACCGCCTTTTTTCCCTCTGTTAGAATCCTGGCGACTGAGCCAGGCTTCCGATCCGGGTTCACTTTATTTACAGAGCCAGCTTGAGGGAGGGGACGTTGGCAGGCGTTGAGTGGCTGTTGGAAATCTTTGGATGCCCTGAAAAGAATCTCTGCGACCGGGAGACCCTGACCAACCTGTTTCGAACCATTGTTTCAGGAATGAACCTGAAACCCGTCGGGGATTCCATCTGGCACCGGTTCCCGGATACGGGGGGAATGACCGGCTTTTGGCTTCTCCAGGAATCTCACCTGGCCATCCACACTTTTCCTGAATTTCAGTCCGCATGCTTGAATATTTTTTGCTGCACCGAGCGGCCTGCGCTTGAATGGAAATCCGTCTTATCCGAAAAATTGAGCGCCAAGGAGATCCGTGTCCGGGAGTACGTGCGGGTCTACAATAAATGAAAGTTTCAGGTTTCGGGTTTCGAGTTTCGGGTTCAAAAAGACATTGTCCTTTGCAGCCTCAGCGCGAGAAAAATAGTTTTTAAGGCCTATGAAGAAAGAAGTCAGTTGTCCCTCGTGCGGTGCGCCGGTCGTCTTTCAATCTGCGGCATCCGTCCTGGCGGTCTGCCAGTACTGTAATTCAACGCTGGTCCGGCATGACCTGGACTTGGAGAATATCGGCAAGATGGCCCAGCTCCAGGCCGACGGTTCTCCCCTCCAGCTTCGGACCGAAGGAAGATACGGCGGAACCTCTTTCACCATCGTGGGAAGAATCCAATTGCGCTTCGAAAAGGGGCTTTGGAACGAATGGCACCTGCTCTTCGATGACCAGCGCAGCGGCTGGCTAGGGGAAGCGGCAGGGGTCTACGCGATTTCCTTTCTGGCCCAGGTTCCCGAGAAGATTCCGAAGTTCGAAGAATTGCATGCGGGACAAACGGTGGTGGTCAATAAGGAACCCTATGAGGTGACCGATGTGGAGAAGGCCTTTTGCATCGGGGGGCAAGGCGAGCTTCCGTTTCAGATCGGTCCCGGCTACTCGGCACCCGCGGCGGACCTTGCGGGCCCGGGAAATCAGTTTGCCACCCTGGATTACAGCGAAGATCCTGCCCTGGTATTCATCGGGGAGTATGTGGAATTCGATGATCTGCATCTGTCCGGGCTGAGAGAAATCGATGGATGGTAGCCAGAAACCCATTCTTGAACCTTCCTTAAGCGCGCCGCCGCAGGCTGCTGCCTCTCCGCAGGTGAAAACCCTGAGGTGCTCGGGCTGCGGCAACCCCTTGACCCTGCGGGGGATGGAGAAGGCTGAGTCGATCGCCTGCGATGCCTGCGGCTCGATCATCGACCTCACCGATGAGAACCTGCGGATCATCTCCACCTTTCAATCCAAGATCAAATACCAACCGCTGATCCCCCTGGGACGCCGCGGGAATATCCGGGGGGATTTGTTTGAAGTCATCGGTTACCTGCGCAGAGCCGTGACCGTCGAGGGCGTGGATTACGAGTGGAGTGAATATCTCCTTTTTAACCCCTACAAGGGATTCCGCTGGCTTGCCGAGTACAACGGCCACTGGAACTTCATGAAGACCACCGCACAAAACCTCAGGAAGAAGGGGGGGGAGGTAAAGTACTTAGACAAGACTTTCCTGCATTTTCAAACCGCCAAAGCCAGGGTCGTTTATGTCCTGGGAGAATTCTACTGGAAGGTCCAAGCCGGAGAAACCTGCACGGTTACGGATTAT
>PMCE01000418.1 GCA_003154025.1 Syntrophaceae bacterium
ATGATGCAGGGGCATTCATGGTCATCTACTTCAAGCTCGTCCTGACCGCAATCTTCTGGGGCGGCACCTTCGTGGCGACCCGGGTCGTCGCCCAGGACATGGGTCCCTTCTCCGCATCGTTTCTCCCTGTAAAAAAAGGAGGGGCTTCCTACCCGCTTCATAGAGGATGTTTTGACAAGTTCACCATGAAAAGACCGGCCCCCCGATGGGGAGACCGGCCTTTTATCTCAGATTTTATCCTTAAATTCAGACTTGCCTTGCGATGAAGCCCTCTTGCGGGATCAGGACTGCNNCCAAAACGCTGATCTGCGCGAAGAGCAACAGGGCAGCGAAGAAGCAGAGGCTTCTCTCCAGGAGGGTCGAAACGGCCGCGAAATAGCCCCGGAAACCGGCGCCCATGGCCGTGACGGCGATCACAAGACAGACAAAAACATAACTGAGCTGAATCACATCCAGGGACATTTTCGGATCCAGAAGCCAGGGCATCAGGATGACAATGGGTGTATACATCCAGACCATGGGTAAGACCCAGGTGGACGCCGACTGACCGAAGGCGATGATCCCCGTCCTGAAGGGGTCGCCGCCTGAGATGCCCGCCGCCGCATAAGCGGCCAGGGCGACGGGAGGCGTGACATCCGCCAGGATGGCGTAAAAGAAGACGAACATGTGCGACAACAGCGGATGAATGCCGAAATTCATTAGCGCCGGGGCGGCAATGATGACCGCCACAATGTACTGGGCCGTTGTGGGCAGGCCCATGCCCAGCACGAAGCAGGTAAGGGCCGTCATAATCAGCAGGAAGAAGAGCGTCATGGCATCGACGGTGAAGAAATACTGCATCCCGATGGTTCCCAGAAATGCCGCAATCTTCCCGGCCAGGTGTATCGTCAAATATCCGAACTTGAGACCCAGGCCCGTCAGCATCGTCGTGCCGACGATCAAGCCAACCGAGGCGCAGGCGGCGCCGATAGACAAGGCGTTCTTCGTTCCTCCTTCCAGACAATCGACGATTTGTCGAATCCGCATATTGCTCTCCTTATAGAAGATGCCGAGGCCGATGACCGCCATATTGGTCCAGAAGGAGACATTAAAGTGTTTGATCTGGAGCGCCGACAGGGCCAGCATGACGGCCATGGGCACAAGACCGATCAACCAGTCCCGGAGTTTCGCCTTGCGGAAGGTCCAGATCATGAGGCAGGCAATCAGGATGCAGAAGGCGGCGACAAAGATCGGATTACCATGGAAGATGTTGAAATCAAAAAGAATCCCCGGGAGGGCGAAGATGATGGGGACGATGAAGGTGATGGTTCTGGGACTCATCGAACTCATCTGTCCGAAGGCCATGGCGGTGATCATTGCCCAGAAGGCCGCAAGAAATGGACTGCGCCCGTCAATCAGCAGCCACAGGATCAAGAGCAACGGGATGAGCATGATGCCCCGCTCCTTCATGATCACGCGCAGTTTGGGCAGTTGGTCTTTCGGCAGTCCAAGCATGCCCCTCTTCAGGGCCTCGAAGTGGATCATGACGCCGCAACCGTAGAAATGGAATAAGGCCGGCAGGATCGCGGCCAGGCAGATCTTGATATAAGGAATTCCCAGATACTCCGCCATGATGAAGGCGGCGGCGCCCATGACGGGAGGCGTGATCTGTCCGCCTGTCGAGGCTGACGCCTCGACGGCCCCGGCAAACTCGGGGGTATAGCCGATCTTCTTCATCATGGGGATCGTGAAACTGCCCGAACCGACGGTGTTGGCAATCGAGCTTCCCGAAATGGTTCCTTCGAATAAACTGGCGACAATGGCAACCTTGGCCGGTCCGCCGGGTGAGCCGCCGGCGAGGGCCATGGAGATGTCGATAAAGAGCTGTCCCAGACCGGTCTTCGCGATGAACAGGCCGAAGAGGACAAAATGGAAGACATAGGTGGCCACGACCCCGACGGGGATGCCGTAGATGCCCTCCGTCCCCGAGTACATGTGATCGATGATCCGCCTGACCGAATAGCCCCGATGGGCAAAATCGGATATCAAGGGCACNNGGTCCCAGATAGCAGTAGGCCAGGGCAAAGAGGGCGATTACCATCAGGGGAACGCCGATGCTCCGGCGGGTTCCATCGAGAATCAGAGGAATGGCGATGAGACCGACCATCAGATCCCGGAGGTTGATGTGACCGGCCCGAAGGATAAACTGATCGAAATCGAGGAAGATGTAAGAGGAAATGCCGAAGGCCATTGTGGCCAGGACGATGTCGAAATAGGGGATCTTGAGTGGATCGATCCGGAATCCCTCACCCCGCTTGATGATGGCGCGAAGAGCAAGCAAGGTCTGGACCAGAAAGACCGTCGTGATGATCCCCACAATGGCCCAGAGCCAGATGGCGACCCGGATTCGGGATGCGTGGATGACCTCCGGCCAGTGATTCAGAATAAAGACAATGAAGACTCCCATGGCCGTCAGATAGATCCCCGAGAGAATCAAATCGACCCAAGGCACGTTCTTCAGGGGAAAAACGGGCCGTTCCTTGAAATAGAAAAGGCTTGACGCCAGAAAGAGATAGATGAGCCAGAAGTAGATTAAGGGGAAGCGCAGCGTGGTCAGGAGTTCAAAGGAGACGATGCCGCCGCCGATCAGTGCGTAGAACCCGCTGTAGATGAAGGATTTCACCCTGGGCAGTTCCTTTTTTTTGATCGGATAACACAGAAAGATGAGCAGCATGACGAAGGTCAAATGGAAGGAACGGTGCTTCCACTCCTGGAGGACGCCGAATCCGGCCGTGTACATATGAAACAACGACAGGATCATGCAGAAAAAGAGGATCGCCTTGCTCGCCAGGCCGACCGTTTTGCGAAAGCGCGCTTCGGGGTCGTATTTTTCGACAATCTCCTGGATTTTTTCGTCTGTAGGGTATTGATTTTCATTCAGATCAAGTTGTTCAGCCATCGTTTCATCTCCTGATACAGATATTGAATTCTGTTGAATTCGTGA
>PMCE01000394.1:0-5607 GCA_003154025.1 Syntrophaceae bacterium
GCATTTCTTCCACCGTCCCTTCGGCGGCGATCCGGCCGCCCTCCAGCAGCCCGATGCGATCGGCATAATCGCCCCGATGGGGATATTCACTGCCCACTTCCAGGAGACTGGCTCCGGTCCTTCGCTGATAGTCCCTGATGATCTGACCCAGACTCTGGGCGATCTCCGTCTCCAGGTCACCGGTGGGCTGGTCCAGGAGAAGAAACTCCGGCTCCAGGATGAGAGCCCGGGCCAGGGCGGCTCGTTTGCGCATTTCCAGGCTCAGCAGGGCAGGAATGGACCAGTCGAAAGACCGGTCCACCCCAAAGAGCTCCATCTTTTCCTCCACCCGCGCTCGGACCTGCGTCTCGGTCCATTTTTTATGATAGCGGAGCGGGAGGGCGACGTTATCGTAAATGGCCATGTTACTCATCAGGGCGGAATCCTGGAAGACAAAACCGATCCTGGCCCTCAGGTCCTGAATCTCCCCCTTCGGCGCCTCCTTCAAGTCGATTCCACCGAGAGTCACGCTCCCCTGTTCCGGATAGATCAGGCCGGCGCAGACCCGGAGAAGAAGGGATTTGCCGCTCCCGCTGCCTCCCACGACAAACAGGGCTTCCCCCTTGGAAAGGCGAAGATTCAAATCCTGGAAAATCACCCTGGGGTCGGGGCGAAAAGAAACATTTCGAACTTCGAGAGCGATTTCCATCAGTCCCTTTGCTTAAAGCCCAAACTTCCTGTTGATTCTACCCTTCCATCCAAAGGTAAGAAAGAGCGATTATCCCCACCCCGACAGGAATGGTCAGAGCTGAATTTCCGTATCCTGGGAAAGAGCAAAGACCTCCATCCGTTCTCCCCTTTCGGCGACGATCCGCCGGCAATCCTGGACGAGTCCCTCCAGGGACGAGTCGGACCTTTCCTGATTATGGTGGAAAATGCCGAAAATCCCCACCTTCGCCTCCAGGGCCAGACGGAGGGCCTCCGTGTAGACCGAGTGGCCCCAGGTCCGGGTGTGGCGGTACTCTTCCGCGGTGAACTCGGCATCGTGGATCAGAAAGTCGGCTCCGCGGGCGAACTGTACATAGTCCCGGAAGGTAAGTCCCCCGGGGTGCTGAAACCCCAGTTCGTTGTCGGTCAGGAAAACGAAACTCCTGCCGTTCTCGACAAGCTTGTAACCGAATCCCTGATTGGGATGGCTGAGGGGGATGGGCACGACGGTTACGGTCTTGATGGCGAAGCTTTGCTCGCAAGCTTCGTGGTAGGAGATATCCGCCTGGAGGTCCTGGAAATTCACGGGAAAGTAGGGGGCCTCCATGGTCCGGGAGATCATTTCCTGAATCGATTCCTGAGCCTGGGGACAGCCGAACATCTGGATGGAGGTTCCCTTGCGGTAAGCGGGTTTAAAGAAGGGAAACCCGAGGATATGGTCCCAGTGGGCGTGGGTGAAGACCATGGAGATCTGATCCCGTTTTTCCTGGACCAAGACGTTTCCCAACCTGCGAATTCCGGAGCCTGCATCGATGATGATCAGATCATCTTCCCGGCTCCGGATCTCGATACAGGTCGTATCCCCGCCGTAGGTCACATAGTCCGCTCCGGAAACGGGAATGGAACCCCGGGCTCCCCAACAGCGAATCTTCATCGGATGTCCCTTTTTTCTCTCCCCGGCGCCCCTTTGGTCAGAAGCGCCGGTTTCTAAAGCCCTACAGGTAGAACAAAACGGTCAACAGGGCATTGGTAGCAAAACAGAACAACATGGCGCTCACCACGCCCCGGGTCGCCGCCTGGGGAACTTCGATGAGCGAAAACCGCACCGTGAGGCCGTAATAGGTACAGGTCAAGGCTATCAAAAGCCCGAAGATGAGACTCTTGAGGAAAGCGAAGAGAAGGTCATTGGCGGTGAGCGCTCTTTCCAATTCCAGCAGAAATGCCTGGAAGGTGATGGGCAGAATCAGCTTGGATACCCAAAAGCCTCCCAGCAGACCGACGGTTATGAAGATGGTGGTCAGGCTGATCACCGCAATCGTCACCCCGATGATTCGAGGGGTCACGATGAAATAGACCGGGTTAATCCCCATGACCTGGATGGCCTCCAGTTCATGGGCGATGACGATGTTGCCCAGCTCCGTGGCAATGGCGGTTCCCGAGCGGCCGATGACGATGATCGCCGTCAGGAGGGGACCCAGCTCGCGAAAAAAGACCAGGACCATAATGGGAACGATAAACTCAATCCCCCCGCCCATAAAAGAGAGCTGCGTGCCAATCTGTACGATCACCACGGTTCCGAGAGCCAGGGAGATCACCGTAACGACTGTCAGGGCTTGAACTCCGGTAAAATAGACCTGGCGCAGGGTAATTTCAAAGACCAGGGCGAGCCCTTTCTTTCTCTCCGCGATCAGCTCTTTGAAGGCCATGTAAAGAAGAGTGGATAGACTGAGGAGGACAGTCAGTTTTCCTCTCAGCCCTCCGCCGACCGAGGCTAAAAAATCAGGCCTTTCTTTGGGGAAGATATTTCCTGGAACGCTGGCCGGAGAACTCATTCTGATTTTCGAGAAGCCTTCGAGCTCTCTTCCTCCTTTTCGGCAAAAGGCCGCGGGACCTGTATCCTCAAGAAAGGAATATACCACCAACCCTCGGAATTTTCTATTGAAATGTTGCCCCGGTCGGGGGAAGATGGGAATAAAGCAGGTAGGAGGATCGAGGCACGAGATAAAAGGAACAAGGTACAGGGCGCAAGGTACAAGGATGAAGGATCAAGGAAACAGGAATCAGGAACCCGAAACTCGAAACAGGCATTCAACCGGCAACCAGTAGCGAGCAACGAGGCTTTTTCCCTTGGACAAAATCATCCCCGTGGGAAGAACCGTTCTGACCTTGGGCACCAGCAACCGAAGCTGGGAGGAGTTCATCCATCTCCTCGGGACGTACCGAGTCGAGATGGTGATCGATGTGCGCAGTTTCCCAACCAGCAGATTCGCCCACTTCAAGCGAGCCTCTCTCAATCCTTCTCTGGCCGAGGCGGGTTTCGGGTACTACTATCTGGGAAAGGAGCTGGGCGGGTACCGCAAAGAGGGCTATGAGGCCTATACCCAGACTCTTCCCTACCTGGCGGGAATCGAACTTCTGGAACGCATGTCCTCCCGCTGTCGTTCGGCGGTTCTCTGTGCCGAACGGCTCCCCGGGCGTTGCCACCGCCGCTTCATCGGCCGGAGCTTGCAGGATCGAGGATGGAAAGTCGTCCACATCATCGATGAAAAGAGGGTATGGGAAGATAAAATTCCAGACGAGCCGTAGGGGGCTGGGAGTTGTCGAAGATCTTAAAGGAGAAAGGTTTTTTACAATGGCACTGGTTATATTAGAGAGGAAAGAGGACACGCTACGGGTTTCCTTGAATCGGACCTCGGCCTTCAATGCCATCAACAGCGCGGTCCTGCAGGAATTGGAGCAGGGGCTGAAACTGTATGAATTCGACCCGACGATAAAATCTCTGATGCTCTCCGGGCAGGGGGGATGCTTTGCCTCCGGCGCCGATATCCGGGAGCTGTCCAGTCTGGACGAAGGGGGGATCCGGAAATTTCATGAGCTCAGGGAAAGAACCTTCGACCTTCTGGAAAAATATCCCTGCCCCACTTTGGCGGTCGTCGAAAGGTATGCGCTGGGCACGGGGCTGGAGCTGGCTCTATGCTGCGACTTCCGGATCGCCGCGACCGATGCCAAGCTGGGGGTGCCTTCGGCCAGGCTCGGGTTAGTGGAGAGCTATGAATACTTCACCCGCCTGGTCCGCGCCGTGGGCCCAGCCTGGGCCAAGAAGATGGTATTCACCGGAGATCAGGTTGACGGCGACACCGCCTTCCGGATCGGCCTGGTTGAAGAGTTGAGCCCCCCGGAAAGAATCTTCGAGGAGGCGGAAGGCATGCTTTCCAGGATTCTCAAAAACTCAGCCTCTTCGATCAGGCAAACGAAGAGGATCATTGCCGACTGTGCTCAGGATCCGAATCTTTTCCTGGTGAACGACCCGGCGTTCCCGATGGTGGATTCGACGAAATCGGAGGACTTCAAGGAGGCTACCCGAGCTTTCCTGGAAAAAAGGGGCAAGAAGTGAGGACCGTAGGGGCACGATGCATCGTGCCCCTACAAGGCTTACCATACCGGGAGGTGGATCATGGAGAAAGTCAAGAGCGACGCCAATGCTTTCATTTACCCCATGCCCATGGTTCTTGCAGGAGCCGTGGTCGACAACAAACCGAATTTCATGGCCGTTGGTTGGGTAGCCCGGGTGAACTTCAATCCTCCCATGATCGGAATCTCCCTGGGAAAGGATCATCATACCAACGGGGGGATTCACCAGAACCAGGCCTTCAGCGTGAACGTTCCGGGCATGGAGCTAATCGAAAAAGTCGATTACTGCGGGCTGGTCAGCGGTAAGAAAACGGATAAATCAAAAATCTTCGATGTCTTTTATGGGGATCTACCCCTTGCGCCCATGATTCGGGAATGCCCTCTCTGCATGGAATGCAAACTCGTCCAGACCGTGGATATGCCTTCCAACACCTTCTTCATCGGGCAGATCCTGGGAGCCTATACGGAAGAGAAGTACCTGACCTACGGAAAGCCGGATATCCTGAAGATGAATCCTTTCACCCTAACCATGCCGGATAACCAGTACTGGGCGGTCGGCCGGAACGCCGGGAAGGCCTGGGGGCTCGGGAAGAATTGGAAAATACCCCAAAAGTGAACAAGAGCTGTGGAGCCCATCCGGATGGGAGGGAAGGGTCCCCTCTTCTTGCCCATCGCGTTGACTGATTTCTCCTCCGATGAGCCCGCTCCTTGCATTCTACGGATTGATCTGGTAGTTTTTAAAAAAAACGGTCAGGCCTCAGCGGTCCCCTATCAGAGAGAAGTGAGATTTTCGCTGACGGCTGAAACCTGAACGCTGCTGTTGGAAGGCTTTTCTGCGATGTTCGCCAAACCGGATTTGGTCCTTCTTCACGCCCCTTCGGTGTATGATTTTCGGAAGCTTCCCATCCTTTTCGGGCCCATCAGCGACTTGGTTCCGTCTACTCCCATCTTTGAGATGTACCCGGTGGGGTTCTCTTCCATTTCCGAGCACCTGGAGAGGAACGGAATCCGGGTGCGAATCATCAACCTGGCCTTCCGGATGCTGCAGGATCAGGATTTCGATGCGGAGGGGATGATTGCCAAACTCCACCCTCGCATGTTCGGTATCGACCTCCACTGGCTCCCGCATGCCCACGGTTCGGTGGAGGTGGCCGCCCTTTGTAAGAAACACCACCCCGGGATTCCGGTCGTTTTCGGGGGATATTCGGCTTCCTACTTCCACGAAGAGTTGATCCGTTATCCCCAGGTGGATTTCGTGATCCGGGGCGATTCGGCGGAAGAGCCCCTCCGCCAGCTGATGGCGGCTTGGGGGGAGAAGAAATCCTTCGAGAAGATTCCGAACCTCACCTGGAAGGACGAGAAGAAGAACGTCCAAGTCAACCCCCTCACTCATGTGCTTCCCGATTTGGACGAGTATTCCAACAATTATCCCAATCTTTTCCGTTCCGCGGTGAGGTACCTGGACCTGAAATCCCTGATCCCCATCCACGACTGGTGGGAGTACCCCAT
>PMCE01000394.1:5669-5833 GCA_003154025.1 Syntrophaceae bacterium
GCTACACGAACGCTCCCATTTTTGTAGTCGGAGACCTGAGGCAAGGGGGGGAGGATTATGCCCGTCGTCTTCTTTCCCGGGTCCGTCCGTCCCGGCCGAAAAATCAGGTCGTCCTGGAACTCTTCACTCCGGCGCCGGAGTCTTATTTCCAGATGGTGGCCGAG
>PMCE01000196.1 GCA_003154025.1 Syntrophaceae bacterium
CAAAAATGACCGGGAACTTTTGGTGGCGCTGCCGGAGACTGATAAAAAAGGTGGATGGACAACAGCGGAAAGACTTAAATCAAGGTTTGAAGATTATTTGTCCAAGGAAGGATTAGCTAAAGAAATAGAGATTGAATTTAGCGTTGCCGGCTTATCCGAAGATGATAATACAGGAGAAGAATTGTTAAATATAATACGATTGTAAGTCGAAAATGAAAAATGACTGAAAGGGGTAGATAATCATGGGTAAGAAAATATTAATTGTGGATGATGATAAGCAGATTGCTTTACTTCTCGCCTCGCGGCTAAGTGCAAATAAATATGAGACCGTAGTGGCTTATGATGCGGTGCAAGCGGTCGACAAGGCCTTTAAAGAGAGGCCAGATTTGATTCTTTTGGATATCAAGATGCCGGGGGGTGGGGGGTTTCGGGTGATGGATTATTTAAGGCATTCCGAGAATACAGCTTTGATCCCGATAATTGTTATTACTGCTTATGGCAGCGCAGAAATACAACAAATGGCAAAAGAAAGGCATGCTTTACATTTGATCCGTAAACCATTTAAGGCTGAAGATATGTTGCCAAGGATTAGAGCGGCATTAGGGGAAGTGAATCGATAAGAGAAAGGTTAGGATATACAGCCGTGAAAATATTATAGGGGGATGATGAGGTTAATATCGTAGGTTAATTAAAAGGAGCTACTATGAAACGATATTGTGTTTTGGGATTTATTGCGGTTTACCTCTTATTAACAGCTGGCGCTGCCTCATCTCAGGATGATATCAAGAAGCATCCTGCATGCAAATCTTGTGGCATGGATCGGGAGAAATTCGCTCACAGCCGGATGTTCATCGAATATGACGACGGGGCAACCGAAGGGACCTGCAGCATTCATTGCGCCGCTATCCTGATGACACAAAATAAGGACAGACGNNGTTGCCGATTACAAGACGAAAAGGTTGATAGATTCCAGGGCTGCAACTTGGGTTATCGGCGGCGTGAAAACGGGCATTATGACTTCAACGCCAATATGGGCGTTTGCCAGCGAAGAAGATGCTCGGGGGTTCATAATGGAAAATGGCGGGCGTTTGACTCTTTTTGACCCCGCGATGGCAGCCACCAACAAGGAAGTGGTTGAANNACGATATGGAGCCGGGGACCCAAATGCTGTTCAATCCCGCTTTCGGCGACCAAATATACCATACCCACCCAGCAGGCATGTGGATGGTAAATTATAAATTCATGCACATGACCATGTATGGTCTCCGCGACGGTACAACAGATGTTCCCTCCGATAATGTGGGCTTCAGGAGGGACAAGCAATATAATTACATGATGATTCCCACCAGCATGTCGATGGACATGCATATGGCCATGGTGATGTATGGCATTACCGACCGCCTTACGGGTATGGTGATGGGCAACTATCAGGAAAATAAAATGAGGATGTTGATGGACATGGGCCCTATGAGGCGCATTACCGAGGATTCCCCCATGCACACGAGCGGCATCGGCGACACCGAACTGCGAGGGATGTACAAGATCAACCAATATCTGGTCGGCAGCCTTGGCATTAGCCTCCCGACAGGCAGCATCAACTAGAATTTTAATACAATGCGCAAGAACTTTCGGCCCCCCTATGACATGCAGCTTGGTTCCGGCACATTTGACCTCAAGCCAGCTCTTACCTACAATGGTCTCAGCGATGACGGAAAATGGAATTGGGGCGCACAAGGTCAATACACCTGGCACACGGCCAAGAATGCGAACGACTGGAGCTATGGCGACAACCTCAAGGTGACGAGTTGGCTACAGCGCGTTTTCGGTCCGTTCACCTGCTGGGGGCGTCTTGCCTTCAACTCAACAGGACGGATCAGGGGGATGGACCCAACGATCGAGGAACTCAACCATCCCACCAGAGGGATGGGGGCGTCGATGCCAGATGCAGATCCGAACAACTACGGCGGGCAGCGGCTTGACGGCCTGATCGGAGTGAGTTACACGAAGGGGCCTTTCAGTTTGGGAGTCGAGGGAGGTATACCCTTCTATCAGTATTTGAACGGCTTGCAGCTAAAGACCGACTGGATGATCAATGCCGCTGCTCAGGTAATGTTCTAATCCCATGTTTGTGACAGCGCAGAATAGGGTTTTGGTGTCCCTGGACTTATGTTGAAGGGGGAAAAAGGTTCGTGACGAAATTCTTTTGCAAGCTATCCAGGGATAGGAAAGTAGCAGAAGGGGGCAATCTTCCTAGTCCATAAGAAACCTCCTGCTCTGGAGTTTGAGTTTGGTGGAATTTACTCTTAGATGAAACCTCTGGGCTCCCCCTGTCATTGGTGGGTTATCATCACATAACCGGTACGCACGGGAGGTCCCCCAAATGGTGAAAACACAAGATCTGGGTAGTGCGGAAAGGTGCAAAAATCGGGATGAAAATGGATGTCAACAGCAGGCGAGTAAAATTGGACCTTCTACATCATACCATTATTGTCGGGAGTGTTTGAGTCCCTTCGGTGGACTCGTGGTGTTGGTAAAAATTTTAGATCTTGTGAAGTCTAAGAAGGTCTTTGAGTGGTTCGATAGGGCGCCAGAAATCATGCCGGAGACGGGGCACTACACCAGGGTCTTTGGCATCCTGTTGCTCTTTTTGATCATGTTCACCCGGGTAGGGCATTTTTTATATACTCAATTTAACAGGCATCTTCCTGGCGGATGACTTCGGCGATTCTTCGCTTCATTTTCTTATGGGTCAGGGCGGTCTCGACGGTGGAGAGGATTTCGGAAATCACGAAGGGCTTGGAAATAAAGTCGTTGATCCCGGATTGGAGCGCCTTTCCGGCGTTGGCCAGGGTCCCGTACCCGGATATGATGATGACTTCCGTGCCGGCGGCCAATTTGCGGATCTCCGGCAAAATCTCCAACCCGGAAAGCCCGGGCATATGCAAGTCGAGGGTGATCAAATGGAATTTTTTATTTTCCAGGATTTCCAGGGCTTCTTTCCCGTCGGCGGCCATGCTGACTTCATAGCAGTTTTGGAGGATCCGGTTCAAGGCCTCGCGGCATCCCGGTTCGTCTTCCACGATCAAGATGGAGTCTTTGCCCTTCATTCTGGGTACCCTTCCTGGTTCGCTGCTTCATGGATCCGATGATCGATGTGCCTGCCCGGCCATTCCTTTATCTTTGGGGGGTCTTGCCCTGGCAGAAAAAACAGATTTCCACAGATCCTCCCTTTTCGGTTTCGTCGAGGAATTTAAGAATGGGGGTCCGGATCCGCTGCGCTTTTCTTTTTACCCGGCCCGTTCCACTCATGACGGGCTCCAAAGCCTGCATGGAATCCCGGAGATACTCGATCGATTCTTCCCGGCTAAAAAGTCCTTTTTTCGCCCCGGCGTAGAACACTTGGGCACACTTTACCGCCGCCTCATCCCGATTTCTTTTTTCCATGTCATCGGTCGAGATAAGGCCCCCTGCCTCGCCGATCGGGGGAATAACTTTTCTTGCTTTGTCCCCAGAAGACTGACTGTACTTCATGGTCCATCCTTCCCCTTGCCCGGTTTTGATTTTTTCTGGGAGGGTTTTTTCGGGAAAACGATCCCTTTTTCCTTCTTCCTCGAGTGATCCTCTAATAAGTTCCACCTGTAGTATGCACCTATTGAAGGACAACCCTATAAGTAGCAAGACCTATGCCAATACTTAACATATTGATTTTGTGGGTTATTAAAATTAGAAGGGAGAGATGGGAGGGATCGGAGAAGGACAAAATGCCCGGATACTCTCTCGCTGCCAATAACTCAATTGATTGTATTTTGTTTTCAGAGGGGACAAAATAGCTTTGTTCCGCTCATAGCTCCTCACCGGCGGGAAATAAGATGCGGATTTGAGTTCCTTTCCCACGGTCCACCTCGATACTGCCTTTCAGCCGTTCTGTCAGAGTTAGAACCAACTGCATCCCCAGGGTTTTCGTTTTCCGGATGTCAACGTAAGGGGGAAACCGATTCCATCGTCGGCAACGGACAATTCGACCTGCCTCTGGAAGGAACGTAGGCCCATCCGAATTTCTCCGTTTCTCCTTCCCGGGAAGGCATTTTTAAGCATTGGAGATCAACTCGTTCAGGATCAAACCGCAGGGGGCCGCTTTTCCAACGCCTAAGCGAACCGCTTCCGCCNNGAAAGGCTCGGACCCTTGAAACCGCCTGGGCTTCATGGTATTCGAAAAACACATATGGGTCGCCAGGTTCCGGCTTTAGATGATTCGGGCTTCGGGTTCGGCCTTCAGCAAAGCTTGGCGCTTCATGGTTGAGCTGACAAGAAATACGATCGCGACGGAGGCGATGATAAAAAAAGTTTCAAGGGCTAGATTGAACAACCATCCCTGTTTTCGGTTAAGGATTCTCCCCCGCATCTTTTCCCCCTCCCGGATACCGCAGGGGCGGCAGGAGATGATTCTTTTCCAGCCGGTAAATGGTTTTGGGGTTGATGCCCAGGATTTGGGCAGCTTTCGAACGATTTCCCCCGACTTCTTTTAAAACTTCGCCTATGTAGGCATATTTGATCTCCTCCAGGGACTTGCATTCACGGGCGCCCCTGCGGACCAATCCGGTGGAATTCTCCCGCAGGGAAGGGGGAAGATCCTCCAGGGACAAGAGGTCGTGATTGGCAAGGAGAACGGCCCGTTCCAGGACGTTCTCCAGCTCCCGGACGTTTCCCGGCCAAGAGTAGTCCAGGAAGGCTACCATGGCCTCCTTGATGATTCCTTTCAAAGGCTTTTGGCTTTCCCGGGCGAAACGCAGCAGGAAATGCTCGGCCAGGAGAGGAATGTCTTCCCTGCGGTCCTTCAGGTCGGGCAGAAAGATGGGAAATACGTGGAGACGGTAGAAAAGGTCCTCCCGGAAACTTCCGGCCTTCATCTTTTTCTCCAGGTTTTCATTGGTGGCGGCAATCACCCGCACATCCACCTTGATCCGCTCGTTGCTCCCCACCCGCGTGACCTCCCTTTCCTGGAGGACCCGCAAGAGCTTAACCTGGATGGAGGGGGGAGTCACCCCGACCTCGTCGAGAAACAGGGTCCCCCGGTTGGCCTCTTCGAGCAACCCTTTACGGGTTTGAACCGCCCCGGTAAAGGCCCCCTTCATGTGGCCGAAGAGCTCGCTCTCCGCTAGGCTCTCCGGGATGGCCCCCATGTTGAAGGGGATGAATGGGGATTTGCCCCGCGGGCCGTTGTAATGGATCGCCTTGGCCACCAGCTCTTTGCCGGTGCCGCTGCCGCCGTAGATGATGACTGTGCTGTTGCTGGAGGCGACTTTTTCCACCAGCGAAAAGACCTCCTGCATCCTGCGGCTCTTCCCGATGATATTTCCGAAATCGAACCTCTTCCCCACCTCCATGCGCAGTTGCTGGTTTTCCCTCTGGAGGCTGGAGGCCTTCTCCAATCGGGAAATCCGCAACAAAAGATCATGGAAATGGATGGGCTTGGTGAGGTAATCGTCGGCCCCCCGCTTCATGGCTTCCACTGCCGTCTCGATGGAGCCGTAGGCGGTCATCAGGATGACGTTTACTTCCGGCCGGGTGTCCTTCAGGACGCCCAGGAGTTCCAGCCCGTCCATGCCCGGCATCTTGAAGTCGGTTAAGACCAGGTCAAAGACCTCGCGGCCCATCTTTTCCACCGCCTCCAGGCCATTGGAAGCCGTATCGACGGTAAACCCATCGGTTCGCTCCAGCCCCCGCGACAGCTCTCTGCGGATGCCCTCATCGTCTTCCACCAGGAGTATCTTCATAAATCGCCCTTCCCTTCCGGCGGCGGCCCGAAATTCAAAAAAGCTTGATCTGCTCTTCATGGGGTTTCGGGGGGCCCTGCCCCAGGACTTTGCGGACCTTGGCCAGTAAATCCTCTATGGTAAAAGGCTTCTGGAGAAAGGAAACTCCGCTTTTTAGAACTCCATGCCGGGCGATCGTTTCGTCGGGATACCCGGACATGTACAGAACCTTCATCTCCGGGTGAATCGCCCGCAGCCGATCCGCCAGCTCCGGCCCGCTCATCCCCGACATGATCACGTCGGTCAGCAAGAGGTCGATCTCCTTCTGAGATTTTTCAGTCAGGAGAAAAGCTTCCCCGCTGCCCGAGGCCTCCACCACGTTGTATCCCTGCTTCCTCAAGACCTGGGCCACGAAGACCCGGATCGGCTTCACGTCTTCCGCCACCAGTACGGTCTCTCCCCCCCGGGGAAGCTCCTCTTTCCGAAGAACCTTCGGTTCAACCCCCTCGGCCGGCTTATCCACCCGGGGCAGGTAAATCTCGAAGGTCGTCCCCGCTCCGGGTTTGCTGTTCACATAGATGTACCCCCTGCTCTGCTTCACAATCCCGTACACCATGGATAACCCCAGCCCCGTTCCTTTCTCCTTTCCCTTAGTGGTGAAAAAAGGCTCGAAAATCCGCCGGGCCACTTCAGGGCTCATCCCCATCCCCGTATCGCTTACCCTAAGCATGACATAACTGCCGGGAATCATCCCCGGCCGTTCCCGGACGGCTCCCCGATCCAGATTTGCATTGGCCGTCTCGATCGCCAGGCTCCCTCCGTCGGGCATGGCATCCCTGGCATTGACCGCCAGGTTGACGACCGCCTGCTCGACCTGTCCCGCGTCCGTTTCGATGAATCCCAGATCCTTGTCCAGGAATAGATTCAGCTGGATGTTGTCTCCGATCGTCCAGCTCAGCATCTTCTCCAGGTCTTTTAACAGCAGGTTCAGGTCGAGAACCTTCATTTCCATGACCTGCCGTCGGCTGAAGGCCAAAAGCTGCCGGGACAGGTGCGCGGAGCGCTCGGTGGCGGCATAGATCGTCTCAAGCTTTTCCCTCACCGCGCTCTCCGGCTCCAGTTCCATCAAGGCCAGCTGGCTGCACACGCTGATCAGGGTCAGGGAATTGTTAAAATCGTGGGCGATCCCCCCGGCCAGCTGCCCGACGGCCTCCATCTTCTGCGTATGGAGAAACTTTGCCTCCAGCTGCTTCTGCTCGGTTATGTCCCGGGCGAAGTTCAGCGTTGCCGGCTTTTGTTCCCATTCGATCAAGACGG
>PMCE01000067.1 GCA_003154025.1 Syntrophaceae bacterium
TCAACGGGCATCCCACGAAGCGGCTGCCCAATACGCTGAACATGAGCTTTCTTTACGTGGAGGGGGAATCCCTGCTGTTGAACCTGGACCTGGAAGGGATCGCCGTATCTTCGGGGTCCGCGTGCACCTCCGGGTCCCTGGATCCTTCCCACGTGCTGTTGGCCATGGGGAAATCACCCCTGCTCGCCCAGAGCGCTCTCCGTTTCAGCCTGGGATGGGCCAACACGGAGGAGGAAGTAGACTATGTACTCGAGGTCTTGCCCCGGGTCATCAATCGGCTGCGGGCCATTTCTCCGCTCTATCAAAAGCACAAAAACGAAAAAGAATGAACCGCGGGTTAAAGCTGCAACGAAAAATATTTATGGGACGCGGATGAACGCGGATAAAGATTCGTGAAAAATTCTTGACAAAATTCGAAGACTTTACAATACAGTAGCACAGTGCGGCAGAGCCGCAAGAATTGGAATAGTGGAATAATGGAACATTGGGGAAAGCAAATGACGCCAATACTTTCCCAGCATTCCACCATTCCATTATTCCATTTTTCTTCATTTTCTCTGCGTTCTCTGAGTGCTCTGCGGTGAAAAAATGTCTTTGAAGAAAAAAGACCGCATCGTCGTGGCCATGAGCGGGGGCGTGGACAGCTCCACGGCCGCAGCCCTTCTGAAAGAGGAAGGGTACGAGGTGATCGGGCTGACGATGCACCTCTGGGACCAGACTCAGGACGGAAAAGGTTCGTTCGGACGCTGCTGTTCCGTGGATGATATTCAGGATGCCCGCCGGGTGGCAGATCAGCTCGGAATTCCCCACTACGTGGTCAACCTGAAGCAGGCTTTTGAAGAAAAAGTGATCCAGAACTTTGTCGAGGAGTACCTGCGGGGCCGGACTCCCAACCCCTGCATCCACTGCAACGACCAGCTCAAGTTCGGCTTCCTGCTCCACAAGGCCGCAGAACTGGGCGCCAAGGCCCTGGCCACGGGGCATTATGCCCGGATCGTAGGGGGCCCCTCCCGGGATGCGGAAAAGGGCGAAAGGTATCTCCTCCTCCGGGGGACGGATCGGAACAAGGATCAGTCCTATTTTCTCTTTACCCTGACCCAGGAACAGATGGCCAAGGTCCTCTTCCCCCTGGGGGATAAATCCAAACCGGAAGTTCGCCGGGTGGCCTCCCAATTAGGTCTGCGGGTGGCCCAGAAACACGAAAGCCAGGAGGTTTGTTTCGTCCCCGACAACGATTACCGGCGATTTCTCGAAACCCGCAAGGGGAAAGAAATTTCTCGACCGGGGGAGATCGTGAACCGCCAGGGACAGGTCCTGGGCCTTCACCCCGGCATCTATTCGTACACCATCGGCCAGCGCCGCGGGTTGGGGATCTCCGCTCCGCAGCCCTATTACGTTTTGGCCCTGAACTGCCGGGAGAACCGGGTCGTAGCGGGAAAGAAAGATGACCTCCTGGCCGACGGCCTGGTGGCCCGCGGGATCAACTGGATCTCCTTTCCCCGGAGGGAAGGAGAAGTGGAAGCCCTGGTGCAGATTCGCTACCGCCATCCGGGAGTCCCCGCCGTCCTGTCTTTTTTGGAAGAGGATGAAGTGAAAGTTCGTTTTCAGGTCCCCCAAAGATCCGTAACCCCGGGGCAGGCAGCGGTGTTTTACCGGGGGGATGAGGTCTTGGGTGGTGGATGGATCGAAAGAGCCCTATGAGGATCGCCATGATCACCCTGGGGTGCAAAACCAACCAGAGTGATGCCGCTTCGCTGGCCGCAGAGCTTATGGGCCGGGGGCACCGGATGGTTCCCCCCTCCCAAGCCCCGGATGCGACCATCATCCATACGTGCACCGTAACCCAGAAGACGGATTACCAGTCGCGCCAGCTCATCCGGCGGACGGCGACCCGGAATCCAAAGGGGCAGATCATCGTAACCGGCTGCTACGCTCAGGTTTCCCCCGAACCCCTCCAGGCCATTCCCGGCGTGGATTATGTCGTCGGGATGGCGGAAAGAAGCCGGATTCCGGAACTCCTCAGTTCTGAAGACAAGCTGGCGGCTGTTCAAGTCCTCTCCTCTCCCGTTGAAAAACAGAGAACCTTTGAAGAATGGAAACTTCCGCGGTATCCGGATCGCACCCGGGCTTTCCTCAAGGTGCAGGACGGCTGCAATTCTTTTTGTTCCTACTGTATCGTGCCTTACGCCCGGGGTAGGAATCGGAGCCTTCCCCTGGAGCGGGTTATTTCCCATGCCCGGGAGTTGTCGGCTCAGGGATACAAGGAGATCGTCCTCACCGGGATTCACCTGGGGACATACGGGGAGGACCTTTTTCCTTCCCGGTCCCTGCTTACCCTCCTGCAGGCCCTGGAGAGCGAGAAGTCAAGTTTCCGCTTGCGCCTCAGCTCCCTCGAGCCGCGGGAGTTCAATCCTCCCCTGATCGATTACCTGACCCGTTCATCCATGATCTGCCGGCACTTCCACATTCCCATGCAGAACGGGGATGACCGGATTCTGAAGCAAATGAACCGGAATTATTCGGCGGACTTTTTTGCGGACCTGGTGAGCGGCCTGGTCCGGAGCATTCCCGGAGTCGCCATCGGGGCGGATGTAATCGGGGGATTCCCCGGGGAAGATGAATCCTCCTTTCAGCATACCCTGAACCTCATCGAACAGCTTCCGGTTGCCTATCTGCATGTGTTTCCCTTTTCCCGGAGGAAAGGAACCCCCGCGGCTGCTTTTCCGGCTCAGGTCCCATCCCCGGTCATCCGGGCTCGCTGTCAGGCCTTGCGGGATTTGGGGGAGAAGAAGCGAGAAGGATTTTACCGGTCTTTCCTGGGCCAACGAGTCCAGGTTCTGGTGGAGAGCAAGAGGGATCGGGAGTCGGGGTTGCTGAAAGGTTTTTCGCCGAATTATATCCCGGTTCTCCTGCCCGGAGGAGAAGAGCTGATGAATCAGGAAGTGGTTGTGAAGATCACCGAAGTTCGAGAAGGAAAAGTCATGGGCGATCCAGTTCGGAGCGCATAATCAAAATAGAGATCGTTTCGAGCCTCAGGTGAAAGACCCTATCGTAGCCAACAAATTTTTCCCTGCGCCTCGATCCTCGGACCTGTATTTTTATGGATAAAGAACGAAAAAAAACTCTGCGGGCGCTGCAGAAGAAGATCGGTTACCGATTTAAATCCCTGGATCTCTTGAATCACGG
>PMCE01000320.1 GCA_003154025.1 Syntrophaceae bacterium
GACCATTCCTTACCCACGAAAATGATAAGAACTCGTTTTGGACTGGAAGGATAATACGAAAAAGGGGGAAGGTTTGTCAAGGACATTTGAGCATGGTGTCGCGCGGGACGAAACAAAGCGCGTAGGCGCGATACGGTTGTCGGGCGGGTTTGTGCTGAAAAAAGCGTTGCTATGAGAATTCAACCCATCCCTGAATCGCTCATTATCTTCTCTTAGTTGACCGGCCTCGACCCATGACTCGCCTAAGAAACTTCACCCACAGCGACGACCTTCGATTGGGAGGTTCCCCCCCAGCATAGACTTCCGCCCGATCCAAGGCATCTTCCATCAGTGCATCATGTAAGGGGCAAATCACCAAGGGCCAAGTCAGCCTTGCCTTTCCTTGCACATGCATCTCAATGCGATGACGCAGCTTGGTTTTCCCGCCTTTCACCGTCCATACTTCAAAACCATGGATGCCAAGAAAACCTTCTGGCTTAGTAAATCGAAATTGGATATAGGAACCTGGCTTGTAAGACTCTACAGCGTAGCGGATGGAACCATGTCCGCCTACGGCTCCCACGCCCAAAGGACGGTCAAACTTCATCGCAGGCCATAGAGCGTGAGGCCATAATTTGTCTTCTGCCGAAGCGAGACCATCGATTAGTTTTCCAATTTCTGTTATCGGAGCATCAAGCAAACGCTCGTGAATATTTATTACTGACATGCTCACTCCTTTGGTTCCGGCTTAAACAGTTTCGATTTAGGAATACAAACATTTGCCATATTGGCATTAGCCCGCCCAGCGATTAAGCTTGTTTCTGGAATAGAGCAAAGCGGAATTCCGAATACGATTTTATATGCAAATACTCTGAATTGTGCGGGTAGTCAAGGGGGAAAGTTCCCAAACTGTCCTCATTTTCCGGCCAAAGTTGCTCATTTCGGTTTGAAGTATTGCATTCTGAAGGAAAATGCCAAAAACAACATTACAGGAAGAAAATCTTTATGCTAGCTGAGATCTTCTACAGAGTTAATCCGGATTTTCACTCTCAATGGGAGCTCTCTTCAAGGGTAATAAACTTCGCGTTCAGGCTCGGGAATCCAGGATAGCCGAGGTGGTAATCCAGTCGGAGATTCTGCCCTAATCTGCGGGGACCAGGTTCGTGACTAAGCTGGTGGCGACGGCGGACCTTTTGAAGAAGATCTGGAAGGGCCGTTTTACCACCCCATCCCTCCAAAAGGAGGGTGTACTTCTTCCCGCAATGGCATAAAATAATTAGAGTTTGGGAGATTCGGAAAGCAGGCGGATTGAGGCTATCCGAGGTGAAAACGGGACCGGGCATTAAGGGACATGCGATGAAGTCGAAGCTGAATTTCGATGAATACCTTGCAGAGCAGCTAAAAGATAAGGACTTTGCCGGGCGTTTTAAAAAGGCGGGGAAAGCTTGGGATCTGACTGTTCAGCTGGCTTCTTTGAAGGAGGAGACCGGGCTATCGGCAAGGGAGTTGCCTAAGAGAGAAGGAAAAAGCGGGGGAAAATTGAAATTGACAAAAGGTATCAATTGATACCACAATAAAATGAAACGTCCAACCTACTCCGAAATTCAGGGCAAGATCAAGCAAGCCAAGGAAGCGATAGGCAGGGACGAGTTCAGGGTTTTGAAACCCTCGGTTGTGGCCCGAGATTCCTTGGAGCTTGGAATCCATATTGGGGAGATGACTTTTGTCCTGGTCGAATTACTGGATGAGGTCAAGCCCGGAAATTATGCCGGCACCTATCCGCCCCAGCGATCATACGAAGATGGTATTTTCCAGCGTGAGCTGTTTGCCTTTCAGTGGCTGAGCAAACGCCTGGGCTGTAGGATCTATCTTAAATTTGCGTTTGAAGGAAGCCATGTGTAGCTCGTCTCCTTGCATCCGGATCGGGTCGATCCGAAAGGGAAGTACCATGAAAGAACCTAGGATGAATTGCCCCCGTGGACATAAAGAGATGACCGTAAGAAAGTCGGAGAAGAAGTTAAGCTTCCGGGGGGCGCAATTGTCGGTCCCCGTAGAACAATTTGTGTGCTCGGAATGTGGAGAAGAAGCGGGGACGGTTGAGCAAACGGCGGCCATTCAGAGGTCCATTGCCGATGCTCACCGGAAGTCGGTTGGCCTGCTGACGGGCAGGGAGATCGTTGAAGGGCGCAAGAAACTGAAGCTGACCCAGGATGACTTGGCAAAAAAAATGAGCGTGGGAATCGCAAGCATTAANNGGGGCCGGCATTCAAAGCAAGTCCATGGACCAGGCTTTGCGTTTGGCTCTACGAGGTAAGGATGTAGGTGATACTTGTACCGGGAACCGTGACTTATCTATCCCAAGGATAAAATTAGTCCTGCTTGAATTGGAAAGTATCCTTGGGAAAAAGCTGCTCAAAAAGAATGATAAAATGCTTTTTGCCGCCAAATACCTTTGGTATGCGGATATGATTGCTCATCGGGAAACCGGGCAAAGCATGACCGGCGCGACTTATGCCGCTCTTCCCTTAGGCCCTCAACTCAANNGAGAAAAGAATCCTCACCCGTGTAGCCTTGAAATTCCCCCGGGAGCAGCTCGTTTTTAAAGCTGCCCATGGAGAGCCTGCCTGGGAGAAAAAGTCCAATGGCCAGCTAATTCCTTACACGGATTCAGCCGAATTAACATCTCTATAGCCAAATGAATACAAACCCTTCCCCCCTGCCCCTCTCCCGCTAGAGACTATGCCGCAACGTTACCGCGAGGGAGTGAAACGACCGAAACAGGCGCATAAGAATTTGAAAACAATAAGATTGCCGCGCTCCCTTCGCTCGCTCGCAATGACAAAGCGCCGTTGCGACACAGCCTTCAGAGCGAGAGGAATATGATTACCGGGTCCGACTGCGAATTTCTTGCATTATTCCCCTGATTTTATTACAATTCCTTCAAAACCACCCGGGGGTTTCATGGAACGGGAAGAAAAGTACCTCTCTCTGGTCGGTCGGATCCGGAGCCTCAAGGAGAAGGGAAGGTTTGCCGAGGCGGAGGAGGAGATCCAGAGAGAGCTTGGGAAAAAGCCCGATCAGCCCTTTCTTAAGATGAGCCTGGCCGACCTTTTCCTGAGGCAGGAACGGCTGGCCCAAGCCAGAATCCTGGTCGAAGAAGTTCTCTATCAAGACCCCCAACACCCCCAAGCCTTAACCGTCCTGGGGGACCTCTTTCTCAAACAGAATTCTCCGAAGGAAGCGCTGGAGTGTTTCCGCCAGGCCCTTGCCCGCGAACCCCGCGACTACCTGGTTCTCAGGTCCGCCCGGGCCCTGAAGGAGATGAACCGCTTTACCGAGGCCCTGGAGGAACTGGAAAAGGTACTCGTGGTGAAGCCGAAGAGCTTTCCTTTCCTGAAAGAAAAAGGTTTGGTACTGAACAAAATGAAGAGGTTCGGCCAAGCCCTGGAGGCCTTCGAGAAGGCGAAGGAAATCTCCCCCGACGATTCCTTTGTCCACGCAGAGATCCTCCGGTTGAGAAGCCGGGAGCGGCCCGAGGGGCAGGTTGTGAAGGAACTGCAAAGGGTCGTGTCCATGGAGTCGAAGAAAGACGACGCCCAGATGCACGGACTCCTGGCGCAAAAGCTGAAAGAGGCAGGCCAGATCCGGGAGGCGGCCGCGGAATACCGGGTCGCCTCCTCCCTGGACCCCCGGAATCTTTTTTTTCTCAAGCAGGAAGGGTTCTGCCATTACCGCGACAATAATTATGAAGAGGCCCTTCGCTGCCTCGAAGAGGCGCTGCGGCGGGACCCCGCCGATTGGGCGGTCCGAGGGACCCTGGAGAAAATCCACGCCGCCCGGGGAGACATGAAAAAATTCCTGCTCCTCCTGGAAGAGATCCTCCGGGAACACCCGGAGCAAAAGCCGATTCTGGGGACGATCCGAAAGATCCGGAAGAAGTTGGAGGAAAAGCAAGAGCGATGAATTCGCAAAAATCGTCATTCGCGCAGGCGGGAATCCAGGACATTTGAAGGGCATTGAAAAAACTGGACTCCCGCTTTCGCGGGAGTGACGATGGATTGAAGGCGCATACCCAATAAACAAGCGCTTTCAACCAGACCCGTCAAAAGCAAGGATTCCCCATATTGCCAAATTCCCACTCTGATATAGACCATCGACTCCTCCAGGCCCGCCAGCTCATGGAAAGGGTTTTCGGGTTTCATGAGTTCCGGCCCGGCCAGGAGGAGATCGTGGAGGCGGTTTTTTCCGGCGAGGACGTTCTGGCGGTCATGCCCACCGGGGCGGGCAAATCGATCTGCTACCAGCTCCCGGCTCTGGTCCTCCCCGGCACCTGCCTGGTCCTCTCCCCCCTCATCGCTCTCATGAAAGACCAGGTCGATTCCCTTCGCGTGCTGGACCTTCCCGCCGTCTCCATTCACAGCCTCATGAGCCTCGCGGAGCAGGAGGAGGTTTTAGGCAGGCTGGCCGCCGGGGCTTATAAGATGATTTACGTCGCCCCGGAGCGCCTGCGTCACGGCCCTTTCCTGAGCGCCGTCAAGAAGCAGCCGATCTCCCTGGTGGCGGTGGATGAAGCCCACTGCATCTCCGAATGGGGCCACGACTTCCGGCCGGACTACCTGCGGATCCAAAAGGCCCTGGACCTGATGGGCCGGCCCCAGGTCATTGCCCTTACCGCCACGGCCACCGAGCGGGTGCGGGAAGACATCGTTCAGCAACTGAGGCTCCGCTCTCCGCGGCAGTTCGTCACCGGCTTCGACCGAAAAAACCTCTTCTTCGAAGTGGCCCAGGTAAACCATTCCAAAGAAAAAATTGGCCTCCTGACAGACCGCTTGGAAAGCGTCAAGGGCGGGGCCCTGGTCTATACGGGAACCCGGAAGAACGTGGAGGCCCTTGTCGGTCATCTCCGCCGGGCCGGGATGGACGCCTCCGGTTATCACGCCGGGATGGAAGAGGAAGACCGGAACCGCATCCAGGAGGCNNCAGGAATGCGGCCGGGCCGGGCGCGACGGCGATCCCGCGCGGTGCCTTCTTCTTTTCTCCGCCGGGGACCGGGACCTGCAGGAATTTTTCATCGAGGCCAGCTACCCCTCGCGGGAAGTCGTCCTGGGAGTTTATCAGATCCTGCTGGAGAGGACCGAAGACCCTATCTGGCTGACCTACCGGGAAATCGGTAACCTGCTCCAGCCCGCGGCGCCGGAGATGGCCGTGTCTTCGTGCCTAAGGATCCTGGAGGAAGCAGGGGCCGTTCACCGTCTAAACCGCTACGAAAACCGGGCCGAACTGTATCTCAAGCTCAGCCCCGCTTCGATCCTTCAGTCGATTCCCAAGAGGCTTTCGGGGAAGGCTCAATTCCTCAAGACCTTGGGCGACAATTATACCGATGAAGAGCTCCGGGAAGGGGTCCAGTTTCTGCCGGAGGAAATGATCGCCAAAGCCGGTCTCGCCAAGGAAACCTTCCGGAGAATCATGGCCGACCTGGAAGAGAAGGGCGAGGGAGCATACATCCCGCCTTTCCGGGGGAGAGGGCTCCGCCTTCGGCAGCGCATCCCCGTTGAAGAGCTTCACCTCGACTTTCCGCGCCTGGCCCTGCGCAAAGCCTACGAGATCGAGAAGCTGAACCAGATCATGGCCTACGGGACGTTAAACCGCTGCCGGAGGGCCTTCCTCCTGGAATATTTCGGCGAGTACCAACGNNGAAGAGAAAGACCCTCTCCTGGCGGTGAAGATCCTGAGCGGCGTGGCCCGCCTGGAGGGCCGTTTCGGCCAGGGAATGGCGGTGAAGATGCTGACCGGCTCCCGGGGAAAAAACCTGGAAAAGTTCAGACTCGACCGTCTCTCCACCTACGGGCTTCTCGCGGATTATACCCAGGAGCAGGTGGAGAAATGGGTCCAGGAGCTGACCGCGCTGGGCCTGATCAAGCAGGAGCAGACCGTCCTGGGGGAAAAGAGCTATCCCGTTCTGGTCCTGACTCCCGAGGGAAGAGAAGCCATGCGTAAGAGGGAGA
>PMCE01000337.1:0-123 GCA_003154025.1 Syntrophaceae bacterium
TCCAGAAGATCGGCAAAGCCGGGCTGGTCCACGCCCTTCTCCGGCTCGGCGCCGGCGAAGTGATCGAAGACGATCGGCACGGGCGAAGCGGCAAGCTGGGCCTTGATCGCCGTGATCATCGCC
>PMCE01000337.1:187-17961 GCA_003154025.1 Syntrophaceae bacterium
CGTCGAGTTCGCTTTCCGGTGTCTTGTCGTTGATCACGGCGACCCCGCGCGCGTCGTTCCCGCGCGCCTTCATGCCGTAGAGCGTGGCCGAGTTATCGGTGCCATAAACGCTCGGCGTGACGATCACCACCCGCTGGATGTGGAGCGTCTTATGAAGCCTGGCCATCTCCTCCGGCAGCGCTGTCTCTGGCGTATAGACCCGCCCCGCGAAGAAGGGAAATTTTTCGAGATCGCCATGGATATGCGTATGGCAATCGCAGGCCCCCGGTGGCACGTCGAAGTTCACCGGCGTGCCTGGCTGGGATGCCTTGGCAAATACTGTTTGGGTGCGTAGCATCGCTCCAGCGGCAACCGCTCCAACCATAAACTCACGTCTTGTCAACACGGATCTCCTCCTTTCGGTAAGATCGGCATTGGTCTTCTTACCAGGCCGTTCGCCGATCAATAATCTTAGGTTGGTCTATGCTTAACTTTTAGCAAAGCTGTTTTGAGTCTATGCATCCCAACTGACTCGCTGCGAATCCTTCGCGTGAATATTGATTATTTACTTCCACTTCAACCGCCTTCGGTGCTTTGTATGGGCACCTTCTGGAAATTCCTTTTCACGCTCTATTCCAGAAGGTAGGAGTTAGGGGCTCATATTAATTGGGAACAGGTAGGGACAATGCCCCTTAAATACTCTCCTGCTCACGGGGAGTCAAGGGAAAAATAGCTAAAATAAAATTCCCTTGACATGCAAGGATCCTTCTCTTATCCTCAGCCCATAAAAAACGGGTGTCTTTCAGAAAGGGAGGAATCATGCGTAAACGATCAACAAGATTTCAGGCTATTTCCGCGCTGCTGGCAGTTTTCCTTCTCGCGCTAGCCCCACCGTTGGAGGCAAAGCTATTTCAGGGAGAGGAAATCGTTGAAGTAGCCGGATACCCAACGATGATAAAGTTTATCAAAGGCAAGGCTGACATGCCTCTGGTCGTGTTCGTTCCGGGTGCCAGCGCTACCGCCCGTTGTTCATATGGACCTCATGAAGGGGCGCGCAAGGAAGATTTCCTGGCTCATTGGCTTGTTCAGAAGGGTTACAATTTCCTCGGAGTAACCTACCCAATGCAGACAGCCGATCCTATTTTTGAGAAAGTGTACCCGGACTTCACTGTTCGCACCTGGGGCAAGCAGGTAGCAACCGTAGCCATGAATGTGATTGAAGAAAACAAACTGCAGAATCGGGCTATCGTTCTGGCCTGGAGCATGGGGGGGAAGATTCCCCAGTCTGTAAACGAGGCGGCCCAGGCCGTGGGCCTGAACCTCGATTTTTATGTTTCCCTGGCCGCAACGCCCCCTGTTGTAGGCATCACGGGTATGGGTGAATCATATGCCATGTTACCCAATGGCCTGGCCGACCGAAAAAGCTCCAAGACAGATGATATAAAAGATGACTTTGGCAATGTAATCGTTCCTTTTGATGCCTACCGCAAACATTATTGGGGTCACATGGGCATCAATCAACTTGGGACGGGGTTAGTCTATCGGAATGGCTCATTTGTTCGCGACTATTGGGCAGGGATGGAGGATTTCAAAACCTATGATTATGCCAATTTCCCGTTGGTGACTATGCTAATCCCGAATTCCGCCAAAGATTCCAGGCATGCGGTTACGGACGTTGCCGCCTGGTCTCTGTATATCGCCAACAAGGTTTACCAAGACTACATCGGCAAAAAGGTGAATTTGGAAAAATTGCCGGAGGAAAAATGGCGTGCTTTATTGACTCTGGTGCGAAATGCTCCGACTCAACTCAGTCGCACCATCAATGGAGATCACTATTTCTTCTGGGGAGAATCCGGTGCCCGCGCTACGGCTGATGCCATATATGGTCTAGAGCAAGAAGTGCATGGCTTTAAGGGAACCCTCGAATTTCTTTTAGGCACAAAAATCAAGTAGAGCGTCCATGGGCATGGTGCATCCTGCTGAAATCAGTTTCTGACAGGCTCGGCTAAGGGGTATAACCTCTGATTCGTAATCAACGAACGAGAGGGAAAATGGGTGAGGTACATAAGTTAATAAGATGACGGGCTTAAAGTGCGCTGGTAAGGATATCGCGACCGGCAATCAGTATGGCAGTGTCCCGGGGTGAACAACTGGCCAAAGATCACAATTTATCGACGATCAGTGAGTAACTATAAACAAATGTACGTCCCCGATTTCCCTTCGACGCCTAGGAGCTTCACGGCTGACTTTTCATATCCATCCGAAATTGGCCGTCTCTCACTTCTCCTCGAAAACCTTGACTCCCGCGTCGTATACCGAGGCGACTTCGTTTAAAGACTCCAACTGCCGGCCCGCAGCGCTCAAAGCGTCGGCCCGGGCGAGACCAAAGGGTATTGTGGATTGCCTATTAGAGGGCAAGGCCATTGTAGTCATGTCTGCCAGAAGGCGCCGTTCTCCAGCCCGGCTTAAGCCGAGGTAAGGGAGTGAATCGTACCACAATAGACGATCCTCCGGACTGGTGAAAGGATTCCGCCGCTGAATCATTGGGGCGAGCAGACCGCCGAGCTCGCCCGCCCGCCGAACCGCTGCGTCAAAGTTAAAGCGAGTGGCGGGCAGCGGCTCCAGAGCCCGCATTTGTAGCATCTGGAAAAAGTGGTACACCGGCCTCAATCCCGAGATCAAGCCGTTGCCCGTACCTCCGGCAATGCTGATGCCTACCGCCGGCAGCCCCTTGAGTGGGGCCGAGGGGGCATATACGCGGAACATCTTCAGGATGAAATATTTTACCATTCCACTCGTATCCCAAAAATAGACCGGTGTTCCCAGGACCAGGGCTCCGCAGTTCAGAACTTTCTGGCTCAGATGCTCGAAGGCCTGATCCTCAAAGGTACACTTCTGATTTTCTTGGCATACCCGGGACAGACAGTCCTTGCAAGCGGCCGCGACATGATCGGCCATATGCACCAGCTCGGTGGGGGCACCCGCGCGGGCTGCTCCTTCCAAGGCGGCTCTAACCAATTGGTTCGTGCGCCCTTCCCTATTCGGGCTGCCCACAACTCCTAAGACGAACTTATTTGCCCCCATTCTTCACCTCTTTTGTAGATTCATTTCGTCGGAATCATTCATTAAATAGTATCTACCTGCCATAGGATTGGGATCAAGGGGAAATTTTGGGGGACCTGTGGAAATGAATGTTTGAAAGGGGCTCGGTAAAGAGTACACTTCTTTCTTACAAATGACGAATCCTACTTCACAAATTCCCCCTTTTCCCACCGCAGGGCAATATTTGCCTCCGGTAATTCCAGAGTGGATCATATTGTCCCGCACCCGTTTGAACCTTCAGCGTTTATTCCGCATATGATCCGGCGTCTTTTAGCCGGAATGCGCTCCAATGGCGTTATCCCCCTATTACTCTCATAGGGACATCCTTTTTTCATTCTCACCCCTTTTCCAGATGATAAAATAAAAGAAGATAAGATTAATTGCTGCGGTGAGTATCAGACAGGAAAACATAACTGAATAATTTGTCCATTCGAGAATAATGCCCATGATCATCGGCCCCAGACCCCCTCCCAAGTCAGAAAAAGCGGTAAAAGTCCCCATCGCTGGCCCCTGTGCAGAATCCGCCTTGTCAACAGCGTAGGCCAAAAGAGAGGGATAGAGAAGAGCCCATCCCGTTCCCAAAAGCACGGCTGAAAGCACGAACATGGCAAGAGTTTTGGAAAGAGGGATGATGGTGATAGAAATAATTACGATGGCTAGGCAAGGCATTATAATTTGCTTTTTGCCATATTTATCTGCCATCTTTGAAAAAAAGACACGGCCCAAAAAGGTTGTCCCCGCTAGAAATATAAAGAAAATTCCGGGGTTCGAAACCCCGTGCATCAGGGCATAAAGGGGGAAGAATGCAGCCAGGGTTCCCCAGATAACGCTAAGTAAAAATGCAACAAAGGAAGAAGGAAGGGCGGCACGGCTCAGATAGGAATCGCTCATTGGGGATTGATTTTTCATCGGAATGGTTCGTTTGTTTAGTTTCATCGCCATCCACAACGAAGCCAAAGATAACTCTGCACAGACCAAGAACATCACCTGGAAGCCAAAATGGTTGATCAGCAATATCCCGAAGAAAGGGCCTAATGCCCAAGACAAATTCATTGATAAAGAAAAATAGCTGAGGCTTTGGCCCCGTTGAGCCTGGGGGGTTATATTGGCGATAAAGGTAAAAGATGCGGTCGAAAAAAGAGCCAGGCCAACCCCATGAAAGATTCTTAGCCAAAAAAGAGGCCAGAAAGGGGAGGCGAATATGTAGGCAAAGGATGAGGCAACATAGATAAGGGTCCCGCAAACCATGAATGATCTTTCCGGGATGGTTAAGAGGGCTTTGCCAACTAATGGTCGGATAATCAAGGAGGAGACGCTGAAAATTCCTACCAGGATACCAATTTCTGATTCTTTGGCTTGAAATTTCGATAGGTAGATCGGAATAGCCGGGATGAGAATGCAGAAAACAGNNTTTTGAAATACCATTGCACACCATAGGATCCTTTACTCTTACATCTGATCTAAGCTTTTTCAGCTTAAGTCAGGAGAGCGTGGTCAAATTCAGGGGTTCTTAACCTGTTGTTCTACCTTCTTTGTCTTTTTTCTTTCCGACTATATAACCGTCAACCACCCCAATGATCCAGCAGAGGACTAGAAACCAGAAGAGAAGTTTGAAAGTAAGGCTCTGAGAAGGGGTGGATGCCTGAGTGACTGCGTTCGAGATCGTATCCAGGCTAATTACCCCACCCTCCGCCTCGATCTTTTCCAGGATGGTAAAGACCTGTTGTATCGCTTTCACTACAATTACCAATAGAATGATTGATACCGTGAATATAAAAGCGATCCCCCGTTTATAATGCTTTAAAACAACCTGACCCAGGCCCGGAAATACTAATCCTGATAAGAGGGCACCTTTTATTGAATTATTCATCTTACATTTAAGGTTGAAAATGTTTTACGAATATCCCCACACCCTGCCTTTAAAATCAATGTACCCCGGACTGTTACCAGCTAAGCCGTTTGATCTTGATTTCCTGCCCTCTCAATAAATCAGGTGGCCAAGCCTGTTCCACCGAACCCTCCACTCCTGCCCGTTCCAGGACCAGTAAATGGTAAAGGCTTTTCCCAGGACATCCTTCAAGGGCACAAATCCCCAGAAACGACTGTCAAAGCTGTGATCCCGGTTATCTCCCATAACGAATAGGCTCCCTTTGGGGACAGTCACCGGGGCAAAATTATCGAGTTTTTGTAAACCTTCCGGCAAGATCATATTCTCTCTATAAACGGCATGAGGGTCGGGGACCTCCACCCCGTTGATGTAGAGTTTCTTGTTTACGATACTAACAGTATCCCCTCCTACCCCGATCACCCGCTTGATGAAATCCTTATTCGGCTCCAATGGGAAGATAAACACGATCACATCTCCCCGCTGGGGGTCTTTCCAAGGGAATAGGTTGATGGAGGTCAAAGGAAATTTTATGCCGTAAATGAACTTGTTTACCAAAAGGTGATCGCCAATCTCCAGGGTGGGTTCCATCGACCCGGAGGGGATCTTGAAGGCCTGAACGACAAAGGTGCGAATCACGAATGGCAGTACCAGGGCGATGATAATCGACTCGGCGTATTCCCAGAAAATGGATTTTTCCCCGGGTTCCTCATTTTTCAATTTCCTTAGATCCTCCGGTTCTTCCAACCATGTAGTTTTTCATTTAATTCTACCATTCCCTTCATTATCCTTCCATCCTAAAGGAAATCCGCGAATCCAAGGAGGGGTTCTTTCTTTATCAGGTCTGGCCTCCACAATTCTTTCGCCCTAATCCCACCCTGGGTATGACAGTCATTTCAACAACCCCCCAGCCTTCCCGATGTCTGATGCCCAGCTGCGATTGGCAGCAAATAGGCATGAGCCCGTGGCGAGGGGTGGCCACCATTGAGACTTTAGCTCATGGGGAGGGGGTTGATTAGTGGCGTAATCTGGGGAAAGTCGGTCCTGGGGCCCTTCCTGAGTGTATATACCCAGAAAAGGCCGGGGTCACTTGCTGAATTCGGAGATATCGAAGATCCAGCCGTCTTTGGTGAAGAGAAAGAGCCAGATCATCCTCCGGGCCTCTTCGGAGTAGGTTTCCACCTTCCAGGTCTCATACCGGCTTTCGCCTTTTTGGTCCCCGGACACGAAGATGAAGTATTGACCTGGCCATGCCGCTCGGCACTCATCGATGTTCATTCCTCTGGTGATCACGCCCCGGCTGATCTTGGCCTGGGTCTCTGGGGATGCCGCCTGGTAGGCTGTCGAGGACAGATCGGGCGCCATCTTGCCGGTACCGGCGCATCCGGCCAGGTTGATGATGATGGCAACGGCAACAGCGAGTATCCATAGCAGAGGTTTCAGATTCCGCCGAGGGGGCTCGATGCTCTCAACCGTGGATGGGCGCCATGGCTTTGGCGAGCGTCGGCGGTCTATGATGGTCTTTTCCCGCGTTTCTACTCTTCCTCCCATTTCGAATCCTCCTTTGGTTTTCCCTGCCCACGTTGCTGAATGGCCTTATCACCTACAGCGCGTTTTCGTTTAACCCTTTTTAGGCACCACCTTTGCCTAGGGAGGGGGGTAAGACTTTGATTGGTTATCCTTTTCTGAGTATATATACCAGAAAAGGCGCGGTGGTGGCATTTTACTCCCGGGTGTATCTCATTTCGCTTCCGAGGCCCCTTTCTTGAACTCGGAGATATCGATGACGGCCCCGTCTTTGGTGTGGAGGAAGAACCAGATCATTGGCCCTTTCTGGGAGGAATAGTTTTCGACCTTCCAGGTCTCGTACCTGTTTTTTTCTCCACTGGTGTAGCCATGTACGAAGGTGATGTTTTTGTCGGGCCATGCCGCCCGGCACTCGGCTATGGTCATACCTGTTCCGCATTTCCCGGCCTCGATCCGGGCCTGGTTCTCTGGCGTCGCTGATCTGTAGGCTTTTGATGACAGAACGGGCCGGGAGCTTCCGGGGCCAGCGCATCCGGCCAGGGCGGTGACGATGGCCGCGGCGACGATGAGGGCTTTCATTTTGGGTTCTCCTGCGGGTGGTGAGAACAATACCACGACTCCGGTGATTTTGGAATCCTCTTGACGGCGGCGGTCGGAACCCAGGAGGGCCTCCTGCACCGGCACGTTTGGGCCANNGGCTGGTATCTTGCTGCACCCTATCCACTGTGGGGTGGTGTGCGGAAAATGGGGGACGTACATAAGTAAGTTGAGGGCTTATAGTGGGCTGGTATTAAAAGAGTTTATTCGAGACTTGCCTGTCCCCAACCTTCCCATTCGATGCAACCATCTACGGACTCTGGTCCCTTCTTGACCTCCTTGAGTGGATTTCATACAATCCAGCCAAAATATAGGGCCCAAATGGAAAAATGAACCATCACCCTTAACTGTTGCCCGAATGGATAGCCAGGAGGTTGCATGGTCTGGAAGTCTGGATAGACCCCATTTCTGAAGAAGAGATGGGGTTTCTATTTTTAAGGGGGGGGCTGAAGTGAGGACAGTCCGTTTTGATCATTCTAGGGGGGGATGAGAGGAGAGGGGAATGANNGAGGATCCTGGCGGTTTGGGGAATCGTCTTTTTCCTGGTCTTGCGTCCCGCCCCTTCCTTCTCCCAGGAAAAATACCCGGTAAGGCCGATCAACTTGATCGTCGGGTATCCCGCAGGGGGATCCGTGGATGTCTGCGCCAGGCCCTTTGCCATGGCAGCCAGCAAAAGTCTCGGACAGCCCATTATTGTCATAAACAAGCCTGGCGGCGGCTCGTCCGTAGCCATGGCCAGCTTGAAGAACGAGAAGCCTGACGGGTACATGATCGGCCTACTGATCAGCGGCGCGGTCATGAGCCAGCACATGCGGAAGGTTCCTTTCGATACGGCCAGGGATTTTACGCCGATTATGCAATACGGAGTATATCTATACGGTTTGGTCATGCATTCGGATTCTCCTTGGAAGAGTTTCAAGGATTTCATCGCCTATGCCAAAGCCAACCCCGGGAAGGTTCGGTACAGCACGGCGGGGGCGGGGACCCCTCAACATCTGGTCATGGAACGACTGGCCGTGAAAGAGGGCCTTCAGTGGAAACACATTCCTTTCGATGGCGGGAGCCCGGCCGTCACGGCGTTGCTCGGAGGTCACGTGGAGGCGGCCTCTCAGACCACCGAGTGGAAGAAATATGTAGAATCCGGTCAATTAAGACTGCTGGCGGTGTACGGAGAAAAGCGGATGATTGATTTTCCCGAGGTGCCCACCCTCCTGGATCTGGGGTACTCCATCATCGCCCCCAGCCTCGGCAGCGTCGTCGGGCCGAAAGGGCTTTCTCCCCAGGTGGTGGAGGTGCTTCATGGGGCTTTCAAAAAGGCCATGGATGACCCGGATTTTATCAGGATCAGCCGCCAGATGGATATGCCGCCCGTCTATCGGGGCCCGCAGGAGCTGGCGAAGCATCTGGTTGAGATGAACGAGGAGGTTGGGAGCTTAGTCACGAGTCTGGGGTTGAGGCAGGAGTGAGGCCGGCTCATATATCGGAGGGCGGTGGTTCAAAAGGGGAAGGGGGCACAGTTTCGATAATTCCATTGGGGCGGAAATATTCTATACGTATCGGAATTAACGGAACCACGTCCCCCTCCCCCAAATGTAACCCAAACAATCAGAAGGCAGACAATAACGATTTGATAAACCCTATTTTCTATGGCTTTTCCTTCCAATCAATTTACCTCCTCTTTTTTAAGTCTTCCATCAATAATCTTTTCTATTTCTTCAACCTTTAGGATAAGAAATTCGCAGCGTGCGTTAATCGACTTTATAATCTCCCCAAGCCTGTTTGGATTTGCCCAAGCAGGGTGACAGATCATTTCGTACCGGGTGTCAATCTCCCTGGCACGGTGCTCAAGCTCACGCCGGTGAGTATTAATCTTACGAAACAATTCCAAATCAACATGTGTCTTAAGCAATTCTGGAATCAAATAGTCCAATTCTTTTGGGTCTACATTGAAGTATGCTATTTCGCCCGACTTCAAAAGGGTGACCAAATTCTTTATCCTATCAGCATTATTTGAAATTGCTCCCTTGGCCGCCTGAAGGGCTTGAATTCGCCTCTTCCTTAACTCATCTTCTGCTTTCTTTTCTTCGCCTTGAGCCGCGTTTCTTTCGCTTCTGCGATTCCTTCGTAAGGCCCACCAGCCACCTAGACCAACGCCAAAGATGGTTGCAAACGTGCTCGCAACCAGTCTTTGAAAAAATACGAGATTAAAGAAATCCACGATTCACCTGCCTCTCTCTTCCTGGCTTACGAGAAGGGGCAAGGGGGACCGGGAGAGAATCCCCCTGCGCCTGTTCATGGCGTGGCGCCGTTTTCAGGACTTTGCGCTGGCTTTTCTTCTCTTTGCCATTCGCATCAAAGCATCCGCCAGCATAATTAATTCGATAGCCTCAATTGGGTCATTCAGGTTGATATCCCTATGGCTACTTGGGTTTTTAAAAAGCCCGATTGCTCCCGCATAAAGATGTCCAACGCTCTGTTTTTCCCCCGCCTCTTGTTCAGGGTTAGTTAATGGGCCACCATTCGGATCGAATGCCTTTCGCATGAGTGGCACGCCAACATCTCCATGGGCGTAACCGCCCAATTCTCTTACAACTATTTCAACTTCCCGAAATGCCGCAAAAACCGCTAAGTCGTATTCACCTCGCAAAAAGGCGGACGTTACCCTCGCGGCCAATTGCGGATCTAAAGTTTGAAGAGGCAATAACTGAGAGGCTTTGAATTTTCTAAAGTCTCCAGTTTTGCGAAATTCCCTTCCCCGTCGTGTGACAAAAATCCAATCGCCGGTTGGGTCCCCCGGCCGCGGAGCAACGAGGCCTTCACGTTCAAGCCATACCCACGATTCCATGATTGCCTTTCCCATGGCTTCATGGTATTGAATATCGCAATAACCCTTGAAAGTGTTGCCCAAGGTCATGTTGTAACTGTTTAGATGCCCCCCCAAACTGCTCTGGTTTTCTTTTTGCTCACAGACGCATAAGAATTCAAGCAACGGGACTGCCAATTCTTCGGGCTCAAGTTTAAGTGCTACTTCTACTGGAGGGAAGATTTCCTGGAATTTGGTCATTGGCTCATTCCTTTCCTGGGAGGGCCGTCGGGAATGACACGGCCCCGCGGTCTCGCTAGGCCCGCCCAAAAAGAAAAGCCTGAAGACTTTCCCGGTGAAGCCTCATCGGCCCAGAGTCACCCCTTAGGGAATCTTCAAACTTTGGATTTCTCTTTTCCATGGCTTCGTTTGTAGAATTGCGGTCCGGTCCTGGATATCAAGAATGCAAAATGCACACTTGCTTCTTATCGATCTGTCTCTCCTGGTAGTGAGTCACTTTGAATTCGCGCACCGGAATAAGGCAAGTTATGCGCGATCTCACTTCATTCGCTCCCGAGGACCAAAGACACGAAGTATTCCTCGGCATCCTTATCAGGGATAGGCTCCCTAAAATACCTTTGAAGGGAGGGATCATTGAGAATTCGAACCAAAATCCTGCGAAGGATATTGTCGCAAGAAATTGAGCCCTCTTTTAGCTGTTCCCGCAATCTCGACGACCCTTTCCCTCCATGGATGACCCTAGACCTGATAGCATATGATTTCTTTATGCTATGGAACAGGTCAAGACGGGGTGCTGATGTTTTTTCGAGGAAACACGCAATTCTTTCTGCCAGCTTGTGGGAAATTTCCTGCGAGTCAGTGGAGAACAGCGTCTCAAAACATATGCAATAATTGGCAATCTTGACCCCCAAATCCGAACTAGCGCGGGCAGCCTGCACGAAATAAAACGCCCGGTCGAAACGAGTATATCTCTCATCGGCAGCGATCTGAGGCCTCCGGTCAATAGTCATTTTTAGGTCGCGTAGTAAGTGCCTTGCCATCCGCAATTCATCGCGTGTGAATTCCGTTACGAGATCCTCCGCTGCCGCAGTTGAGAATACATTGGCGAAGGAATTGCGGGAAACGTTTGTCTTAAAGGCCTTATTATCCTTATACGGATATTCCAGGTATCCCAAGTCAATGTTTACCGAATTATCTTTTACCATCCACAGCATTTGCAGGAACACCCTGACCTCCGCAAGCCTCTCTAAAATGAAGGCAATTGCCGCTTCATGGTCTAATGATGACGGCGTCTCCTCGATGGAATAGGCTACTGCTTCGGAATTCCTGAGATAATACGCTTCGAGACTCCCAGCGATTTGACCAAAGGCGGGTGTCAAGAGGTCTTCGATGAATGGCCTGTCATTAGTTATAAATATCTTATCAGTGATTTTGTCCCCACGGCCGAGATTAGTGGCAATCTTTAAAGACTCGACGTTGGTTATGAAAAGGTTCTTTTGCATTGGTCGGGTTATGAAAAAGGAGATCCAATCGCGATACTATGACTGCAAGCGTAAAAGGTGCTTTTCGCCATTTCGCATACCATGCAATATTGGCCCTATTATCAAAGTATTAATTACAAGGAGTAAGCCCATAAATGCAAGTCTATTGGCATGGCTCCAGTCCTTCATAAATGAGAAAAGAACAAAAGGTTTTTTTATTGGCATAAGAGAATCCTTCTTGGGGAAAGGATGAATAGGCTGTCTAAATCCTTAGATGTATGCATTTCTATCGATTGAGTTTGCCATTGATGCAAAAAGCCGGTCAGAATTTCAAGGACATGGGGAATTTCGCTAAAATTACCCGCTTGGTTTATGAGTGTCAAGCGGATTTTTCTTTCACGCTTTGCATCATCCCCGCATCATTGCTTATCTCTCCAAAGGTAATGCCTTAGTCCTCCCCATAATATGAGCAAGATCGGCGTTATCAAAAGAGCCATCCGATTAGGAGAAAGATCCGCCAGAAGGGCGTAAATGAGCACGAATGTGATATAGGGGATTCCGAATAGACCGTAGATTAGGCGAAGGAGATTCTTTGTAGCATCATTGTTTGGAGAATTTCCCCGATAGTTTTGCGCATGTGCCCCACCCCCTTTCGATTCAGAGGCTCCTGATGTATTGGCGGGAAAACAAATTGCTTTAACTTCAACTTTTAACGCATTACTTACAATAATCATGCCAACAAATTCACACTTTGGACAACTCCTAAAAGGATAAATATATCATCCAGTTATAAGCTTGCTTTATGTCACTTTTATAATAAAACAATGCATAAAATCTATTTTCTTGGTGCACTAAATTGATAATGCATAATTGACATAATAATCTAATTGTATGCCCGCTCACTGATCCTCTTTATACTCCTGGGGGATTCCGGGAACATCATACTTAACTCTTGATCCTTGAAATCATTTGTGGCACTCTTCACCCATGGCGAGAATAGCGCGGGCTGTGGCTCTGGGCATTCCTCATCATGTTATCCAGCGGGGGAGCCGAAGACGGCCCATTATGGTTCAAATCCAAATTCTCTGCGGCGAAGAGGTGGAAACGGGTATGAGAAGAAGTTTTCCCCCATTTATAGTCCTGGCCGTCTTCTTACTCTTTCTATTGATTGCGTGCGGAGGGGCTAATGACCAAAGCCCCCCGCCGGCGAACACCCGGCCATGGACACAACAATTCGGAACGCCCTACAACGATACGGGGTACGGGGTGGCGGTAGACGGCAGCGGGAACATTTATATCACGGGATCGACTGGCGGGAATCTCGATGGCAACAACAGCCAAGGACTGCTGGATATATTCCTCACTAAAATTGCGGATCTCGATTCCTCTTCCGTCCGTACAGAAGGGATGGCCCAATGCTCATGAGACCTGTTATCAGATAATTCGATGAGATTTTGACTTTTTTAGGGGCCTCTCCTACTACGGGGCTAAAATGACACCCTGCTCTTAGATTTCTATCAGCTTCCCCCCTGCCGGCAAATCGCTCTCCTGGTATCCGAATTCGGTGAGCATCCGCCGGGTGGGTCCCGGGTTGATGGTCCATTTCATCTTCTCTTTGCGGAACCGGGTGGCGATCACGTAATCCAGGACCGGGGCAAGGACTCCCATGGCCAGGAAATTGGGCTGGGTTCGCGGATATCCCCCGGGCCCTCCTTCGCTGGCCCACAGGGCATCGATGATGCAGAGTTGCTGCCGGGGGTAAAGGACTCTCCCGGTCGAAGGGTCCATGGGGCCGAGGATCTCCGGCGTCTGGTTTATGGCCAGAAGATACTCCAGGGCTTCATCCTGGTGGACGAACCAAGGAGTGAAGGTACCCACGTGGCTCTTCATGGCCATGGTGAAACCCCCGAAGTTTTCGTCGTGGCCCTTGCATAGGGCGATGTTGACCAGGATGTCCACCGAGCCATCGGCCAGATGGCGAAGACACCGGGTCGTCCTTCTCCCGTCCCCCCAGGGAGGAGGCACCGAGACCTCAGCAATGACCCCGCCCCACTTGTCTTCGATCTTCACCCCCTCGGGCAGGCCGGCAAAAGGAGTATTCTGCTTCATGGAGCCGCCGTGGACAGCGTCATAGATGTGAATATTCTCCCCTTTTACCGCCAACAGGCTCGTAAAGACATGACAGACCTTGGACATGACCGCGCTGCGCGTGTGCTGGAGAGAGATGTTGTTGGTCTTGATGGCTACCACTGTGTCCGACCATGACTTCCGGGGGGGCTTGATGAAAATCGCCCGCCAGGCATCCTCGGGACTGCCGGTCTCCGCCAGCCCGCAGGCCAGTCTGTCCATGTTCTCCCAGACCGCTTCTTTGACCACCATCTTTTCCTGAAGCGACCAGGAGGATGCGGTTCGGATCTCCCGGGTCATTTTCGGGTCGGTGATTCCCACCACCCGCAGGTTGTTCACGTTCGGATGGACGATCGACTTTTTCTCCCAGGTCGCCCGGGCCTTGGGAACGAAGATCGTCGGGGAAACAGCCATGANNGTTCCTTTCCCTACCTGCCCGGCAGGTTGGATTTATTCCGGGCCTTCATTGTATCCTACATTATTCATCGGGTGTATCCATGATCTATTTCATCCCCTTCTGCCTCCAGCAAAGTCCCGGGAGCATGAAAATTTCCATGAAATTCCTGTACCGCAACAATCCCAATTTCGCTTATACTACCCTCAAAGAATCACCGGATAAGGAGAGGCTATGAAAAAAGCGTCCCTCGGCCTGTTTCTGATCCTGGTCCTTTCCCTTTCTTTCAATTTCACCCTCTATGCGCAGGATGGACCCCGCGTAGAGAAATTCACCCCCCAGGGAACGGTGAAAAACATCCGCCAGGTGAGGGCCCAGTTCTCCGAGCCCATGGTCCCCTTCGGGGACCCCCGGGATCTTGCCGAGCCTTTCATCCTCTCCTGTCCCGCGAAGGGGGTCGCCCGCTGGGCCGATAGCAGGAACTGGGTCTACGATTTCGAAAAAGACCTTCCCGCCGGCATCCGTTGTGAATTCACCCTCAAGTCCGGTCTCAAAACCATCTCCGGAAAAGAAGTCATCGGCCCCCAGGCTTTCGCTTTCTCCACCGGGGGACCGGCCATTAAGGAATCGATTCCCGAACAGGGGAATGAAGCCATCGATGAAGACCAGATCTTCATCCTCCGGCTCGACGCTGAGCCGGGCCGGGAATCGGTCCTCCAGCATGTTTCCTTCTCCGTCGAAGGTTTGGCGGAACGGGTCGGGGCCAGGCTGATCGAGGGGAAGGAAAGGGAGAAGATTCTGGAATCGGGAAGAACCCGATGGATCAGTCGGGGCTTGAAGACCTCCGGAGATTTTCTCCTTCTGCTTCAGAGCAAACAGCGTTTCCCCCACAAGGCCAAAGTCAGCCTGGTCTGGGGAAGAGGAGTGCTGGCCAAAACCGGCGTGGCCACGGAACAGGATCAGGTCCTGCCCTACAAAACCCGGGATGCCTTCGCGGTGACTTTCCGGTGTCCGAGGGAGAACCCGAGGGCGGCCTGCCTCCCCCTTACCCCCATGGGACTCGAATTCTCCGCCCCCGTCCCCCTGGAGTTCGCCGGACAAATCGTCCTGAAGGGCCCGGGCGAAAAGGTTTGGAAGCCCCAATTGAATAATGAAGAAGAAAGGGATTATTTCACCGACCTAAAATTCCAGGGGCCCTTCCCGGAAAACTCCGCTTTCCGCGTCGAGCTTCCCGCCGGCCTCAAGGATGATTCGGGCCGCCCCCTGGTAAATGCCGATAAATTTCCCCTGGCAGTCCGCACAGACCGATACCCGCCCCTGGCGAAATTCTCTTCCCGCTTCGGGATTCTCGAGCTCAAAGCCGACCCCGTTCTCCCCGTGACCCTCAGAAATCTGGAAGCCCNNAAGGTGGCCGCCGCCTCCCGGGAAAAATCCCTTCTCAGCGGGGAGTCCACCGCGGCTTCGTTCCAGGTCCCCAAACCCCAGGGAGCGCAGGCTTTCGAAGTGGTGGGCATTCCCCTGAAGAAGCCCGGACTCTACATCGTCGAATTGGAGAGCGCCATCCTGGGCGGGGCCTTGCTCGACCCCCCCAGGCCCATGTACGTCCCCACCGCAGTCCTGGTGACCAATCTTTCGGTTCATCTGAAATGGGGCCGCGAATCCTCCCTGGTGTGGGTAACCACTCTGGATAAAGGGGAACCGGTCAAAAACGCCCGGGTAACGGTCCGCGACTGCCAGGAAAAGATCCTCCGGGAGGGGAAGACCGATGGCGAAGGATTGCTCCAGATTCAGGGCGCCCTGCCTTCCCGGGAAGAACTCCCCCGGTGTGAACATTCCATCGATGGCAACGATTATACTCAGGCCCAGGCGCTCAACCTGCAACAAGGCCTTTTCGTCACCGCTCAGACGCAGGACGACATGGCCTTCGTTCATTCCAGCTGGGACCAGGGGATCGAGCCCTGGAGGTTCCAGCTTCCCTACGAGGATTACCGCGGGCCGGTGGTAGGCCACACCGTCTTCGACCGCACCCTCTTCCGTGCCGGGCAGACCGCGAACATGAAGCATATCCTCCGCCAGCGCTCCATGCAGGGGTTCTCCCCGGTGGCGGAGGCCAAACGTCCGACCCTGGTCTCGATTCAGCACACCGGAAGCGGCGAAAAATATGAATTCCCCCTGAAGTGGGATGCCCAGGGGATAGCTGAAACCACCTGGGCCATCCCCCGGGACGCCAAGCTGGGAAATTATTCGGTGGTGCTCGTGAAGAAAGGGGAAAGCGAGCGGCGGGGGGATTGGCGGAGGACTTCGGGAGAATTCCGGGTGGAGGAGTTTCGCGTCCCCCTCCTGCGGGGAACGATCAAACCTCCGTCCGAGCCTCTGGTCACCCCCAAGGAAATTCCTCTCGACCTCAGCGTCCAATATCTGGCCGGGGGAGGGGCCGGCCTGCTGCCGGTGAAACTGCGCAGCGAAATGAGGTCCCGGTCGGTCCCCTCATTCGAAGGCTTTGATCGATTCGTCTTCAGCAATGGCCCGGTCAAGGAGGGAGTGGTCCGGAGAGGGGCCGCCTTCGAAGAAGAGGAGACGGAGGAGGACCAGCCGGGCGAGGAAAGGAAAAAGGAAAAGATCCCTTCCCAGGATCTCGTCCTGGACCGGACCGGCGGGGCGCGGACAGACCTGAAAAAAATCCCCCCGGTTGAAATCCCCATGGAGATCCTCACGGAGATGGAGTTCAANNGACTCGTGGGCCGTTTCCAAGGATTCCTTCAAATTCCATGTCGCCGTGCTGGACATTGCCGGGAAGCCGGTGGCCGGGGCCCAGGTGAAAGCCGACCTCTTCCAGCGGAAGATCCTCACCCACCGCAAGCGCATCGCCGGGGGTTTCTATGCTTACGACCACACCGAGGAGACGAAAAAAGTCGGGGCTCTCTGCTCGGGAAAGACCGACTCCAAGGGGCTCTTGATCTGCGAGACCCGCTCCCCCGTATCGGGAAATTTGATCGTCCAGGCCGAAAGCGCCGACCCTTCCGGACGGCGCGCCGCGGCCCAGAGTGAAGTCTGGGTGGCGGAAAAAGACGACTGGTGGTTTGCCGTGGGGGATCACGACCGGATCGACCTCCTTCCCGAGAAGAAGCGGTACGAGCCCGGAGAGACGGCCGTTTTCCAGGTCCGCATGCCCTTCCGCGAGGCGACCGCCCTGGTTACGGTCGAGCGAGAAGGGGTCATGGAAGCGTGGGTCCGGAAGATCTCCGGGAAAAAGCCGGTGGTCGAGGTGCCGATCAGGGGGAACTACTCCCCCAACGTCTTCGTCTCCGTCCTGCCCATCCGGGGACGCGTGGCGGACGTGAAACCCACGGCCCTCGTGGACCTCGGCAGGCCCGCGTACAAACTCGGGATCGCCGAAATCAACGTGGGCTGGAGAGAACACGAATTGAAGGTCGAGGTAACCCCGGACCGTAAGGTCTACAAGGTCCGGCAGAAGGCCAAGGTCAAGGTGGCGGTCAAAACCTGGGACGGGAAAGTCCCACCGGCCGGAAGTGAGGTGGCCGTGGCCGCGGTGGACGAAGGCCTCCTGGAGCTCATGCCCAACAGGAGCTGGAAGATCCTGCCGGCCATGATGGGGAGGAGGGGGTACAGCGTACAGACGGCAACGGCTCAGAGCCAGGTCATCGGCAAGCGTCACTTCGGGTTGAAGGCTTTGCCTCAGGGCGGAGGAGGAGGCCGGCAGACCACGCGGGAGCTCTTTGACACGCTTCTCCTGTGGAAAGGCAGGCTGCCCTTGGATGCCAATGGAGAAGCCTTCGTGGAAGTCCCCCTGAACGATTCTCTCACCAGCTTCCAGATCGTGGCCGTGGCCACCGGGGG
>PMCE01000279.1:0-24567 GCA_003154025.1 Syntrophaceae bacterium
CGATCCCGTATTTGTGCCTCAGCTCACCCTGGGCCCCGTGCTCCACAAAAACATCGGGAATCCCCAGGCGCTTGACCTGGATGCCGGTGATTCCCTTTTCTTCCAGCAATTCCAGAACCGCGCTCCCGAATCCCCCCTGAAGAGCATTTTCTTCCACCGTGACCAGGCGCCGGCACTCGGCCACGAGGGAAACGATGAGTCCGGCGTCCAGGGGCTTGACGAACCGGGCATTGACCACCGTGGCTGCCACGCCTTGTTCTTGGAGCCGGGAAGCGGCTTCCAGGGCGTCCTTGACCACCGAGCCGATGGCCAGGAGAATGAGGTCTTTGCCCGTTCTCAAGATCTCTGCCTTGCCCACGGGCAACTCCTTTATCTCTTCATCCAGGACCCCCCGCCAGCCGTTCCCCCGGGGGTAGCGCAGGGAAGCGGGCCGGCCGCAGGAGATGGCAGTCTTGAGCATGTGCTGGAGTTCGTTTTCGTCCTTGGGGGCCATGACCACCAGGTTGGGAATGTGGCGCAGGTAGGAGAAATCGAAGAGGCCCTGATGGGTCGAGCCGTCCGCGCCGACGATCCCTCCCCGGTCCAGAGCCAGGACCACGGGAAGGTTCTGGAGGCAGACGTCGTGGAGGATCTGATCGTAGGCCCGCTGCATGAAAGTGGAGTAGATGGCTACCACGGGAATGAACCCTTCCACGGCCATCCCGGCGGCAAAGGTGATCCCGTGCTGTTCGGCGATCCCCACGTCGAAGAAACGGTCGGGGAACTCGGAGGCAAAAGGATCTAGCCCGGTGCCCTGGGGCATGGCCGCNNTTGACCATGGTCTTGCCGAAAGCTTCGGTGTAGGACAGGCATCCGCCTTGGTGATTGCGGATCTCCCCCGTTTCCGGCTGGAAAGGCCCGACCCCGTGGAAAGTGACCGGGTCTTTTTCCGCCGGCTCGTACCCTTTCCCCTTGGTGGTGAGGACGTGCACGAGAATGGGGCCGCGAAGCTGCTTGATGTTGCGGAAGTTCTCGATGAGGGAATCAATCGTGTGGCCGGGCAGGGGGCCAACATATTTGAACCCCAGCTCCTCGAAAAGAAGTCCGGGAAGGAAGAAACCCTTGAAGGACTCTTCGGCATACTTGGCCCACTTGAGGGCGGAACCGCCGATGCCGGGGAGCTTCCGTAGGAAGTTTTTGATCTCCTCCCGGAAGTGGGTGGCGAATTGTCCGGTCATCAGCCGGTTCAGGTATGAGGAGAGGGCCCCTACGTTGGGGGATATGGAGAGTTCATTGTCGTTCAGGACGACGATGAGGTTCTTGTCCATGGCCCCGGCCTGATTCAAGCCCTCGAAGGCCTCTCCCGCGGTCATGGAGCCGTCGCCGATGACTGCGATGACCTTGTAATCTTCCCCCCGCAGGCAGCGAGCCTGAGCCATGCCTAGCGCGGCGGAGATGGAGGTGCCGGAGTGGCCGGTCCCGAAGGCATCGTAGGCGCTTTCTTCCCGCCGGGGAAACCCGCAGATCCCTCCGCTCTGGCGCAGGGTGTGAAAATTTTCCTGCCGGCCGGTAATCAGCTTGTGGGCATAGGTTTGGTGCCCCACGTCCCAGACGATCCGGTCCCGGGGGGTATCGAAGACGTAGTGAAGCGCCAGGGTCAGTTCCACCACGCCCAGACTGGAGGCCAGATGCCCCCCCACCTTGGAGACCGTTCGGATGATCTCCTCGCGGATCTCCTGAGCCAGGCGCGGCAGATCGGTCGGCCGCAGGTGGCGCAGGTCTGAAGGGTTATGGATCTGTTTTAGCAACTCTCCCATAGCAATAAAAAAAACGCCGAACTCAGCAGCGTGCGTTCGGGGATCAGGCCCAACAAATTGCTGCCGGTTTGGAGCGCTTGTATCAGCTCGTTCGCCGCAGGAAAAAAGCCGCGATCTCCCGCAGCGGGTTGGCCCGCCGGTCGAAGGATTTCAGGTGGGCCAGAACCTCTTCGATGAGGCTCTCCGCCCTGCGCCGGGATTCGGCGATTCCGTACAGACCCGGATAGGTCGCCTTTCCTTTGGATTGATCCTTGCGGACCGCCTTCCCCAGTTTTTCCTCTTCGCCTTCCTCGTCCAGCAGGTCGTCGACGATCTGGAACGCCAGTCCCAGCTTTTCCCCGCCCGCGAGGAGCTTTTTGTACTGACGCGCCGTCGCTCCTCCGATGATCGCTCCGACCGCCACGGAAGCGCCGATCATGGCGCCGGTCTTATGGGTATGAATGTATTCCAGGGTGCCCGCATCCACCGGTTTCCCCTGAGTCAGGATGTCCACGGTTTGCCCCCCCACCATTCCCAGGGATCCGGCCGCTCGAGCCAGATGCCACAAAGCTTGGATTCTCCTTCGGGGCGGCACTTCCTTCATGAGGTCCGGCCGGGCCGCCAGATGGAAAGCTTCGGTCAACAGGGCATCCCCGGCCAGGATGGCCACCGCTTCTCCGAAGACCTTATGGCTGGTCGGCTTGCCCCGCCGCAGGTCATCGTCGTCCATGGAGGGGAGGTCGTCGTGGATCAAGGAGTAGGTGTGGATGAGTTCAAAAGAACAGGCCAGGGGAAGGGCATCCCGGATGCGCCCCCCCACGGCCTCGGCGGCCGCCAGGGTCAGGATGGGACGGAGCCGCTTCCCCCCGGCGAAGAGACTGTAATGCATGGCCTGGTGGACTTGGGAAGGAAACTCATTTTCTCCGGGAATCCAGCGTCGCAACGCCTCGTCGACCACCTTGCGCCGGCGCTGAAGGTACTCTGCCAGGTTCAAATCAATCCCCTTCATCCTCTAATGAGAAGGGCTTGGGAAGGAGACGTCCGTCGTTGTCTTTCAGGAGGACCTCTACCTTTTTCTCCGCTTCGTCCAGCTTCTTGGAACAGAGACGGGACAAACGCACCCCTTCCTCGAAGGCTTTCAGGGACTCTTCCAACGACAGGTTTCCATCTTCCAGCCGCTTAACGATGGACTCCAGTTTTTGGAAGGCGTCCTCGAATTTCTGCTCGGCCACAAAACCCCCACCAATAAAGTTTCGAGTTTCGAGTTTGAGGTTTCAAGTTTCTGGCAAAATTGAGCCTTTTTCTATTCACCCGGAACTCGAAACCCGCAACCCAAAACTGTTTTCATTATACTCCCTTCGACTTCAGCGTCAAGGATGGCTGGGGGTCTTCTTCTCCCCCGGCCTTTTCCACCCGGGCCGTGAATTCCCCCCGGTGGACGCGGACGGTCACCCGGTCGTCGGCTTTCAGGAGGGAGGCTTCGCGGATGATTTGGCGCGCAGGCAGGAGCCGGGCGATACTGTAACCCCTCGCCAGGACGGCCAGGGGGCTCAGGGTCTGGAGCCTTCCGGCCAGGACTTCCACCCCCTGCCGATGAGACCGCAGGCTGGCGCGGCCGGCCAAGGCCAGACGGCGGCGAAGCTGGGTCAGCCGCTGCGAAAGCTCGGCCGCGCGCCGTCCGGGATGGAGGTAGATCAAGCCTTGGTATTTCATCCAGAGACGTTCCGATCTCTGCCGCAGGCCCTGGAGCACGGACGTCGCCAGCCGGGAAGAAAAGTCTTCCAGATGCAGCCGCTGGTCGGAGAGCCGTTTCCGGGGGTCTGCCAGACGATGGATCAGCGAGGACAACCGCTCGCGCCTGGATTCCAGAAGGGCCCGAACCACCTGGCTGAGGCGCCAGCCGAGGTTTCCCAGGTTTTGAACCAGTTCCGTTTTGTTGCGTATCACCAGCTCGGCGGCAGCCGAAGGAGTGGGAGCACGCAGGTCGGCGACGAAATCGGCGATGGTGAAATCAATTTCGTGGCCCACCGCCGAAATAATCGGGACCGGAGACCGGGAGATCGCCCGGGCCACCGCTTCCTCGTTGAACGCCCAGAGGTCTTCCATGGAGCCGCCGCCCCGGCCCACGATCATCACGTCGAGGCCGGGGTATCGTCCGAGCTCATCGATCGCCCGGGCAATCTCTTGGGCCGCCCCCGCTCCCTGGACCCTGACCGGATAGAGAAGGATGTGGACGTTGGCGAAACGGCGGTCGATGATCTGGAGGATGTCCCGGATGGCGGCCCCGGTGGGAGAAGTGACGATGCCGATCTTCTGGGGAAGGGAAGGCAGGGGTTTTTTGCGGGCCGGGTCGAAGAGACCCTCGCGGGAGAGCTTCTCTTTCAGCTGTTCGAACGCCAACTGGAGGGCTCCCAGGCCCTTGGGTTCCAGGTGGTCGAGGACGAGCTGGTATTCTCCCCGGGGCTCGTAGACGGTCAACCTTCCATAACCTACGACCTGAAGGCCGTCTTCGGGCTGGAATTTCAGCAGGCGATTCTGCATCCGAAACATGACCGCGCGGATCTGGGCGGATTCATCCTTCAGGGTGCAGTAAAAGTGGCCGGAGCTGGGAATCCGGAGGTTGGAGATCTCCCCTTCCACCCAGAGATGCTCAAAGTTCCTCTCCAGGAGACTCTTGATCTCCGCGGTCAGTTGGGAGACGGTTAAGATAGGACGGATGGACATAAAGTTCAGGAGTCAGAAGTCAGAATCCAGAAGTCAGAATAACGGCTTTTTCCCTTATATTCTGGCTCCTGGATTCTGTTTTCATGGTACCAAGACCCGCAAGGCCTGGGGAAGAAGGCGCAGGGTGAAAGGGGTTTGACAGATGTATTCTCCATCCCCGTAAAGATCCATGGGAAGCCCGGTCTGCACCTGGACGGTAGTGGCCCTGTAGTAGTGAACTTCGGGCATGTCGAGGTGTTCGCCCGCGAAGACCGTGGGAAAGAAGCGGTAGAGGCGCAGGGTCTTCACCGGGTCGACCCAGCAAATATCCATAAGCCCGTCGTCCGGTTCGGCCAGAGGGGTGATCTGCATCCCCTTTCCGTAGCTCTTGATGTTGCCGAAGGCAACCATGAGGGCCCGGCCTTCAATCCGCTCGTCGTCCATCTGCAGGGTGATTTCTTTCGGTTGATAGGTAAGCGTCTTCAGTAAAACGGGAAGGATATAGGCCGCCCGCCCTTTCACGAAACGGCTGATCCGGTTGGCGATGGCATTCACCTCCGAGTCGAAACCGATTCCTCCCACCCCGGCCATATATTCGCCGTTATTCACCTGGATCACATCGATCTTGCGGACTATCCCTTTGAGGAGGAGGTCACAGGCCGAGTCCAGGTCATTGGGGATACCCAGATTCAAGGGAAAGTCGTTTCCCGTGCCCATGGGGATGAATCCCAGGATGAACCGGCTGCCCACCATGGCCTGAAGGGCCCGGTGGTGGGTGCCGTCGCCCCCGCAGGAGACGATGTAGTTGTATCCTTCCCCCAGGGCCTGACGGCACAGGTGGGTGAAATGTTCGGCGCTCTCGGAAAACTGGAGATGAAAAGAGACCTTCCGATCCAGAAGCTTCTGCCGCAAAAGAGGAAAGAGCTTCCGGCCTTTTCCACCCCCGGCTTTGGGGTTTACGATGATCTTGATTTTTCTCGGAATTTCTTCCAGCACCGCCGCCACTCCCCAGAGGGACCCAAACACACCTTATTCTATCTTTCCTACCAAATTCCTGGGCCGTTTACAAGGCTTTTTAAGTTCCTTCCGTGATTCAGCCAGCAGACATCAGACTCCAGACCTCAGGCTTCGAACATTAGACAGAACGGGTAAAAGGCCAGAGAGGAAACACAAATAGTCTGAAGTCTGGAGTCTGATGTCTGCTGGCTGAAGTCCGGTTTCTGAATTGCAGATCCCCTTGTTTTTGTGTTGAAAAAGAAATTGCGGTAAGATACCGTCTAACAAGGCGGCTACAAAATGCAGGGCGTAAAATACAAGTTAGAAAATCAGAATGCCATTCGGAAAATGAACCCATTCCGCGTCTTCATTCTTCTGCTTCTGACCTCCCTTTGCCTGGCCTGCGGTTCGGGACAGGAGGCTGGCGCACCCCCGGAAAAGGGGCAGCGTTCGGGGGAGAGAGCCCAACCTGCCTACGGGGACCTTCTGATCCAGGGGTCCATCGGCGATGCCAGCAACCTCATTCCCATGCTGGCTTCGGACAGTGCTTCCCACGACATTTCGGGGTTGATCTTCAACGGGCTGTTGAAATACGACAAGAACCTGACCTTGCAGGGGGATCTGGCCGAGTCCTGGAATGTCTCCCCGGATGGGCTGACCATTACCTTTAAACTGCGCCGGGGGGTAAAGTGGCAGGACGGGAAGGACTTCACCGCCCAAGATGTCATGTTCGGCTTCCAGACCATCATCAACCCCAACACCCGCACCGCCTATTCAGGGGATTACCGGGAAGTCAAAGAGGCCCGGGTGATCGACGACCATACCTTCCAGGTTGTCTACCGTAGACCTTTTGCCCCGGGGCTCTCCAGCTGGGGCTCCCTGGTCGTACTCCCCAAGCACCTGCTGGAAGGGAAGGACATCAACACCACTCCTTTCAGCCGAAACCCCGTGGGGACAGGGCCCTACCGATTCAAAGAGTGGAAGACGGGGGAAAAGATCGTCCTGACGGCCAACCCTGATTATTTTGAGGGAAGACCCTGGATCGACGGGTTCGTCTACCGCATCATCCCCGACCCGGCCACCATGTTCCTGGAACTCAAGTCCGGGGGAATCGACTTTATGGGCCTCACGGCGCTCCAGTACCAGCGTCAGACCGAGACCTACAAAATGCGACGGGACTTCCGTAAATATCAATACCTGGCCTTCGCCTATACTTATCTGGGATACAACCTCAAAGTTGAAAAGTTCCAGGACCTGCGAGTCCGCCAGGCCATCACTCTTGCCATCGACAAGAAGGAGATCATTGACGGAGTTCTTTTGGGGATGGGCCTCGTCGCCACCGGTCCGTACAAACCGGACACCCCCTGGTATAACCCCAAGGTGAAGGAGTATCCCTACGACGTGGAGAAGGCCAAAGAGCTCCTGGCCCAAGCCGGATGGAAGGCCTCGGGCAGAGCGGGAATCCTGGAAAAGGAAGGGAAACCCTTCGAATTCGACATTCTGACCAACCAGGGTAATGAATCGAGGGCCCGGTGCGCGGAGATCATCCAACGACGGCTGGCCGCCGTGGGGATCAAGGTCAAGATCCGGACGGTGGAATGGGCGGCGTTCATCAATGACTTCATCGACAAAAAGAATTTCGAGACGGTCATCCTGGGGTGGACGTTAGGGCAGGACCCGGACATCTACGACATCTGGCACTCCAGCAAGGTGGGCCCGAAGGAGTTGAACTTCATCTCTTACAAAAATAACGAGGTGGACTCTCTCCTGGAAAAAGGGAGGTACACCTTCGATTCCCAAATCCGCAAGGCCTGTTATGACCGGATCCAAGAGATTCTGGCGGAGGAACAGCCCTACACGTTCCTTTACGTTCCCTATGCTCTGCCGATCATCAGCGCCCGATTCCGCGGCGTGGAGTCGGCACCGGCGGGGATTGCCTATAACATGGACAAGTGGTATGCGCCGAAAGAGGAGCAGAAGTATTTGCTGAANNGCTACGGCCGAGCCGTTTACCCTTTATACGGAAGAGATCGCCAGCCGGCCGGAGATGTACGAGTGGGGCAAGAACCTGGGCCAAAGAGCCTCGGTGAGAGACCTGGACCTTTCCCGGTTCGCCGACCCCTCCCGGTTTATTCCGGGGGTGAGGTCTTTGGTCGTGGTGACGGACAGCTATTTTGAAGAAGATTTCCCGCCCTCCCTTGCGGGAAAGATCGGTCGCTGCTACCTGAAGGGGCTCTTCTGCCCGGAAGACAATCTTCACAGTCAGCGGAGGAGGGAATTCAAGAAATTCCTCCAGGAACAGGGAATCAAGAGCGTATACGGCCCGGCACCCGCTCGCATGGCCGGGGCCCGGGCCGGGGTCACGAATTACGGAAAGAGCTGTTTTGCCTTTGCCCGCGAGGCCGCCGGCCAGAGCTCGTGGATCGTCAACGAACCCTATCTGGTGGACCGGGAACTGGAAGCCGATATTCCCACGATGAAGGTGGAGTGTCCGGAGAACTGCCGACGGTGCCTGGAGGCCTGTCCGACCGGAGCCCTGTACGCCCCGCTGAAGATGGACCCCCGGAAGTGCATCGCCTACCACACCTATTTCACTCTCGGAGAAATCCCCCGGGGGATGCGGTCCAAAATGGGAACCTGGGTATATGGGTGTGACCTTTGCCAGGAAGCCTGCCCGCGCAATAAGAAGTGGCTGGAAAAGAGGAAGCCCATGAATTCGAGGCTTCTTGAACGGGCCGCGGACTTTTCCCTGATCCGACTCCTGACCATGTCCCAGGATCACTACGAACAGAAAGTGTGGCCCCTTCTTTTTTACATTCGCAAGGAGAACCGGAAACTCTGGCAGAGGAATACCGCCGTGGCCCTGGGAAACCAAGGGGACCCGGAGGCAGTCCCGGCATTAATCTCGACCTTGGAGGACCCGGAGCCTCTCGTCCGAATCCATGTGGCCTGGGCCCTGGGAAAGATCGGCGGCCGGCAGGCGAGGGCCGCCTTGGGGAAGCGGAGGTCCGCGGAGGTGGACGAAGGAGTCAGGGGGGAGATAGAAGCAGCGCTCGAAGATTAGAATTAGAATCCAGAATCCAGTATAAAACCCTAACTGCTTTTTTCCTGAATCCTGTCTCCTGTTTCCTGAATTCCCCTCCCGGAATCCACGACGGTAGCTTGCCCTTTATAATCCTTGACTTTCGCAACGTAAAGGGTAAGATAGAAATATATTTGCTGGGGGAGCTGGATCGGCTGAGAGATCCCGCTAAGTCGGGATGACCCCTCGAACCTGTTGGGTAATTCCAACGGAGGGAAGCAAATTCCAGAAAGGTTCAAAGCCGCCGGTTCTACGGGGAATCGTCGGCTTTTTTGCTTACGGCCATTGTTTTTTCAAGAATTCATTTCCAAAGAGATCACTAAAGACTCGACTGAAGTCGGGGAGGGGTTATGACCCAGTTTGATTACGCCCGCCAGGGACAGATTACGGAGGCCATGAAGAAGTGTGCCGCCGCGGAAGATGTACCGGCCGAAGCCATTCGCCAGGGAGTGGCCGAGGGGAAAATGGTCATCACCCAGAATTTGAAGCACCAAAATATTGCCCCGCTGGCCATCGGTAGAGGCTTGCGCACCAAGGTGAACGCCAACGTGGGGACTTCGGGGGAGCACAACAATATCGAAGAGGAGCTGGAAAAGGTGCGCGTGGCCATCGAGGCGGGAGCGGACACCATCATGGACCTTTCCACGGGCCCGGGAATCGGCGAGACCCGCAAAATAGTCATGAAGGCGTCCTCGGTCCCGGTGGGAACGGTCCCCATCTACCAGGCAGCCATCGAGATGCCCCGGAAGAAGAACCGTCCCATGGTGGAAATGACCGGCGACGATCTCTTCGAAGTAATCGAAAGGCACGGCGAGGATGGGGTGGATTTCATTACCGTCCATTGCGGGGTCACCCAGACCTCGGTGGAAAGGATCAAGAAGGAAGGCCGCCTGATGGGGGTCGTCAGCCGGGGAGGGGCCATCCTGGTGGAGTGGATGGATTACAACAAAAGAGAAAACCCGCTGTTTGAGGAGTACGACCGGCTGCTGGCGATTGCCAAGGCTTACGACATGACCCTGAGCCTGGGGGACGGCCTCCGTCCGGGGTGCCTAGCGGACGCCACCGACCGCGGCCAGGTCCAGGAACTCATTATCCTGGGGGAGCTGACGGAAAGAGCCTGGGCCAAGGGCGTCCAGGTGATGATCGAAGGGCCCGGCCATGTCCCCCTGGACCAGATCGAAGCCAACATCCTCCTCCAGAAGCGCCTCTGCCACGGGGCTCCTTTTTATGTCTTGGGGCCCCTGGTGACGGACATCGCTCCCGGGTATGACCATATCACCGGGGCGATCGGGGGGGCCATCGCGGCCAAAGCAGGGGCCGATTTTCTCTGCTACGTCACCCCTTCGGAGCACCTGCGCCTGCCGTCGGTCGACGATGTACGGGAAGGGGTCATCGCCTCCAGGATCGCCGGCCATGCCGCGGACATTACCAAGGGCTTTAAAGGCTCCCTGGAGAAGGACTGCCAGATGGCCCGGGCCAGAAGAAAGCTGGACTGGAAGGAGCAGATCCGGCTCTCCATCGATCCCCGGAGGGCTCGAAAGCTGCGGGAGTCCAGCATGCCCCAGGAAAGCGATGTCTGCACCATGTGCGGGGAGCTCTGCGCGATCAAGAAATCCTCCAAAGTCCTTTCTTAGGGTTCAAGGACTCAAGGGTTCAAGCGGAAGTTGTTCTTTTTACAAAACTCCCTTGGCCCTTGAATCCTGCCTCCTTCTTCGAGTTGTCCTGCCCCCTGACCTGGGTTTTGCGGCGACGAGAGAATCAGTTGATTCCATCGGGGGCCTTGTGATAATTTTGTCCTGACCGGCGAATCTATGGATCGCGCCATTGAAAATGGCACGCGCCCATAAGGGGGATTCATGAATCGTCCCTACAATCCCGGTCGCCAAATTCGGCCTTACGTTCAATCGGATTTCACGCTGGGTCACCTGGTATTGAAACTGTGAGCATCCGACGGAGCAATTTATTCTATAAGCTCATCCGGGGAATCGCCCATTCCTGTCTCTGTTCCATTTACCGAATCCACGTCGAGGGGCGAGAGAACATCCCTTCTGCCGGCCCCGGAATTATTCTTCCCAAGCATCAATACTGGACCGACATCCCCGTTGTGACCTTGGCCGTCTGGAGGCCGGTAAGCTACATCGCCAAGCAGGAGCTCTTCGCCTATCCGGGGATCCGGCATTTCTTGACCGCCCTGGGGGGCATTCCTCTCGACCGGGGAAACCCGGTGAAGACTCTGGATTCCTTCCGCCATCTGGAAAAACTCTTGAAAGAGAGAGAATTCATCGTTCTCTTCCCCGAAGGGACCTATTATCCAAACTCCATGGGGAGGGGAAAACACCGGTTGATCGAAAGAATCCTCCGAGTCCAGGATAAAATGGGGTGGAAGGGAGACGAAGCCATTTCCTTCATTCCCGTCGGGATTTGTTTCCGGGGAAAAAAGATGAGAACTGAAATCCATGTGAAAATCGGCAGGCCTCTTTTTGCCGACGGGAAGACCGACGCCCAAGAGTTTACCGGGGCCATTGTTCAGGAGATTGCCAAGCTGAGCGGATTGGGGTAAAACAGTTTCGAGTTTCGGGTTTCTGGTTTCGAGTTAAAGGCCGAAAAGCTTCAGAACCCGAAACCTGAAACTCGAAACCCGAGACTTTTGGCGGGGTCATCATGGAACCAAAAAGAATCGAATTCCCCTGCGGAAGTATCACCCTCGAAGGAATGATGCGCATCCCCGAGGGGCCGGGGCCTTTTCCCCTGGTCGTGATCTGCCATCCCCATCCCCTTTACGGGGGCAGCATGTATAACAATGTGGTGGATTCGGTCTGTTCTTCTCTAGAGGAGAAAGAAATCGCCTGGCTGAAATTCAATTTCCGGGGGGTGGGGAGAAGCGGGGGGAGTTTTGGGAATGGGATCGGGGAGAAGGAGGATGCCAAAGCGGCGATCTCCTTCGGCGAGGGCCGGCCCCGGGTGGATTCCGGGAGGATCGGCCTGTGCGGGTACTCCTTCGGCAGCATCGTGGCTTTGGCGGTGGCCGTGGAAGACCCCCGGGTCAAAGCCGTAGCCGGAATCGCTCCCTTTGTCCAGCCCGAGGACCTCCTCAACCAGTATGACCGGCCCAAGCTGCTGGTCTGCGGCTCGCAGGATGAATTCGTCGATGCCAAAGCCCTGGAAAAGCTCCTTAAAAAGATGCCCGAGCCCAAGGAACTGGCGCTCTATCCCGGAGTGGATCATTTCTGGATGGGAAAGGAAGAAGCGATGGGGGAGAAGGTCGGACAGTATTTTGTGAAATTCCTCGTCCCAAAAAATGATCCGTAGGGGCAGCCCGCCGGGTCGTCCCTACAGGCTTGAGACATGGGAGAAAAACATGCAATATCCATGGACCGAATTTTTTCATCTAGGGGTAGTCGTGCCAGCTTTCTTCCCGGAGGCCAGAGAGCGGAAAAGGTCTTCCCTGGAGATCACCCGGAAGCTGGCCGCCGACCCTTTCTTCCAGGCCCTGGAAGTATTCGGGGTGGAGGACCCGCAGGACCAGAAAGAACTGGCCCGGATCCTTCGGTCGAGCGGAAAGAGCCTGGTCTTTTCCGGGGGAGCGTACTGCCGCCGCACCCGGAGCAACCTTCATGATTTGGACCCGGAAAAATGGGATCGGGCGGTCCACAACGTAAAGAAAATCGTCGATGAAGCAATCCTCTACGGATGCCAGATTCTTTATGTGATGGGCTTTGAGGCTCCTCCTCCGGAGGAAAGAGAAAGGGCCCGAACAAAGTTCGCCCGAGCGCTGGATGTCCTCAGCGATTACGCAGTAGAAAAAAGCCCCTCCGCTCCGCTGACCCTTTCCGTGGAAAACTTCTACATCGCCCAGGAGGATCCTTTTTTGATCGGGCCCACGCTGGAGTTTGCCGAAATGCTGAGGGACCTCCGCGGGAGACGACCCCGTCTCGGCCTGACCTTCGACACCAGCCATATCCTTCAGCTAAAGGAAGATCTGCCTTCAACCTTCGCCCGGGTTCAAGACGTGGTCGCCCACGTTCACCTCAGCAACTGTCTGATCAAGGATCGGTCTTCTCCCTTCTACGGAGACAAACATCCGCCCTACGGGCTGCCGGGAGGTGAAATCGGCATTCCCGAGCTGGCCGGCTTCTTCAGGACGCTGAAGGCCAATGGGACCTTTTCCCGCACCTTTCCGACGGGGAAACCGATCCTCAGCCTGGAAGTTATAACCCCTTCGGGGCGGACTCCCGAGGAAACCCTGGAAGAGGCCAAGAAGGCCTTGGAAAAAGCCTGGAAACAGTTTGAGAAGACGCCGTAACCCGAAACTCGAAACTCTTTACCCATGGATGCCAAANNTTCGCCCGCTCGGGCGAAAAAACTCTTTTGATCTCTTCGGACCCCACGCCTTCCCTGTCGGACATCTTCGAAGCGGAGATCGGGGACCGGGAAAAACGGATTCCCGGGGCGGACAACCTGTACGGTTTGGAGATCAGCTCCGAAGTCATCCTCCGGCGCTGGAAAGAAAGGTTCGGGCCGGAAATCTACGAGGTCCTCTCCGCCTTTTCCAGCCTGGACTACGACTTCGTGGACTATATCGGGGGGGCTCCCGGGATCGAAGAGGAATACATGCTCCACACCATCATGGCGCTGGTGGAGAGCGGGAAATACGGCAGAGTCATCTGGGACACCGCCCCGGCCGGACACACGCTGCGCCTGCTCCATCTCCCCCAGCTCTTCCTGAATCACCTGGAAGCCGCCGCCCGGTTCTACATGAACCTGTACGGAGCCTTCGAGAAGGTGGCCAGTACCGTCCGGTTGAAAAAGAGTAAGAGAAGCATCCTCCAGATCATCGAGGGCTGGAAGGAACTTTCCCAGAGAGTCCTCGATTTCATCCGGGACCCGGAGAAGACCGCTTATGTGATCGTCACTATCGCCGAAGCCTTGGGGGTTCGGTTGACCGAACGGTTGCTGAAAGACTTTGATGATTTCCACCTCCCCGTCCGCCATTTGATCGTGAACAACCTGGTTCAGGAGGCGGATTGCGATTTCCACCGCCTGCGGCAGGCCATGCAGCATAAATACCTGAAAGCTTTGCGCGACGGCTACGGCCAGCGCATGCAGCTCGTCGAAGTCCCCCTGTTGCCCCAAGAGGTCAGGGGAGTGAAACGGATCGCTCAGGTGTCCGAAATCCTTTTCGCCCGAGGCAAAAGCTAGGAAGGGTTCCGGTACAGCGAGGAGCGACCCGGGAATTCAGTTTCCTTGCCCGGAAAGAGCATCGGCGGGAAAAGAATTCCATCCGGAAATCCCCCCGTGCTTCCGCAGAAAGAGGCGGGCCCATCGGGCACCCCTATAAGGTAATGACTATGTTCTGGGGAAAAGAACGGGTTGCCCGCCCGGACCAGAAAGTGATGCGCGCATGATTTTTGCGGGCAACACCCTTGCTTCCGGGCCCGGCACAGCCTGGAAATTGGTTCGTTTTAGGCCTACTTATTGAAAAGTGAGGGGGGCAAGATACAGTTTCGCATTGACTTCTATCGGGATTTCGTTCATTTTACTCATGCGAAAAGCGCGGTCTTCCCGGCCTCTTCATTCATAGAATGGAAAGGCGAGGAGGCCAAGAAGATTCGAGGTCTCATCCGCTTTTTCCGCTTCCTGAGGACTCAAGGGAATAAAATCTGCTGAAAGGAAAACTCGCGTATTGGAAGAGCCCGGGGCCCATCTTCCCATTCAACACTCCCTCCTGGAATTTTTTGCCAGGGGGCCGTGGTGAAGGAGACCGCTGAAAAGTCCGCCATTGTCCCGACCCTCGCCTATGGCGTCCTCTTCCTTATCGGGCTCTATGGGGCAAGCCTATACAGCTATCTCCTCTTCCACTGCCTTGCCGAGACCTTCAGCGTGGTCATCGCCTGCAGCATCTTCGTCCTGGCCTGGAATTCCCGTCATCTCATCGATAACCCCTATCTCGTTTTCCTGGGGATTACCTACCTTTCCATCGGGGCTCTTGATTTTCTTCATACCCTTGCCTACAAGGGCATGGGGGTCTTTCCCGGCTACGGAAGCAATCTGCCGACGCAGCTCTGGATTGCGGCCCGTTACCTCCAGAGTGTTTCCTTCCTCATTGCCCCATGGCTGATAAAACGGAAAGTCCATTACCCCGCCGTACTGGGGATCTACCTATCTCTGGTTGCCGTTCTGATCCTGTCGATTTTTCCCTGGTCCATTTTCCCGGAATGCTATGTGGAAGGGGTCGGTTTGACCCTGTTCAAAAAAATAAGCGAATATATCATCTCTTTCCTTCTAGTGGTTGCCGTTGTTCTCCTTCTGAGGCGGCGAGCGGATTTTGACCCTCAGGTCGTACGGCTTTTAAGCCTTTCCCTCACCCTGACCGTTTTTTCGGAGTTGGCCTTCACCTTTTATGTGGACGTTTATGGTTTTTTCAACCTCCTGGGGCATTTTTTCAAAGTGGCGGCTTTTTACTTTTTTTACAAGGCGATCATCGAAACCGGCCTGGTCACCCCCTACAACCTCCTCTTCCGTGACTTGAAGCAAAGCGAAGAGGCTCTCCGGCGAACCCACGATGAGCTGGAGGTGCGGGTGCAGGAGCGGACCGCGGAGCTGACCCGGGCCTATGAATCCCTGAAGGCGGAGGTGTTCGCGCGGCAACGGATGGAAGAGGCGCTCCGGGATTCCGAAAGAAAATACAGCCAGGTCGTGGAAAGCTCCCTGACCGGCATTTTTATCAACCAGGACGGCCGGGTGGTCTTCTGCAACCAGCGATACGCGGACATCTTCGGCTATTCCCGGGAAGAGATGATCGGCCTGGAAGTCTTGCAGCTCGTCCATCCCGAGGACCGCGCCCTGACCGATGAATGGCGGAAGAAGCGACTCCAGGGAGAGCCGGTCCCCGCGGAATATGAAGCTCGAGGGCTGACCAAGGACGGGAAGACCATCTGGGTCACGCGGCGCAATACCCGCATCGACTTCCGGGGGCGCCCGGCGGTGTTGGGGAACATCGCGGATACGACCCGGAGAAAGCAGATGGAATCAGCCCTGATGGAGTCGGAGAAAGAGCTCCGCCTTCTTTCCACCCAGCTCCTAACCGCCCAGGAAAACGAACGCAAATGGATCGCCCAAGAGCTCCACGACAGCATCGGGCAGACTCTGGTGGCCGTGAAATTCGCCCTGGAAAGGAAGATCGGCCAGAGCGGAACCGGGAAGACCCCTGCGGGAATTTCCATGGAGGACATCCTGTCCATGGTGCAAAACGGGGTGGAAGAAACGCGCCGGATCATGACCAACCTGCGCCCCTCCATGCTCGACGACCTGGGAATCTTGGCCACGATCAACTGGTTCTGCCGGGAATTTCAAAAGGTTTACCCCCATTTTGAGGTGGAGCGGCAAATCGAGGTGCAGGAGCAGGAGGTTCCCGAGAAACTGAAGATCGTGATCTTCCGGATATTGCAGGAAGCCATGAACAACATCGCCAAGCATAGCCGCGGGACCTCGATCGCCTTAGCCCTGGGGAAGAAGAATGACCGGATCACCTTGAAGATTCAGGACAACGGGGCGGGGTTCGATCTGGAAAGCTCCCGCAAGGGGCTGGGACTTTCGAGCATGAAGGAGCGGGCCCAGAATTCCGGGGGCATCTTCATCCTCGAGTCCAGTCCGGGCAAGGGGGCTTGCTTGGAGGTGATGTGGCCGGNNCGCGGAGACGCAATGACGCGGTGAGAGAAAAAATACCGGGAATAAGGGCAACGGAACGGTGTATGGGAGGAAGAGCTTTTGCCGAATATCCGTCATTTTACAGAGTTGGAAGTATATAAGCTATCAATGAATTCGGCGATGAGGATCTTCGAGGAAAGCAAAGGATTTCCGGTCGAAGAGAGATATTCTCTCACCGATCAGATTCGAAGGTCGTCACGTTCGATTTGCACCAGTATTGCTGAAGCCTGGAGGAAACGTCGTTATCCGAATGCCTTTGTGAGTAAGCTCAGTGATGCTGACGCAGAGGCTGCGGAAACCCAAGTTTGGCTGGCATTTGCGGTCAAGTGTGGCTACCTTCTCCCGTCATTGGCGGCGGAGTTAAGCGAAACCTATAACCATATATCAGGAAAACTGGTAAAGATGTTGACCAGCCCTGACGATTGGGTCATAAGAAATACAATGAAGGAAAAGGAGGAAGACAGAAAATAATCCGTAGGTCTATGGAAGGAAGATCTTTCTCCGGGTCATCGCGTCTCCGAGTCTCCGCGTCATTTGGTAATCAGTTCCTTCTCAATAGCCAGGGCCGTAAGGGCGGACACGCTGTGAAGGTCCAGCTTCTGCATTAGGTTGGCCCGGTGCTTCTCCACGGTCTTCACGCTGATGCAGAGAAAATCGGCAATCTCCTTGTTCTTGTATCCCTCGGCGATCAGTTTCAGGATTCCTTTTTCCCGGGCGGTCAGAGACTCCCAGGGGGTGGCGGCCCTTTGGGGCTTTTTGTTTTCCAGGTATCCCTCGATGACTTTGGCGGAGATCCCCGGGCTGATGAAAAATTTCCCGCCCAGGACGCTCTTGATGGCCATCTTCAGCTCGGCGTTGGTGGAATCCTTCAGGACATAGCCGTCTGCCCCGGCCTCCAGGGTGGCGACGATATATTCGTCCGTCTTGTGGACCGTTAGAACCAGGATTTTCGTTTCGGGAGTCCTTTTCTTGATCTCTTTAATGGCGTCCATTCCATTCATCCGGGGCATGGAGAGGTCCATCAAGACCAGAGCGGGCTTCGCCTTTTCCACACAGCGGATCGCATCTTGCCCGTCTTCCGCCTCCCCCACGACTTCCAGTTCCGGGTCCGAGGATAAGAGGGCCCGCAAGCCTTCGCGGAGGATGGTATGGTCTTCGGCGATGACGATTCTCTGCTTTTCTCCCATGTTTGGCTCGTCTCCCGAGGGTGCGCCCCCTTTGCCCTTTCAAACTTCTAGGCGGAAATGGCGCCTCACCCCTACCGGTGTTCCGGCGATAAATACTGTGTCCTTATCGCCTAAATACAGTTCTCACCCTATTTACCATGAAGGTGATCATTAGTAAAGTATTTTATCCGACTCAAACTCTCCGATGAGGGGTAAATCGTCGAAAATATGCGCCTTTTTAGAACGCTAATCGTCGAGGACAATCCTCTCTTCCGCCAGACCATCGCCGACATCTTATCCACCCAATTCCCCTCCATGGTTGTGGAAGAAGTGGCGGACGGGAAGACGGCTCTGCAAAAAATTGAAGACGCCAGTCCGGACCTCATCTTCATGGACATCAAATTGCCGGGAGAGAACGGCCTTCACTTGACCGAACACATCAAAAAGAGTCATCCGGAAATCGTCGTGGCGATCCTGACCAGCTATGATTGGCCCGAGTACCGGGAAGCGGCCTATAAATTTGGGGCCAACTATTTCATCATGAAGGGCTCTTCCACCAATAAAGAGATCGTGGAGTTGATTGAATCCATCCTTGCCGACCTGGGCTTTGCCTCCAACGGGGCTGAAAGGAGCAACTCCTAAGCCGGCCCGAAATTCATGCATCGGGAAATTCAAGCCGGTGAACGCTGCATGACCCCACGAAGAGGAAAACCGGCGGAGGCCCGACCGCTTTCCGCCGAGATTTCTCCCCACTCATCTCCCCGTCCCCTCCTGGCTTTTCTAATTCAAAGAATGCTATAATCTTCTCCAAAACAAGGCACCAAAGCCGGCGAAATGATCTTCCCGATCGGATCCATTTTATGTCCACGGTGATCCCCGAAAAGGCCGAAGGCCCCCTCATTGTGTCCATCGACATCGGCACATCCTCTATCCGGACGATGATTTTTGATGAAAAGGGACGAACCGTAGAAGGGCTGGAGGCCCGCAGGGTCCATGAAATCCAGACCACTTCGGAAGGGGCGGCGGAAGCTGACCCCGATGCCGTCCTCCAGATTGTCTTCGAATGTCTGGATCAGTTGATGGACAAGGCGGGGCCCCTGCAAAGCAGCATCGGGGGTGTAGCCGCCTGCACCTTCGTGAACAACCTATTGGGGATCGACGGAGAGCATCGAGCGGTGCTTCCCCTGACGACCTACGCCGACACCCGGGGCGAAGGGGAAGTGGCCCAGCTCAGGTCCGATTTTGATGAAGCCTCGGTCCATGACCGGACCGGGTGCCGATTTCACCCCAGTTACCTGCCAGCCCGTCTGCGGTGGCTGAGCCGGGCCCAGCCCGCCCTTTTCGCGCGGGTGACCCGATGGGTATCGATCGGCGAATACCTGGAGCTGCAACTCTTCGGCGAGACGGCGGTTACCTACTCGGTAGCTTCCTGGACCGGGCTTTTAAACCGCTTCCACCTGGCCTGGGATTCCCCGCTCTTGGCCGGCCTTCCGGTGCGGGAATCACATCTCTCCCGGTTGACCGACGTTCGCCGACCCCGGAGGGGATTGCGGGCTTCTTTTGCCCGTCGCTGGCCGGCCCTTGCCGATGTGCCCTGGTTTCCGGCGGTGGGCGACGGGGCCGCGGCCAACATCGGAAGCGGGTGCTTCTCCTCCCGGCAGGTTGCGGTGACCATGGGAACGACGAGCGCTCTGAGGGTGGTTCTATCCGCTGCCCCCGAACACCTCCCGGCGGGCCTTTGGTGCTACCGGGTGGATGGGGATCGATCTCTTCTGGGAGGGGCCTTAAGCGAAGGGGGCAGCATTTTTGCCTGGATGAGGGAAACCCTGAACCTGGGGGCTCATCCGAGTCTGGATGAAGCTCTGGGGGCGATGGAGCCGGATTCGCACGGTTTGACCTTTCTTCCTTTCCTGGCCGGAGAGCGCGCCCCGGGGTGGGCGGGGCATGCCCGAGCCGTCCTTGAAGGCATCTCCCTGGCTACTGCCCCCTTGGAGATCCTGAGGGCCGGCATGGAAGCAGTGGCCTACCGGCTGTTCCTGGTCTTTGAATTGCTCCGGCCCCTGGTCCCGGGGGATCCCCAGGTGGTGGCCAGTGGAGCAGCCCTGCTCCGTTCCCCGGTTTGGCTTCAGATCGTGACCGACGTGCTGGGAAGGCCGGTGGCGGCGTGCGGAGTGGACGAGGCCACCAGCCGGGGAGCGGCCCTGTTGGCGCTGGAAGCCCTGGGGGCAATCAAGAGCCTGGAGGAAGTCCCCCATTTCATCCATTCTCCGTACCAGCCCGATCCCCGGCGACATGCTCGGTATCTGGAGGCCATCCGCCGGCAACAGGACTTGTACGGAAAATTGATAAAAAAGCAGGAGTGATCATGCAAAATACAGGAATCAGGATTCAGGACCAAAAAAAATTTCTTCAGCCTTCTGGTTCCTAGTTCCTGATTCCTATTTTTTTATTTCAGGGCCGAAATAATCTCCCGGCAAAACGCCGGCAGATCCTCCGGAGTCCGGGAAGTGATCAGATTTCCGTCCCGCACGACTTCCTGATCCACGTACTTGGCGCCGGCATTCATCACATCGTCCTTGATGGCGGAGACGCAGGTTGCAGTCTTCCCCTTGAGGATTCCGGCCGACACCAGCACCCACCCGGCGTGGCAGATGGCCGCCACGACTTTTCCCTGGCTGAAGCAGTCGCGCACCAGCTTGAGCATGGCGGCGTTGCGCCGCATGCGGTCGGGGGCAAATCCGCCNNGCCCCCGTGCCGACGACGGTGACCTTGGCCCCGGCCTCTTTCATCCGGTAGAAGGGATACCAGAATTCATGCTCCTGGTACATGTCTTCGATCAAAACCGCGATCCGTTTTCCCTTTAATTCCATAAAACCCTCCTCCTTTTCTTTTCGAACTCCTGATTTTATTATACCCGTTCCCTCGCTCTTTGGGGCCCAAAAATATGTTCGGAGTCTTGGGTTCGGAGGCCCCCAAAGGCTCCTCGCACCTGAAACCTTTAATAAAGGGGGGCAGAAGGAATTTCTGGCAGGGCTATGGTCCTAAGGAAAACCCTGGCAGCTGGTTGCAGCTCTGCCAATTTGGGAATAACGCCTGAAAAGTAATCAACCATGTACTTTTCGAACAAAAGCAAATCAAATGGTCCACAACTCAGAACTAAATGACACGGCTAGGGTGAGCACTGAGTGGAGAGCGGGAAGGGCTTTATTCATATGCACAGTCCTAACGCATGCATTAGCTCCTTGACTTCCGCGCAGTCCGTGGGCTATGAATTAAAAAAGAAGATTTTACTCCACCAGGAACGACGCTAAGGGTAATCCCAATGGAATTGAATAAAAAAATCATGGGCCAGAAAGAGCTTCAGAAAAACGTCATGGAGACAGGCCTCTGCACCAACTGCGGAGCCTGTGTCAACCTCTGTCCCTATTCGGTCTCCTACAAAGACCATACCATCATCCTCGACCCCTGCGGGCGCGAAGAGGGCCGTTGCTATGCATTCTGCCCCCGGACTCCCACCGACCTGGAGGCTCTCCGCCGGCAGTATGATCCAAAGGACCTTACCCCCGAGCTCGGGGCGCTCAAGGGATTTTACCTGACCCGGGCGGCCGACCCGGAAGTCCGCAAATCCTCCCAGCACGGCGGGACGGTTACGGCTCTCGTTTCCCTTGCCCTGGAGGATGGACTCATCGATACGGCGGTTCTGGCCGAGGAAGGAGAGGGTTTCCTTCCCCAGGGGGTTGCGGTACAGAGGGTTTCAGAGGCAAAGAAAAGAGGCAAGAGCCGGTTTGTGGTTTCTCCGAACCTGGCTGCTTTTCACCGGGCGGCGAAAGGCTCCGCCGCGAAGATCGGGGTGGTGGCGACCCCTTGCCAGGCCCTGGCGCTCGCCAAGATGCGTTTGAAACCGTATCCCTCGAAGGACAGTAACATCGATAAGCTGCGGCTGGTGATCGGGCTATTCTGCGGCTGGGCGCTTTCCTGGCGGGAATTGAAGGCCCTGCTGGAGAAGAGGTTCGGGAAGGACTCGATTCTGGGCCTGGACATTCCTCCCAGCAAGCACAATTCCATGGAGATCCATACTCCGAAGGGAATCGTGGAGATCTCCCTGGATGAGGTGACCCCCTTCGTTCGGAAATCGTGCCGGTACTGCTGGGATATGACCGCCGAATTCAGCGATCTGTCCGTGGGGTCGGCCCGGGTTCCGGAGGGATGGGAAGTCGCCCGGGGGTGGAATCAGGTGATCGTGAGGACTCCGGCCGGGCAGGACCTGCTGGACCGGGCCAGATCGCGAGGCATTCTGGAGTTCCGGGAAATGCCCGAAGGAAATCTGGAAAGGTTGAAGAAAGCCTCCCTGAACAAGAAACGGACGGCCCTTCAAAACCTGGCCCAGATGAGCGGGAATTCCCAGGATCTCCTCTATCTGGACGTTCAAGACCCGGTGTTCCGAACTCTCGCAGGGGATTAGAAATGGAATGATGGAATATTGGAATGATGGGTTTGGGAAGAATCAACTTTCTTTACCCAATATTCCAATATTCCATCATTCCATCATTCCATTTTTAGAGGTGAATGAGTCATGTCGGTGATCGATTTGAAAGAACCAGGAAAAGAACTTCTCATGATGGGGAATGAAGCCATAGCCCGGGGCGCTCTGGAAGCCGGGGTCAGAGTGGCGGCGGCGTACCCGGGGACCCCCTCCACGGATATCATCGAGAACCTGGCCAGCGTGGCTTCGAAGATGGGCCTGTACGTGGAATGGTCGGTCAATGAAAAGGTGGCCCTGGAAGTGGCCTCCGCGGCCTCTTTCTCGGGGATGCGGGCCATCTGCGCCATGAAGCAGAACGGNNGACCCGCAGGGCCATTCGAGCAACAACGAGCAGGATTCCCGGTTATTTGCCAAGATGGCGGATCTCCCCCTCCTGGAGCCTTCCACGTTCCAGGAGTCCAAAGAGATGACCCAATGGGCTTTCGAGCTCTCGGAACAGGTTGGAAGCGTGGTCATCCTGCGCGGGGTTACCCGGACTTCCCACGCCCGGGGAAACGTGGTGCTGGGAGAACTCCCCAAGACCGGGGGGAAAGCCCGCTTCGACCGCTCCGTACCGATGCTGCCCCAGCCCCTGATTCTAAAACACGAGCAGCTCCATCGCACCCTGGACCGCCTGGAAGAGATCTACGCCAAAAGTCCCTTCAACCGGTACCAGGGCCCGGAGCGGCCGAAACTCCTCCTCATCACCTGCGGGACGGGCTGGCTTTACAGCCAGGAAGCCGTGGAAATGCTGGGGTTGGAAAAAGAAGTGGGAATTCTCAAGATGGGAACGACCTGGCCACTTCCCAGCCGATTGATCGTGGATCATCTGAAGAAGACCGACCAGATCCTGGTGATCGAAGAAGTAGATGCATTCCTGGAAGGGAATGTCAAAGAGATCGCCGCGGACCACTCCCGGAAGATCGGGCCCAAAGATTTCTTCGGGAAAAAGTCGGGCCATATTCCCCCCGTCGGAGAGATGACCACCGACCGGGTGGTCGACGCCCTGGCCAAGATCTTCAAGAAACCTTACCAGCCCAGGCCGGCGGAGTATGAAACCAGAGCCCAGGAAGTGTCCAAGAAAATGCTTCCCTCCCGGGCCCAGGGGTTCTGCGCCGGGTGCCCCCACCGGGCTACCTATTGGTCCATCAAGAACGCCCTCCAGTTGGACAACCGGCAGGGATTTGCCACCTATGACATCGGGTGTTATGCGATGGGACGCGGGCCTTCCGGCTACTATCAGCTGCGGGTAGGGGGGGCCATGGGGACGGGCACCGGCCTGGCCAGCGGTTTCGGGAAGCTTTCCAAAATGGGGTTCGACCAGCCGGTGATCGCCATGTGCGGCGACTCCACTTTTTTCCATTCGGCCATGCCCGCCCTGGTCAACGCCCATTACAACAAGTCCAACCTGGTCATGATGATTCTGGACAACAGCGCCACGGCCATGACCGGATTCCAGCCCCATCCCGGCGTGGGAAAGAACGCCATGGGGGATGAGGTGGCTCCCGTGGACATCGAAGGGGTCTGCCGGGCCTTCGGGGCCAAGGTGGAGGTCACCGATCCGTTCGACATCCCGGGGACCCGGGATAAGCTTCTCCGGGCCCTGGAAGACCCCGAAGGGGCGAAAGTCCTGGTCGTGCGCCGCCGGTGCCAGATGATCAAGGATAAGGACGAGAAGCCTCCCTACCGCGTCTTTGTAGACGACCGGAAGTGCATCGGCGAAGACTGCGGCTGCGACCGGGTCTGCACGCGGGTGTTCAAGTGCCCCGGGCTGATCTGGGACCCCAAAGAGGGAAAGTCCAAGGTGGATGAAGTGATCTGTGTCGGGTGCGGAGTCTGCGCCGACATCTGCCCGGAAGGGGCGATCATCAAAGAGGAGACGAAATAATTGGCTACGGGGAAAGAGACCTATAATCTGATCATCACCGGAGTCGGCGGGCAGGGGAACGTTCTCTCTTCCCAGCTCATCGGCCAGGCCCTTGTCGGCAAGGGGTATTTTGTAACCATCGGAGAGACCTACGGGTCCTCGCAGAGGGGAGGTTCGGTGATGAGCCACATCCGAATCTCCTCCCAGAAGCAACTGGGCCCCCTGATCCCCCGGGGCAAGGCGGATATCATCATTGGCTTGGAGCCGGTGGAGGCCCTTCGGGTCCTGACGGCGTACGGAAACCCCCAGACCGTGGTCATCGCCAACACCCGGCCGATCTATCCGGTGGGGGTCACTTCGGGAGATGAGAAATATCCGGAGAGCGGGGAGATCCAGGGCGCCCTGAAGGATCTTTCCCGGAAATTCTACTCCATCCCGGCCACCGAGAAAGCCATGGAGATGGGCCCCGCGATCCTGGGAAACATGATCATGATCGGGGCCCTTCTGGACCTGAACCTCCTGCCGCTCAGCGCCGCCGAGTTCCAGAAGACCCTGGGCAGGAACTTCAGCGCCAAGAGGCTGGAGACCAACCTCCAGGCGCTGGAAGAGGGGAAGCGGATCGTTCGATCCGCCTAATGTCGAGTCTCGGAAATACATAACCGAAGTCGAACGCTGTTGCCAAGCGAGAATTCATGGTTATTATTTTTGAGACACGATGCCAGCCGGGCGGCCGTTTTCTTCCGGGGATG